>JALYLX010000067.1 GCA_030773995.1 Chloroflexota bacterium
TCTCGGCGGGCTTCTCGGCGGGCTTCTCGGCGGGCTTCTCGGCGGGCTTCTCGGCGGCCTTCTCAATGGTTTTCCCGTTTGACGACTGGGGCCCGGTCGGCGCAGGCGGAGCCGGGGCCGCCGGCCCGCTGTCGGCGTAGCTGTTGGTCTTCTTGAATTCCTCGATCATCGTCCGAGCCTTGGCCTCGATCTCCTTGTCGAACGTCTTCGTCTTGGAGATGCTGTCCGCGAGCTCGCGGTACTGCGTCTCCATGAACCGGAAGATATCCCGCTCGAAATCCTTCACCTTTGGAGTCGGGATGTCGTCGAGGTAGCCGTTCGTGACGGCGAAGATGATCACGACCTCGTTCACGAGCGAGAGCGGCTGGTACTGCGGCTGCTTCATGACCTCGATCGTCTTCTCACCACGACGGAGCTGCTGCTGCGTCGCCTTGTCGAGGTCGGAACCGAACTGCGCGAACGCCGCGAGCTCGCGGTATTGCGCGATGTCCGCCCGCAGACCGCGCTGGACGGCCCGCATCGCCTTCGTCTGGGCGTCGCCGCCGACCCGCGAGACCGAGAGCCCGGTATTCATCGCGGGGCGGATGCCCTGGTTGAAGAGGTCGGTCTCGAGGTAGATCTGGCCGTCGGTGATGGAGATGACGTTCGTCGGGATGTATGCGGCGATGTCGTTCGCCTGCGTCTCGATGATCGGCAGAGCGGTGAGTGACCCGCCGCCGTTCTCCTTGTTCAGGCGCGCCGCGCGCTCGAGGAGACGGGAGTGCAGGTAGAACACGTCGCCGGGGTAGGCCTCGCGACCCGGCGGGCGTCGCGTGAGGAGCGACACCTGCCGGTACGCCCAGGCGTGCTTCGACAGGTCGTCGTACACAACGAGCGCGTCCTTCCCGGAGTCGCGGAAGAACTCCCCCATCGCACAGCCGGCGAAGGGTGCCAGGTACTGCAGCGTCGCCGGGTCGGCCGCGCCGGCGACGACGACGATCGTGTGCTCCATCGCCCCGTGCTCCTCGAGCGTCGCGACGAGCTTCGCGACCGACGATTCCTTCTGGCCGATCGCAACGTAGATGCAGATGAGGTCCTGGCCCTTCTGGTTGATGATCGTGTCGACCGCGACCGCGGTCTTGCCGGTCTGGCGGTCGCCGATGATGAGCTCGCGCTGGCCGCGCCCGATCGCGGTGATCGAGTCGATCACCTTGATGCCGGTCTGCACCGGCGTGTCGACGTTCTGCCGCGTGATGACGCCCGGCGCCACGACGTCGACCGGGCGGAACTCCTTCGAGACGATCTCGCCCTTGCCGTCGAGCGCGCGACCGAGCGGATCGACGACGCGGCCGACGAGCTGCGGTCCGACGCCGGTCTGTACGATCCGGCCGGTCGTGCGGACCACGCCGCCCTCCTCGATGCCGGTGTAGTCGCCGAGGATGATCGCGCTCACGGTGTCCTCTTCGAGGTTGAACGCGAGCCCGAACACCTCATTCCCGAAGTCGAGGAGCTCGGAGGCCATGCACCCGGCGAGCCCGTGGATCCGGGCGATGCCGTCGCCGATCTCGACGACGGTGCCGACGTCAGCGGATTCGGCCTGCCCTTCGAACTCCTTGATCTGAGCCTTGATGATGTCGGTGATCTCTGAAGCGGTCGTTGTCATTCAATTACTCCTCAGCTGCCAGAAAGCTGCGTGCGCAGCGCGTTCAGTTGTGCGCGCACGCTGGAATCGATCAGGTGATCACCGAGCTGGATCTGGGCGCCGCCGATGAGCGTCTCATCCACAGCGAACGTCGCCTTGAGCTTGTGCCTGGACGTCTTCTCGAGCCGGTCGACGAACGCGTCCTGTTCGCTCGCGTCCAGCGCGATCGCGGTCGTGATCTTCGCCTTCACGATCCCCGCGCGGCGGTCGACGAGATCTCCGTAGGCGCGGGCGATGTCAGGCAGCAGTGCGATGCGCCCGCGTGTCTCGAGAAGGACCAGGAGCGAACGGATCGCCTTCGGTTGACTCTTCGTGACCGCATCGATCGCAGCGAGCCGCTGCTTCACCGGCACGCTCGGATCGCGCAGCGCACGGATGGCCTGCGGCGAGATGCCCGCGGCGAGGCTGTCGAGCGCCGTGCGGTACGCCTCGACGGCGGTGCCCGCCCCCGCAAGGTCGAGGATCGCCTCCGCGTAGCGCCGGGCGGCGGAGCCGGACAACGCCACTAGTTGAGTTTCCCGAGATCGTCGCCGGCCTCATCGAGCGATCGCTCGATGAGCGCGCGGTGCGTGTTGGCGTCGACCTCTTTGCCGAGGATCTTGCTGGCCGCGAGAACGGCCATCGACGCCACCTCGGCGCGCAGCTGCGAGAGCGCCTGCTGGTGCAGCTGCTCCGCGTCGGCTTTTGCACGCTCGCGCAGCCGATCGCCCTCGGCCTTTGCCTCGGCACGGATCTGGGCGGCCGCGGCTTCCGCCGCTTTCGTGGCCCGCTCGGCGATCGCCGCGGCCTCGCGGCGCGCCTCCGCGAGGAGCCGCTCGACCTCGGTCTTCATCTGCTCGCGCTCGCGTTTCGCGGCCTCAGCGTTCTCAAGGCCTTCGCGGATCCGATCGGCGCGAGCCTGAAGCGTCTTCTGGATCGGACCCCAGAGGAACCGCTGGAGCAGGAAGAAGAGGATGAGGAACTGAACGATCGCGACCAGCACCCAATAGGGCTGGACCGTCAGTCCGGTGCTCTCTTCAGCGAGGATGCCGAGCTGCATCTAAACGATCTTCGTCCAGAGCAGGATGCCGAGCACGAACGAGAGGATCCCGAGGCCTTCGGCCAGCGCCGCGCCGAGGATCATGTTCGTCCGGATCGCGCCCGCTGCGTCCGGGTTGCGCCCGATCGCCTCAGACGACTTCGCGGTGAGGATGCCGATGCCGAGACCGGGACCGATGACTCCGAGACCGACGGCGAGGCCGGCGGCAAGACCCTGGAAATCCATGCGTGCTGTCCCCCTCTTGGTTATTTACGCGGCGATGGGTTCTGGGTGCTGTTCTTCATTCGGAACACGATCCGTGTCCGAGTGACTCCCCTCCTCGTGAGATTCGTCGTGCGATTCGATCGCCAGCACGAAGTACATGAGGACCAGGAGCGCGAAGACGAGGCCCTGCACGAGGCCGATGAAGACCTCGAGGCCAACGAATGGGAGCGCGAGCCCCGGCACGAGGAGCAGCGCGCTCATGACGGTGAGCATGATCTCGCCGCCGAACACGTTGCCCCAGAGACGAAGCGTCAGCGTGAGCATCCGGAAGATCTCACTGAAGAGCTCGATCAATCCGACAAGGATGAAGATGCCGCCGATGAACGGGCCGTCCTTGAAACCGCTGAAGTTGAACCAGCGCTTCACGTACGAGAACCCGAGGTTGCGGAAGCCCTCGGTCTGGTACGCGAGCCACGAGACGAAGGCCATCGCGAAGGTGATGTGGTAGTCAGCCGTCGGTGAATGGAGCCAGGTGACCTGACCAACGAACGGCACGACCGACAGCCAGTTCGACGTGACGATAAACAGGAACAGCGTGCCGAACAGCGGGAGGTACTTGATCGCCTTCGGTCCGCCGATGCTCACGACGAAGTCCCCGAGCCCCTGGACCAGCATCTCCGCGACGTTCTGCAGCCCTGTCGGCTCGTCCCTCAACTGCCGTGTCGATGCGAAGGCCACTGCAGAGAGCAGGATCATGACGAGCAGCATCGTGAAGTGCGCGTTCGTGTAGCTGATCGGCCCGATGGTGAAGATCGGCTGGCCGGTGAGGGCGAACGTGGTCGGGATGTCCGGGAACTTGAACCCGTTCGGGAACAGAAAACCCACTAGCGCTGCTCCTCGCGCTGGCGCTCTTCTTCATCTTGCTCGGCCTGCCAGGCCCGTCCGGCCTGGCGTGCGCGTTCGCTCGACGGCGTCACCGGGTTCTCCTCCGCGTATCGCTTGATGAGCAGAGCCACGCCTCCCCCCGCGGCCGCCATCCCCACGAAGATCAGACCCAGCAGGCCCCACGGCGAGGTACCCAGCGCGGCATCGAGCTTGACACCGAGCCAGGCACCTAACGCGATGGGGACCGCGATTGTGAGTCCGACCTGGCCCAGGATCGCCGCGTTCAACGCGCTCCACCCGGGGTGCGGAGTGCGGCCAAGGCAGCGGTCAGTCTATGGGGAAAGCTGGCCCCGCGCGAGTCGGCCCGGGAGCCAGCACGTCCGCTACAGCCACCGCTTCCTGCGGAAGTACACGGCCAACGCCACGACGGCGACGACCGTGACCACGATCGAAGCCCAGAACACGGTTGCCGAGTCGAACGGGATGAAGGCGACGAAATTCTGGCCGAAGAAGCTGGTCACGACGGTCATGACGAGGAGGATCGTCGCGACCGCGGTGAGGACCTTCATCACCTCGTTCAGCCGGTTCGATACCGCGGCGAGGTTCGCGTCGACGATGTTGCTCACGAGGTCGCGGAGCGTGTCGATCTCATCGGTCACGCGCACCACGTGGTCATAGACGTCCTGGAAGTAGCGCCGCTCCTCGGGTCCATAGCACTCCGCGTCACCGCGGCTCAGCACCTGGAGCACCTCGCGCTCCGGCGCGATGAGCTTCCGGACGCGGAGGAGATCGCGCTTCAGGAGGAACAGCTCGGCGAGCGAGGTCCGCAGCGCATCGCCGTTGGTGTCCTGCAGGATCAGCCCTTCGAGGACGTCGGCGCGCTCGCCGTAGTCGTCGATGATCGGGAAGTAGCCGTCGACGGTCGTGTCGAGGAGCGCGTGCAGGAGCATGCCGGCCGACGGGAGCCGGCCCTCGCGCCAACGCTTCTCGACGTCGTCGCGCGCCGGCCAGTCCCCGACCCGCACGGTGACGAGCACGTCGGTGAACGCGAAGATCTGGAAGAGCTCCGTCGTCAGCGCGCCGGGGCTGTGGGAATCGAGCGCGCTGAAGGTGATGAAGTAGTAGCCCTCGTAGGCGTCGGCCTTCGGGCGGTCGTGCCGATTGCGCACATCCTCGACCGCGAGCGGATGGAGGCCGAGCTCGTCCGCGATGAGGGCGAGCTCGGAGTCGTCGGGATGAACGATGTCGAGCCACGCGGGCGTCCCGCGTACGTCGGAGAGCTCCGCCGGTGGACGCTCGTGCACGCCGTCGGTCTGCTTGACGAAGAGGCGCGCGGTCACCTTTCGCGCACCGCCCAGAACGACAGCCACGGCGGCACGATCGCGTTGAAGTGGTCCCAGCTGCCGGGCGTCGCGTGAGGATCCGGATCCGTATGGAGACCCTCGTCGAGATGCGTGATCCGGAAGCCACTCTCGACGAGACCGTTGATCACCGTGGCAAGCGTCTGGCGGTACTCGCGCGACGGCTCGATCGCTCGTCCGCCGGCCACCCACGCGGCGTCGGGCGTCTCGAGAAGCGCACCCTGCAGGTACGGGAGCTTCACGACGTATCCCTCCCCGTCGAAATCCCTCTCCCCGACGCCCAGGACATACGGGGTCGCGACGTCGACGCAATACATGCCGCCCGGCCTCAGGATCCGCGCGACTTCGCGGAACACCGCCCGACAGTCCGGGACGAAGTTGAGCGAGTAGGGCTGCGACACGATGTCGAACGCTGCGGCGCCGAAGGCGGAGAGGTCGCGCATGTCGCCTTCGACGGTCCGGATCTCGACCCCGTGGTGGGCGGCCGCGTCGCGATCGCGCGCCAGCTGCGCGTCGGAAAGGTCGAACACGACCACACGCGCGCCGAGGAGCGCGAACGCGACCGATTGTTGACCGCCCCCGCCGGCGAGCACCAGCACGTGCTTTCCATCGATCGCGCCGAGGTGTCCATTCGGGTCGAGCCTGCGGCGCGCCGTCTCGGCATCGAGCTCGAGCGCCGGTCGGGTGAACACCGCATTCGCGTCGACGAGCCGGCGCCAGCGGCCCTGGTTGTATTTCGCGATCTCGTCCACGCGGGGATGGTAGTTAGGTGGAGAACCGCCGCACGAGCCGGAGCAGGTCCTGAGCGTGGAACGGCTTCGCCAGGTACGCCTCGGCGTTGCACCGATCGGCCTCGTGTTTGGGATCAGCCGCGGCCGTGACGATGACGAGCGGCACGTGCCGCAGCCGCTTGCGCAGCTCACCCGCGAAGGCCGGCCCGTCGATGCCGGGCATCTGCACGTCCAGAACGATCATCGCCGGTGGGTCCCGATCGAGCGCGATCAGGGCCTCCGCGCCGTTGTGGGCCTCACTGACCGAGAACCCCGCCTCGCCGAGCACCTCCCGCTCGACGGCAAGGATGTCGTTGTCGTCGTCGACGATGAGGATCGGCCGGTCTCGCCGCTCGGTCAGTGCCACGAGCAGCGGCCGTGCAAGCAGCGTTCCCGCCGATACTGGCGCGGTGCCACGGCCAAAGGGGCTCCGCGCGGCGGACGAGATCATCCCGAAGCTCGGGGTCGCCGCCGATCTGCCGGCGGTGCGCATCGGCGACGTCGCGACGTACGACCGGCCGATCGAGCACCTGGCTGGCCAGCTCGACCGCGCCGAGCTCGAGCTCCCGCTGCGCTACCGCGCCGCGCGGTTCGGTCTCTGTCTGTGCTTCGCGCTCGAGCCGGTCGGCGCGAACGCCCTCGCGACCGAGCTCGTGCGCATCACGAGCACCGATGGCGCGATCTGGGTCGTGGTCTGGAAGAAGCCCTTCCTGAAACCCGGGCTCCTGTCGTGGGACGACGTGCAGGCCGCGATGCTCCCGACCGGGTGGGTCGACAACAAGATCTTGAGCTTCGGCGATGAGGTGTACGCGACGCGATACGTCAAGAGGGTCGCGCTGCGCTGAGGGCGCGGCCCGCTAGGCGGTGAGCTGCTCCGTGAGGAACTCGATGATCCGGGTGTGGGCGGTGTCCTGGTTCGCCCGCTTTGTGAAGCCGTGCCCTTCGTCCTCGAAGACCATGTACTCGACCGGCACGCCGCGCGCGCGGAGCCGCTCCACGACCTGATCCGACTCCTCCTTCGGCACGCGCGGGTCGTTCGTGCCCTGCACGACGAGCATCGGGCAACGGACCTTGTCCATGTGCGTGATCGGCGAGCGCTCAGCGAGCTTGGCGCGGTCGGTCTCGAGGTCGCCGATCCAGAGCTTCAGGAATCGCCGCCAGTTCGGCTGGGCGTGTTCGATCATCGTGACGAGGTTCGCGACGCCGAACACGTCGACGGCGCACTTCCAGCGCTCGGGCATCGTGGTGACGCAGACCAGCGTCGCGAACCCGCCGTACGAGCCGCCATAGACCGCGAGGCGCTTCGGGTCGATTCGCGCGTCAGCCGCCATCCAGTCGGCGACCGCGCGGAGATCGCGGGCGTCGATGCCGCCCCAGTCACGGTGGATGGCCTTCTGCCAGCCGAGGCCATAGCCGGTCGAGCCGTGGATATTCGGCACGACGAGCGTGATCCCCCGGTCGATGAGGGACTGGAGATACGCCATCCGATCCGGAAAGCCTGGCCGAGACTGGCCCTCCGGACCGCCGTGCGGGTACAGCACCGCGGCGGTGCGGCCCGCCGCGCCCTTCGGCCGGAACACGAAGCACGGGATGTCCCCGTCGCCGGCCTTGATCCGGATGAGCTCCGGTTCGACGAGGTCGGCCGCCCGCACCGTCCGTGCGGTCTCGAAGACGACCCGCGCGCCGCCGGTGCGCAGATCGAGCACCCAAAGCTGCGGCGCGTCGGTCGCCGACGTGCGGTGGTACGCGGCGAGCGAGCCGTCCGCGGAGATGATCAGGTCCTCGCAGACGCCGCGGAGCGCGCGTTCCCCGCCGTGCGTGCGGTCGCGTTGCCAGTGGAGCGTCGAGTACCCGTCCTCGTTCACCGACCAGATCTGCGCGCGGCCATCGGCCGACGATGCAGCGAGCTCGACGTCCCAGTCGGGCGCGTCGATGATCTCGCGCGCTCCGGTCTGCGCGTCATACGCCGCGAGGTACAGGTGCTCGCGCCCGGCG
>JALYLX010000068.1 GCA_030773995.1 Chloroflexota bacterium
GCCCGAGGTGACGGCGGGCACCGCCGGCTCGTTCTTCGACCGCTTCGCGCTCCGCACGCCGCTCGGCGGCGAGCTTCGCACGGCGCTGCTTGCCGACGGCATCCAGGTGGGCGAGGGGATCGGCCGCCACTACACCGGCTGCGGCGACGGTGTGACGATCCAGTGCACCGAGCTCACGTCGGAGGCCGACGTCGACGCGCTCGTCGGAGCGGTTGAGCGGATGACCGCGCGGCGTCCGGTGGCCGCCGCATGAGCGGGCGCGTGCGGTTCGAGACCGGGACCAAGACCGCGATGCCTGCGCTCGAGCCGCTCCTCTTCGAGCTGCAGCAGCCGGGTCGTGGCGGCCGGCACGTCCGCGGCGGCGACGAGGCCGACGCCGTCATCCCGGCTGGGTTCGCGCGCACCGCACCGCTGCCGCTGCCGGAGCTCAGCGAGCCGCAGGTGGTGCGCCACTTCACGCATCTCGCCCAACTCAACTACTCCGTCGACGCGGGCATGTACCCGCTCGGCTCGTGCACGATGAAGTACAACCCGAAGATCAACGATCGCGCCGCATCGCTGCCGGGCTTCGCGGACATCCATCCGCACCAGCCGGACGAGACCGTGCAGGGCGCGTTGCGCCTCCTGTACGAGCTGCAGGAGCTCCTCGCCGGGATCAGCGGCATGGACCAGGTCACCCTGCAGCCGGCCGCCGGTGCGCACGCGGAGCTCACCGCGATCCTGATGTTCAAGGCGTACCACGCCGCACGCGGCGACACGAAGCGCCGGCGCGTCATCGTGCCCGACTCCGCCCACGGCACGAACCCGGCGTCCGCGGCCATGGGCGGGTTCGACGTGACGACCGTGAAGAGCGACGCGCGCGGGAACGTCGATCTCGACGCGCTGAAGGCCGCGCTCGGCGACGACGTCGTCGGGTTCATGCTCACGAACCCCAACACCCTGGGCCTGTTCGAGGAGCGTGTGCGCGAGGTGTGCGATGCGGTGCACCAGGCCGGGGGGCTCGTGTACGGCGACGGCGCGAACATGAACGCGCTGCTCGGCGTCGCGCGGCCTGGCGACCTCGGCTTCGACTGCGTCCATATCAACGTCCACAAGACCTTCTCCACTCCGCACGGCGCGGGCGGCCCCGGCGCGGGCCCGCTCTGCGTGAAGAAGCACCTCGAGCCGTTCCTCCCGGTGCCGCGGATCGTCAAGGACGGCGCCGGCAGCTACCGCCGCGAGACGGCGGTCGAGCACCCGCGGAGCATCGGGCGGGTCCGGTCGTTCGTCGGGAACTTCGGGGTGCTCGTGCGCGCTTACACGTATATCCGCACCCTCGGCGAGGAGGGCCTCGTGGAGACCGGCAGGGACGCGATCCTCGCGGCGAACTACCTGCTCGCGCTCGTGCGCGACGGATACGACGTCGCCTACGAGCGGTCACCGATGCATGAGTTCGTGCTGACCGCCGCGAGGCAGAAGCGCCAGGGGGCGAACGGCCTCGACATCGCGAAGGCCCTCATCGACGAGGGCTTCCACCCGCCGACGGTGTACTTCCCGCTCATCGTGCCCGAGGCGCTCATGATCGAGCCGACCGAGACGGAGCCCAAGGAGACCCTCGACGCCTTCGCCGATGCGCTGCTCCGGATCGCGAAGCGGATCGAGACCGATCCGAAGAGCGTGCGCGAAGCCCCGGTGAAGGCCCCGCTCAGGCGGCTCGACGAGGTCACCGCGGCGCGCAAGCCCGTGCTCCGGTACAGGCCCGCGTGAGCGTCGTGCCCGCGACGCGGGTCGCGATGGTCTGGACACCTCGCGGGATCGCCAACCGGGGCGTGTCGCCGCTGCGCGGCGAGCCCGACGATTCCGCGGAGCTCGTCGACGAGGCCCAGTACGGCGAGTTCATGACCCGTCTCGCCGAGCGCGGTGAGTGGACGTACGTCCAGGGGCCGGATCTCTACTTCGGCTGGATGCGGGCCGCGCACCTCACCGAGTACCGCACCCCACAGGCGGTCGTGGTCGCCGTGCCGCTCGCTCGCGCGTACGCCGCGCCGTCCACGGAGGCGGAGATCGTGGACGAGCTCCCGGCAGGCGCGCCGATCGTGATGCGCGAGCGGGAGGGCGACTGGTGGCGGGTCGGCCGGCATCCGGACGTGTACGTCCTGATCGACGACACCGTCGAGGTCGCCACGCTGCCCCAACGCTCTCCGACGCCGGACGATCTGCTCGCGACAGCCGAGTCGTTCCTCGGCGTGCCGTATGTCTGGGGTGGCACGACCGCGCTCGGGATCGACTGCTCTGGCCTCACCCAGCAGGTGTACCGTCTGAATGGTGTGGGGCTGGACCGTGATGCGGACCAGCAGGCGCTGGGGGGCCGGCCGGTGGATCGGGCGCGGCCGGGCGATCTCTTCTTCTTCGGAACGGATCGCGTGACGCATACCGCCATCGCGACCGGCGAGATCACGTACCTGCACGCGCCGGAGTCAGGCAAGACCGTGCAGCGGGGTGAGCTCACCGACACGTCGCGGCTCCGCGCGACCCGGCGGTACCTGCCGTGACGCGCGTGCCGCGGAAGACCGACGGCGTCGACGCCGAGCCGCGCTCCGATCGCGAGCTCGTGTATGCCGCACGCGGCGGTGAAGCCCCCGCGTTCGACAATCTGTTCTACCGCTACCGCGACGGGATCTACCGCCTCGGCCTTGCGATCACGAAGGACCCCTCGGCCGCGGAGGAGATCGTCGTCGACACGTTCGCTCGGGCGCATCGCGCGATCGAGCGCCTCGAGCCCGACGACACGCTGCGGCCCTGGCTCTACCGGGTCGCGGTCAACCTGTCGTACAACCGCCGCCCGCGGAAGGGCGTCACGTTCAGCTCATTCGACGAGGGGACGTACGACCTCGCGGCCGAGGGCGAGTCGCCGAGCGAGGCCGCCGAGCGCACCGAGCGGCGGCGGGTCGTGCTCGAATGCGTGGACGAGCTCGGTCCGAAGCACAAGATCGTCGTCGTCCTCCACTATCTGAACGGTCTCAACCTGGCGGAGATCGCGGAGGTCGTGGAGGTGCCGGTCGGCACCGTGAAGTCCCGCCTCCACTACGCCCTGCGCAAGCTCCGAGTGCAGCTTTCGGCACATCCGGGCCTGGACTTCGAACCTGCGGAGGTCTTCGGAGCTACCGGACAGCAGATGCACAGGCAGGCCCGATGAGGCTGTTCAGACCCGCGCCCCTTCCCCTCGAGCATCGCCGGCCGGTCGATGCGGCGCTCGACGAGGCGTTCGCGCCGCTGCGGGCCCTCACGGCCAACGTCGGGCCGGCGCGCGTCCGGGCAGCGGTCCGCTGGTCGGCGCCCCAGCCGGCCAGGCTCGGCCGCCTCGGCCTCTTGGCCCGCGTCTCCGAGCTCACCGTCGCGGCGGCCTTCTCGGCGTTCCTGTTCGCCGGATCGGTCGCGTCGGCCACGGCGATCCCCGCCGCCCCCGACGTCTCGCGGAACGCGGTCACCGCCGGCGAGTGGATGCTCAATGGACGCAACGCGCTGCAGCGACCGATGGACTCGCGCGCCACTGACTACCGCACGACCGCGGGCGACTTCGCGGCGAACGCCGCGACGGCCCGTCGGCCCGACGCGGCCCCACTGCCGCAGGCCGTCCGCGACACGGAGCCCTTCGCCAACAGACCGTAGCCTTCGTGGGTGCGGTCGCGGTCGCTCGCGCTCCTTTTCGTCGGCGCCATCCTGGTCCTGCAGGCATGCGCGCCGGCGCGCCCGGTCCGGCGTGACGTCGTCATCGGTATGGTCGGAGAGCCGGCGTCCGTCTTCGCCGACGATCCGAACGCGCGGATCATCGCCGCGGCTGTCACCGAGCAGCTCGTCCGGCGGGACGCGCACGACGAGCTCGTGCCTCGCCTCGCGGTCAGCGTGCCGACCAGCGCCAACGGCGGCCTCGCGATCGTGACCGACGATCCAACCGCGCCCGACGGCCGCCTCATCGCGACGTTCGAGCTCCGGCCGGATCTGGTCTGGCAGGACGGCGTGGCCCTCACCGCCGCGGACGTGCGTTTCGCGTGGGAGAGCGATCGCACGGCCCCGCTCGGCTCGGAGGTCCGCTGGATCGCCGAGCGGGTCGAACGCGTCGAGGTCGTGACCGACCGGGTCGTGCGTCTCGCCTATCGCGCGAATGAGCGGTGGGATGGCTACGCCCTGGCGGCACGGGTCCTTCCCGAACATCTCCTGGCGAACGCGACCGCGGCCCAGCGTGCGCTCTACGCGCGCGAGCCGGTGCACGCCGGTCCGTTCGCCGTCGCCGCCTGGCTGCCCGGCATCGGCGTCACCCTCTCAGCGTTCGCTCACTACGCGCTCGGGGCGCCGTCCCTCGGGCGGCTCGAGATCAGGTTCTTCGCCGACCGGTCGACGCTCCTCGACGCGCTGCGGCGCGGCGACGTCGACGTCGTGCCATCGCCCGGCCTCGAAGCGGATCTCGCGGGTACGCTCGACAGGTTCGCGGATGGCGCGACGCTCCAGACCTTCTACAAACAGGCCGAGTCCGTGGAGGTCCTTCGCTACGGCCCGCGCTTCACCGACCCGGCGCTGCGCGAGGCGGTCGAGCTCACCGTCGACCGTCACAAGCTGAGCGCCGCGCTGTTCGAAGGACGCGTGCTCGTGCCGCGCACCTACCTGGTCGCTCCGGGGTGGGCCGCCTCGGATGCCGGCGAGCTTCCGAGCGTGAACCGCGATCAGGCGCGCGCGCTCCTGCTGGCCGCGGGATACACCCACGGGAGCTTCGGGATCCTCGAGCGCGCCTCCGATCGCTTCGCCGTCTCGATCCTCGTCGCCCGTGGGTCGGTCGCCCGCACCGACGCGGCCCGGCTCGTCGCCGGCGATCTGGCCGCGATCGGGATCGCCGCGGAGGTTCGCGAGGAGGCTCCGGACACCGCGGCGGCGGCCATCGCGAGCGGCGCCTTCGATCTGGCGATCGATGCCGAGGACGCGAGCGACCCTCAGCGAGCGACCGACCGCTACCGCGGCGCCGCTGGGCCGTGGTTCGACACCCTGGCGGGAGCGGCCGCCGCGGCCGCCGACCGTGCCGACAAACGGCTCCTGTACGCGGAGCTCGAGCTGGTCTGGGACGCCGCCCGACCGGCCCTGCCGCTGTACCAGGAGCTCCAGGTGAACGTCGCCCCGCGGGCCCTGGCCGGGGTCGATCCGACGTCCGACGGCGCGCCGCTCACCTGGAATGTCCGGGAATGGCGGTTTGCCGCGCCATAGGCCCTGAACCAGCCCTGTCCGCACCGGGTAGAGGAAGGCGACAGGGTCGACCGTCGCGCGATTGACGCTGCGCGGCGGGCGACCACACAATGACGCTGTCCCACGCGATTCGGCTGCCTTCAGCGGCGGTCGCGCGTGTTGGCCAGTGAAGGGAGTCCTGGCGACCCCCGTTTCTCGTCGTCAGCACCTACACGCGTCGCGCGCCACAACATTTGGAGGGAGCGAATGATCCAGCGCCGCTCAGGCCTTTGGTCGATCTTGGTGATGCTCGTCGCGGTCTCGATGATCGTGACGGCCTGCCAGGGGGGACAGGGCAACAACGCAGCGAGCAACGCCGCCGCCGTCGATCCAAATGGTGAGCTGAACACCAACACCGGTGGCGAGCCCGACACGATCGACCCGCAGAAGGAGTCGTTCGTCAACGAGGTCGCGCAGACCATGATGGTCTTCGAGGCCCTCATGGCGTTCGACCCGAAGACGCTCAAGCCGATCCCCGGCGCCGCGAAGGACCAGCCCAAGGTCTCGTCCGATGGGCTCTCCTACACCTACACGCTCCGTGACGGCCTCAAGTACTCCGACGGCTCGGCCCTCTCGGTCAAGGACTACGCCTTCGGCTTCGCCCGGCTCTGCGACCCGAACGTCGCGGGCGACTACGCCTTCACCGGCTACGTCATCGCCGGGTGCGAGGACTACAACGGCATGGACCCGAAGAAGGCCACGCCGGCCGAGCTCGCGGCCGCGAAGGCCAAGCTCGGCATCACGACCAGCGGCAGCGACATCACGTTCAAGCTGGTCGAGCAGGCCCCCTACTTCAACGCGATCGCGGCCCTGTGGGTCGGCCTCCCCGCGCGTGAGTCAGACGTCACCAAGGGTGGCGACAAGTGGACCGAGCCGTCGACGTTCATCGGCAACGGGCCATTCAAGCTCACCGAGTGGAAGCACAACGAGAAGATGGTCTACGAGCGCAACGACAACTACCGGAACCCGGCCAAGCTCAAGAAGTGGACCAAGGTCATGATCAACGAAGGCGCTGTGGCCTTCGCTGCATACCGCAACAACGAGCTTGACGCCGTCGGCGTGGCTGCGGAAGACCTCCGCACCGTCGACAGCGACGCGGACCTCAAGGCCCAGGTCCGGGACGTCCCGGGCTCCTGCACCTTCTACTACGGCTTCAACACCCAGAAGGCCCCCTTCACGGACCCGAAGGTCCGCCTCGCGTTCTCCAAGTCGTTCGACCGCACCGCGTTCATCACTGATGTCCAGAAGATCGGCGCGCCGGCCGAGTCGTTCATGCCGCCGGGGCTCCCGGGCTACGACAAGGACGACCACACCCAGAAGTTCGACGTGACCGCGGCGAAGGCCGCTCTCGCGAGCTCGAGCTTCGCGGGCAAGCCGGAGCTCACCGGCATCAAGTTCACCTACTCGTCCTCCGCCCGCAACAAGACCCGCATCGAGTGGGCCCAGCAGCAGTGGAAGACGAACCTCGGGATCGACGTGACCCCGGATCCGGTGGACCGCACGACGTACACCCAGCTGGTGAAGAAGCCCGAAACGACGCCGGCGCTCTTCCTCCTCGGCTGGTGCGCGGACTACCCCGACCAGCAGGACTGGCTCACGACCGTGTTCATCTCGAACTCGACCGTGACGCACGTCGGCTGGAAGAACACCCAGTACGACACGCTCGTGAAGCAGGCGGACAAGGAGCCGGACAGCAAGAAGCGTGACGATCTGTACCTGCAGTCGCAGAAGATCCTCACGGCCGAAGCGCCGGTCGCCTTCCTCTACTTCTCGACCACGAAGTACCTCTTGAAGCCGTACGTGCACGGCGTCACTGACACGGCACTCGACTTCGAGATCGGCATCATGGACATCACCGCGATCTCGGTGTCGAAGAAGGGCTAACCCTTCCCGCGTCGCATGAGGTCAGCGCCGGGC
>JALYLX010000069.1 GCA_030773995.1 Chloroflexota bacterium
TCCCACGCATGACGCACCGATTCGCCGAGCGCGTCGGCGAAGAACTGCTCAGCGGCCGGGCCGAGGACCGCCGCGTACGAGCGCGCCTCCTCGAGGAGCGCCGCCGGCAGGGCGCGAGCGCGAGCTGCGAGCGCTGCGAGCACGGCGGCGCAGGTCAACGCGTCGTCGAGCGCCCGATGCGCGGCCGCGGGCACGATGCCATCGTCGGCGGCGAGCCGCTGCAGCGCGTAGGAGGGCGCGGACGGCAGAAGCATCGACGCGAGGTCCGCCGTATCGAGCCGCTGGGCACCCGGCGCGAAGCCGTTCCGCTCGAGGAAGGACAGGTCGAAGCCGACGTTGTGCCCGACGAAGACGCCATCGCCGGCGAAGGCCGCGAAGCGCGCGACCGCATCCGCGGCGGACGGGGCGCCGGCCAGGTCGTCATCCCGGATCCCCGTGAGCCGTGTGATCACCGGACCGACGTCGCGGCCCGGATCGACGAACGTGCTGAACCGCTCGCGCGGCTCCGCCCCGTCCGCGGTCAGGCGGACGCGTACGGCGCCGATCTCGATGATCCGATCCGTCTCGGGATCGAACCCCGTCGTCTCAAGGTCGACCGCGATGAGCTCTTGCAGCGGGTCGCCGATCTAGGCCGCCCCATGTGGCATGGGGTGGCATGCGTCTACGGGTATATGCCTCGCGTGAGCGTCGCTTCGGCCACGCGCGCGACCGCGACCATGTACGCGGCCGTACGCATGTGCACCTTGTGCTTCAGCGACATCTGCAGGACATCGTTGAAGGACTTGACCATGACCTCTTTCAGCCGGGCGTTGATGGTCGCCTCGCGCCAGAACAGGTTCTGCAGGTCCTGGACCCATTCGAAGTACGACACGGTGACCCCGCCGGCATTGCAGAGGATGTCCGGGATCATGAAGACGCCCTTGTCGTGGAGGATGCGGTCGGCCTCGGGGCTCGTCGGCCCGTTCGCGGCCTCGGCGACGAGCTTCGCCTTGATGTTCGGTGCGTTGTGCTCGTCGATCTGATTCTCGATCGCGGCCGGGATGAGGATGTCGCAGCCGAGCTCGAGCAGCTCGCTGTTGCTCACCTTCTCCGCGCCCGGGAACCCGACGACGCTCCCGGTCTCGCGCTTGTACGCGTCGACCTTGTTCGGGTCCAAGCCCTTCGCGTTGTGGATGCCGCCCTGGGTGTCGGAAAGGCCGACCACGAGCGCGCCGAGCTCGGCCATCAGCTTCGCCGAGAACGAGCCGGCGTTGCCGAAGCCCTGCACGACGACCCGCGCGCCCTCGAGGTCGATCCCGAGATTCTTCGACGCCTCGATGATCGTGTACACGGCGCCGCGCGCGGTCGCCTCGTTCCGGCCCTCGCTGCCCCCGATCGACAGCGGCTTTCCGGTGACCACCGCCGGGACGGTGTGCCCCGCGTGCATCGAGTACGTATCCATGATCCAGGCCATCGTTTGGGCGTTCGTGTTCACATCCGGAGCGGGAATGTCGCGCTCGGGTCCGATGAGGAGGGCGATCTCGGTCGTGTAGCGGCGGGTCAGGGTCTCGAGCTGCTGCAGGGTCATGCTCTTGGGGTCGCAGATGACCGCGCCCTTCGCGCCGCCATACGGGATGCCTACGACCGCGCACTTCCACGTCATCCACATCGCGAGCGCCTTGACCTCCCCGAGCGAGGCGCTCGGGTGGTAGCGGATGCCGCCCTTTCCCGGACCACGCGACGTGTTGTGCTGGACCCGGTAGCCGGTGAAGACCTTGACGGCCCCGTCGTGCATCCGCACCGGGAAGTGGACAGTGAGCTCGCGCTGGCATTCACGGAGGATGCCGCGCATGTTCGGGTCAAGGTGGAGCTTGTCGGCCGCGGTGTCGAACTGTTCCGTCGCGACCTCCCACGGGTCGCGCTGGGTGTGATCGATCGTGGCTCCGGAAATCATGCGACGGCTCTCCTCGTTATTTCATTTTCTGCGGATTGAGCTTGTCCACGACCAGCCACGAGCTCGCCGTCTGGCCCGGCGAGTATGGGCTGTTCCAATTCTTGAGGACCACGCGCTTGAACCCAAGACCGGTCAGCGTCTCGCGCCAGGCCCGCAGGCCTCTCGTCACGTACGCGGTCAGCCGGACGTTCGGGCTCGGCGTCACCAATCCCTCGAGATGCCGCTTGCGCTCGAGCAGCGGCACCGCGAGCAGCGGGTCGCCATCGACCTCGAGCAGGTCGAACGCGCTGAAGATCTGGCGGTGGGGCATCTCGCGCGTGAACGCGTTCCCCTGCGGATCCACTTCGAGGTCCCGGTCGTCCTCCCAATTCGTGACGAGGACGCCGTCCAGGATCGCCGAGTTGGCGTGGGTCTCGGCCTGGATGGCATCGAAGAGCTCGCGCGAACCATCGACGGGCCCGTCGTAGCCGACGAAGCGCGGTCCGTCGTGGCCGATCCGCACGAGGACCCGAGTGCCCTCCCACGCCGGCTCGAGGATGTGGCTCGGCAGCTCCGCTTGCTCTCGCACCGGCTTGGGGCGCTGCGGGGCCAGATCCACGTCGAGCGCGGCTACGGTTTCCACGGAAACCGAGTATTTCACGCCGCCACCCGCCATCTTGACAGTTCGAACGTGCGTTCTATGATGCGAACGTTTGTTCGAAGGGGAGTCTTCAGAACAGGCAAATTCGCCGTCACGAGGTGAACCGTGGCCATCGCCATCGCCTTCCCCCTCCCTTCGTCCGCGGGCGGCGCGCGCGCAGCCCTCCGCGCGCCGCGCCGCGACTCTCCACCGCGCGTGTACTCACCGTTCGGCCAGCGCCGGCTGGCCCGGCCGATGGCGATCCGACTCGCGGCGGCGGACCGCAGGGACGGCGCGCCTCCTGGCCGGTCGCGCCTTCCCTTCGTCCGTCGCGGGCGTTAGGGCTAGCCCTTCGCCGGCGGCTCGGCCGCACTTCTCGCCATCGCGGCAAGCGGTGCGACGAGCGCGCTGAACTCCGACGGGATGATGAACTTCGTCGCCGGCGAGGCGCCGAGCGCCTTCAGGGCCTCGAAGTACTGCAACGTGATCGTCCGGGCGTCGGCGGTCATCGCGGTCTCGTTGATCTTCCCGAGCGCGAGCGCGAAGCCTTCCGCCCGAAGGATCGCGGACTGACGGGCCCCTTCGGCCTGGAGGATGTTCGACTGCTTGTCGCCTTCGGCCACGAGGATCGCGGACGCCCGCTTCCCCTCTGCCTCGGTGACCGAGGCGCGGCGGATCCGTTCGGCGGTCATCTGACGGGTCATCGCCTCCTGGATCTCGCGCGGGGGGACGATCTCGCGGATCTCGACGCGATTGACCTTGACGCCCCAGCGGTGGGTCTCGTCGTCGAGCTTGATGCGGAGGACCTCGTTCATCTGCTCGCGCTTGGCGAACGCATCGTCGAGGACGAGGTCACCGATCACGGCACGCAGCGTCGTCGAGGCGATCTGCTGCACCTGCTGGCGGAAGTTCTGGACCTTGATCACCGAGTCGGAGGCCTCGACGACCTGCTGGAAGATGAGGAAGTCGATCGAGATCGTCGCGTTGTCCTTCGTGATGCAGGTCTGCTGCGGGATCTCCACGCTGAACTCGCGAAGATCGACCGTGACGGAGCTCTGGATCGGCGGCGGAAGCAGCAGGACGAGGCCCGGGCCGCTCGTCTTCTGGTACCGGCCCAGCGCGAAGACGACCAGGCGCTGGTACTCAGGGACGATATGGACCACCGTCCGCAGGACGAGCAGCGCGACGACGAGGATGAACGCAAGGACGACGAGCTCGGTTGACATCAGCTTTCCCTTCTTCCGGAGGACGAGGCCTCCGGGCCGACGATAAGTCGCACGCCATCGACACGCCGGACGCGGATTGTGGCGCCCTGCGGGATCGGACCACTCTCGCTCACCGCCGACCACTCGTCATCGCCGGCGCGAACGATGCCCGCCGGAGCGAGCTCGGTCTTCGCGACGCCGAGCGTGCCGACCAGGAGCGCGGGGCCGCTTGCCACCGGCAGCCGCTGGAAACCGATCGCCAGTCGCACGACGACCGCGAAGAACAGTGCCGCCGTCCCCACGACGAGGAACAGCGTGATCGGGTCGGCGGTGTAGCGAAGCCCGGGGAACGTGGGCCGCCCAGGCGGGAACACGATGATCGCGCCGAGGAGCAGCGACGCGATCCCGCCGGCGAGCAACAGCCCGTGGCTCACGATCTTCACCTCAGCGATGAAGAGGACGAGCGCGAAGATCATGAGCGCGATACCCGCGGCATTCGCATCGAGCGTCCCGAACGAGAACAGCGCCATCACGATCGCGATAACCCCGACGATGCCGGGGAAGATGAGGCCCGGGTTCGAGAGCTCGAAGATCAGGCCGTATGTCCCGATCGTGAACATGAGGAGCGCGATCTGCGGGTCGACGACGAAGTGGAGGAACGTCTCGAACGGACTCATCCCGTCGTCGTCGATCGGGGCAGCCTTCGTCGCGAGCGTGACGGACACCCCGTTCACCTGGATCGTCCGGCCGTCGATCTGCGCGAGCAGGTCCGGCAGGTCCTTCGCGATGAGGTCGATCACCTTCAGCTGCAGGGCCTCGTCGTCGCGGACGCTCACGCTCTTGCGGACGGCATCCTCGGCCCACTGCTCGTTGCGCCCGCGGGCCTTCGCGATCTTGGTGATCTGCGCGACTGCGTCGTTCTCCGCCTTCAGGCGGAGGTCGCCCTGGATATCACCGCCCGAGCTGTCGACCGGGTGCGCCGCTCCGATGTTCGTGGCCGGGGCCATGGCCGCGATCGTGCCGGCCATCGTGATGAAGGTGCCCGCCGAGGCGGCTCGCGCACCGGACGGCGCGACGTAGGTCACGACCGGCAGCGGGGCGTTGAGGAACGCCGTCGTGATGCGATACGTCGAGTCGATGAGCCCGCCGGGCGTGTTGATGATGAAGACGACAGCCGGCGCGCCGGCGGCTTGGGCATCGGCGATCACGCGCTCGACGTAGCGCGCGGTGATCGGATTGATCGCATCCTCGATGTGGCCGACGACCACGGGTGCACCCGGTGCCGCGCGCGCCACCTGTCCGAGCCGCGGGCCGCTCGCCACCGACAGGACCTCCGTGACGTCCGTCTGCCCGAGGAGCGCTCCTGCCGCCCCGAGCGTGATGAGGGCGACGGCCAATGCGAGCTGGAAGGTGAAGCCACGCCTCGCCGCCGGCGCCAGCCGGGCCGCAAGCCGTGACGACGCGAACGGCGTCTCCCGCACCCGCTGCGTGTCGATGGCCCGTGCCAAAGCCGTGCCGAGGCCGTCCTGATCGCGCTCGTTCACGAGCGCATCGCCCCGCGCACGAGCTGCCGC
>JALYLX010000070.1 GCA_030773995.1 Chloroflexota bacterium
GTGCCGCTCCGCCGCCAGCGCACCGTGAGCGCCCGGCGGCGGCTCGAGGCGCTGTCGCCGCTCGCGGTGCTGGGCCGCGGGTACGCGATCGTCGAGGGCGTCGATGGGCGCGTGCGCTCCGACGCGGCGACGCTCGGATCCGGCGAGCACGCCCGCCTGCGGATGCGCGACGGGCGGGCGAGCGTGCGGGTCGAATCCGTGGAGGTGGACGATGGCCGAGCCTGAGGCCGAGCGGCCGATCGAGGCCGCGCTCGAGCGCCTGGAGGCGATCGCCGACAAGCTGGAGGATCCCCAGCTCGATCTGGATGAGGCGGTCAAGCTCTACGAAGAGGGCCTTCGCTTGTACGCCGAGTGCACCAAACGGCTCGACGCCGCGGATCAGCGCATCACGAAGCTTGTGGACGCGCTCGCGCAGCAGTCCGGGGCCAAGGCTGGACGCCCGCCGGGCTAGCGGGCCCGGGTTCGGCGCGGATCAGGAGCGCGGTCGAGGCAACGATCGAGCAAACACCCGGGCATGACGGCGGTTATCCGGAGGGTCGGCACGGTGCGGACACGCACGGTCGCTCGGTCCACAGGGAAGGGAACCAGCATGAAACAGATCGCCTGAGCGAGCGGTCGGAACCGGCAGGACGAAATCGTCGTTTCGGTACGGCCGACGACCGAGCGAAGAGACCCGCGCGCCCCTCTCACGCGCGGTCGGCTAACCGGTGGCCCGCGCCTTTCGCAGGAAGGGCTCGAGCGCCTCGAGGAAGGGCTCAGGGCGCAGGCCGTGGATCCGGTGGCCGACGCCGGGAAATTTGACCAGCTGTGCGTCCGGCCATTTCTTCACCAGGGCCTCAGCCTCGCCCTCCTTCAGCGCGCTGCCGTCCGTGGCATGCGCGGCGAGCAGCAGCGTCGGCATCGGGGGGACCGCCGCGACGACCCGTTCGTGGCCGTCGGGCTTGCTGTGGCCGAACTGCTCGACGAACGACGGGTCCACATCCTTG
Organism: Chloroflexota bacterium; assembly: GCA_030773995.1. Lineage (GTDB taxonomy): Bacteria > Chloroflexota > Limnocylindria > P2-11E > P2-11E > UBA4735. The sequence continues at coordinate 987 of JALYLX010000070.1, forward strand.
TAGTACGTCGCGAGGCGATCGGCGGCGTAGAAGCCGCGGACTTCGCCGACGGTGCGCTCGCCGCGCGGTCCGCGCGCCGGCAGCGGGAGTGACGCGACCGCGCGCTTGAACGCCGACGGCTCGCCGCTCTTGTCCAGTGCCGCGCGCACGCTCGCGTAGTACTCGGCGCGCCAATCGCGATCCCAGTTGTCGACGACGGGATCCTCGAGGACGAGCGCGCGGATCGCGCCAGGCCGCGTCGCGGCGGCCACGAGCGCGGTCGCGGCGCCCAGCGAGTGGCCGATGACGATGGCCGGACCGCCCGCGGCGGCATCGATGACGCGCAGCAGGTCCTCCGCGAACGTGTGGACCGCGTAGCTCGTCGCGCGGCCGCTCTTCCCGTGGCCGCGCGCGTCGTAGGCGATGACCCGATACCGCGTCGCGAGGCGCGGGAAGATGTTCTCCCAGTCCTCTGAGCGGAACGTCGCGCCGTGGAGCAGGACGATCGCCGGTTCGCCCGGCATGCCGCCGCCGGAGTCGTAGTACGCGAGCTTCGGATCGCCTTTCAGCGTGCGCGAGCGGGGCAAACGCTTCGGCATCGCGCGGAGTCTAGGGATAGGCTTTCGGCGGTGATGGCCGCGCGCGTCAGGCTCGACCAGCTCCTCGTCCAACGTTCGCTCGCTCCGAGCCGCGAGCGCGCGCAAGCGCTCATTCTCGCGGGCGCGGTGCGGGTCGACGGCGAGGTCGCGGATCGGGCCGCGGCTCCGGTGTCCGACGAGGCAGCGATCACGATCGCGGCAGGCCCGCGCTTCGTGTCGCGAGGCGGCGAGAAGCTCGATGTGGCGCTCGACGAGCTCGGCATCGATGTGACCGGAAAGGTGGTGCTCGACGTGGGCTCCTCCACCGGCGGGTTCACCGACTGCGTCCTTCAGCGCGGCGCGATCCGGGTGTACGCGATCGACGTGGGGAAGGGTCAGCTCGACTGGAAGCTGCGCACCGACGCCCGAGTGATCGCGCGCGAGGGCATTAACGCTCGCGAGGGCTTCGACCTGCCGGAGCGCGTCGACCTCGTCGTCGCCGACCTCTCCTTCATCTCGTTGCGCGTCGCGTTGCTTCCCTCGTTCCGGCACCTGCGCGCGGGCGGCGATGTCGTCGCGCTCGTGAAGCCCCAATTCGAGGCCGGACGTGCGGCCGTCGGGCGCGGGGGCATCGTGCGCGACGCGAAGCAGCGTGCTGCGGCCGCGGTCGCTGTCTGCGAGGCGTTCGCGGCCGTGGGCGTTGGGACCATCGCGATCGTGCCGTCGCGCTTGCCCGGTCGCGAGGGGAACCGCGAGATCTTCATCCACTGCCGCACGGGCGAACCGGGTCTCACGCCGGGGCGGATCCGAGAACAGGCGGCGGACGCAGCCGAATGAAGCTCGCGTTCGCGGTCCGGCCGGACTGGGACGTCGCGATCGACGCGGCCCGCGATGCGGCCCGCCGAGCGCGTGCGAACGGGCACGAGGTCGCCGAGGTGAAGCTCGACTCGGACGCGCTCGCCCGCGAAGTGGCAGGCGCGGAGGTCGCGATCGTCTTCGGCGGCGACGGCACGATGCTCCGCGCCGCACGGTCGCTCGCGCCTCTGGCGATCCCCATCCTCGGGGTGAACCTCGGCCGCCTCGGATTCCTCGCCGGCGGATCGGTCGAGGAGCTCGATGGGCTGCTCGCGGAGATCGCGGCAGGCCGCTTCAGCTGCGAGGAGCGAACGTTGCTCGAGGCGAAGGTGCGCCTGAAGGGCGGCGCAGCGGTCGAGGCCCTCGCGCTGAACGACGTCGTGGTCGCCCGAGGCAAGGAGGTCCGGTCGATCCACATCGACGTCAAGATCGACGGTGCGCCGTTCACCGTGTATTGGGCCGACGGCCTCATCGTCGCGACGGCCACCGGCAGTACGGCCTACGGCATGTCGGTCGGCGGGCCGCTCATCATCCCCTCATCGCGGGCGATCATGATCGTCCCGATCGCCCCGCATCTCTCCTTCCCGAACGCGGTCGTGCTCGACGTCGATCAGACGATCGCCCTCGAGGTGCTGGACGAGCCGGCGCGCCTCTCGCTCGACGGCCAGGAAGAGCATGACCTGCATGTCGGTGATCGGATCGAAGTCCGCCGGGCGAAGCCCGTCGCGCGATTCGTGCGCACCGCCACGATGCGGCCGTTCCTCACGCTCCTCCGCAAGAAGATCCTCAAGGAAGAGGGCGGCCCGGCCTGATGGCGCTCGACCCGCAGGCGGCCGTCGCGGCGATCCGCGCGAAGACCTCGACGCGGCCCAGCGTGGCGATCGTGCTCGGCTCGGGTCTCGGCCGCCTGGCCGACGACGTCACCGACAGCACGCGCATCGCCTACGACGACATCCCCGGGTGGGAGCGCAGCACCGCTCCGGGACACTCTGGCGAGCTCGTCGTCGGGGCGCTCGCCGGGAAGAGCGTCGCCGTGATGAAGGGTCGCCTGCACTACTACGAGGGGTACGACATGGCGACGGTCGCGTTCCCGATGCGCGTGTTCAAGGCCTGGGGGATCGACACGATCATCCTCACGAACGCGTGCGGCGGTCTGAATCCGACGTTCAAGGCCGGCGACCTCATGCTGCTCGATGACCACATCAACTTCATGCCGGCCAACCCGCTGCGCGGCCCGAACGACGAGCGGCTCGGTCCGCGGTTCCCCGACATGGTCGGGACGTACACGGAGGAGCTGCGCGCGATCGCCAGGTCCGTCGACTCGGATCTGCGCGAGGGCATCTACGTGGCCGTCGCCGGCCCGAACTTCGAGACCCCCGCGGAGCTGCGCATGCTGCGCGGTTTCGGCGCGGACGCCGTCGGGATGAGCACCGTGCCCGAGGTCCTCGCCGCGCGCCATCTCGGGATGCGGATCCTCGCCATCGCCACGGTCACCGACATGGCGACCGGGATCCCCGGCCAGATCGAGCACGTCACGGGCGAGCAGGTCCTCGCGGTGGCGGACCGCGCCGGCGCGCGCCTCGGCGCGCTCGTCAAAGGCGTGGTCGCGAAGCTCTGACCATGCGGACGGCCGGCCTGATCGAGAAAAAGCGCGACGGCGAGCGTCTCACCGCGGCGGAGATCACCTTCCTCGTCGATGGCTACACGAAGGGCGAGATCCCCGACTACCAGATGGCCGCGTTCTGCATGGCAGTTGTGTGGCGAGGCATGGACATGCGCGAGACCGCCCAGCTCACCGCAGCGATGGTCGCGACGGGCGAGCGCCTCGACCTGCGGCGGTTCGGCCGCGTCGTGGACAAGCACTCCACCGGCGGCGTCGGCGACAAGACGACGCTTGTGGTCGCGCCGCTCGTCGCCGCGTGTGGCCTGCCGGTCGCGAAGATGAGCGGGCGTGGGCTCGGTTTCTCGGGTGGCACGCTCGACAAGCTGGAGTCGATCGCCGGCTATCGCGTCGACCTCTCGACGTCGGAATTCCTCGCGCAGCTCGAGCGGGTCGGCATCGTCCTCACCGGACAGACCGCAGACCTTGCTCCCGCCGACGGCAAGCTCTACGCGCTCCGCGACACGACCGGCACCGTGCCGTCGATCCCGCTCATCGCGTCGAGCATCATGTCGAAGAAGATCGCCTCGGGCGCGAACGCGGTCGTTCTCGATGTGAAGGTCGGCAGCGGCGCGTTCATGAAAGACCTCCCGTCCGCGCGACTGTTGGCTCGCACCATGGTGGCCATCGGCAAGGCGCATGGCCTGGCCGTCCGCTGCGAGCTCACCGACATGGACCAGCCGCTCGGACGCGCGGTCGGGAACAGCCTCGAGGTGGCCGAAGCGATCGCGACGCTCCGCGGCGACGGCCCGCCCGACCTCGTGGCCCTGACGCGCATCGCCGGCGTCGAGATGCTCCTGCTGGGCGGCAAGGCC
>JALYLX010000071.1 GCA_030773995.1 Chloroflexota bacterium
GCCGCCAAGCCTGTGCGCCTCGCCGCCTACGACGAGCTTCAGCGGTTCGCGGCGCCGCCGCCTGAGGTCGACAGCATCCTGCCGCGCCTCGGCGCGGACAACGTGCTGACCATCTCGTACACCGAGATCGACGACTACCGGCGTTGTCCGCTGCGATACCGGTTCGCCCATGTGCTGCGCATCCCGGTGCTCCCGACGCCGCCGATGGTCTATGGCAGTGCGCTGCACCGGGCAGTTGCCGACTTCCTCCGCCGGAAGCGCGAAGGCGAGAACCCGACGCTCGCGCAGCTTGAGGCGACTTTCCGATCATCGTGGGTCGGTGGGGGCTTCATCTCGCCCGACCACGAGAGCGAGCGGTTCGAGGCCGGGCTCGTTGCGCTGCGGCGTTTCTTCGACGACGAGAAGGGCAAGCCGCCGCCGGACCTAGTCGAGCAGCGCTTCTCCTTCATGCTCGGCACCGACCGGGTGGTGGGACAGTGGGACCGGGTCGACAAGACCGCGGAGGGCGTGGTCGTCGCGGACTACAAGTCGAGCGTGCTCGATGGCGAGGAGGACACCCCACAACGCCGAGCTGCCAAGAACATGCAGCTGCCTGTTTACGCGCTCGCGTATCAGAAGACCTTCGGTGAGCTGCCGGCGAAGACGGCGCTGATCTTCCTCGAGTCCGGCCAGCGCGGTGAGGTCAAACCGACGCCCGATGCGATGGGTGCCATCGGCGCGGTCATTAGCTCCACCGCGGCGAAGATCCGAGCGCGTCAGTTCCCCGCGGATCCAGAGCGACCCGAAGCGAGAACCTGCAGCCAGTGCCCCTACAACGCCATTTGCACGGAATCGTGGGCGGCCCGTCAGGTCCGCGGCGGAGTTGCTTGAGCCCGGAGAGTTACCCAGAGTGTCTTTGCGCAGCGACACAACCAAAATAGGTAGCAGCCAAACGGGAGACCTACATCAGGATGCAACGGTCGGCGGCGCGCCCGCTTTCGGGAGCAGCGGCGCGCGGACGAAAAGAATGAGAATGACCAGGGCGAGGAGGATCCCGCCGGCGAGGAGCACGAAGACACCCCGATAGCTGAACCGAGGCAGGAAGAGCTCCGAGGCGACCACGATCGAAGCCGGGATGGCGATCGATTCTGCGGCGGCCTTCAAGCCAGCGAAGACGCCGTTCTTCTCGGGTGGCACCAGCGCCGCGAGCAACGGCCACCCGACGGCGGTCGCCGCGCCGTTGCCGATCCCGGCAAGCGACCGCGATCACCTCTGGCAGGTGCTGGACAGTGATGCCGCCGAACGCCGCGACGGCCAGGAGGGCCCAGCCGGCGACGAGCACCGGCTTCGTGCCGATCCGGTCGGCCAGCCTCCCGAACGCGACCGCGGCGAACGCCGTCACGAGCAATGTGCCCGCGGCGAGCCCGAGCGCCACCTGCTCGGTCTCGCCGATGTCCTTGGTGATGAACAGGGTCAGGAACGTGAGCACCGGGTTGAAGCCGAACATGAAGACGAAGATCGCCGCGAGGTAGCGGAGCGCCTGACGGTGGTCGCCGAGCGCGGCGACATAGCCGCGCAGCCCGAGACGCTCCTCGGTGCGGTCCACGATCGCCGTCTCGCGTACGCCGACGACGGTGATCGCGAAACTCACGAGCAGCAGCACCGCGACGAGCAGGTAGGACCACGGCGGCCGCTGATCGCTTGTCGATCCGGCCACGATCACGAGCAGGAACAGCACCTGGCTGGCGAGTTGGATCCCCATCGAGACGCCCTGCAGGATCCCGCGTTCTTCCAGCTTGGTGATGTCGGCGAGCAGGGCGACGTACGGATCGGCAGCGACGTTGAAGAAGATCGAGAACAGGACGACGCTCACCGCGAGGCCCAGAAGGTCGTGCTGCGTCGCGGCGAAGAGGAAGAACGCGGCCGAGAGCGGAATCCCTGCGGCGATGAACGGCCGCCGGCGGCCCAACCGCGTGCGGGTGCGGTCCGAGAGCACCCCCACGGTCGGCTGGATGATCGCGCCCTCGATGCTGCGGGTGCTCGAGAGCAGCCCGACGAGCAGGTCGCTCCCGCCCGCCGCGTTGATGATCTGCGGCAGCACGAAGTTGTTGAACGCGTAGAACGCGCCCGAGCCGACCGATCCGGCGGAGTAGAGGAGGGTCTTCGTTCGGGTGAGCGAGCCCGGCATCGAGCGGACGCTAGTGAAACCTATTCTGATAGCAACGGCAGTGTGAACAGCTGTTCTATACTGGGTGCGATGGGCATGGTTTCCGGGCGAGTGGAGCGGATGGCCGGCTGCGAGAGGTGCGGCACCTCCCTGAGGCAGACCGGGTCGCTGCGGCGCTACTGCTCGACGAGATGCAAATGCGCCGTGTACCGCGACAGGCGTCGTGCAGCGATCACCTGCGAACGCGTCAGCGCGTGCGTCGTGTGCGGAACTCCGTTCACGACGAGGCAAGCGTTCCGGATGTTCTGCACGCCTCGATGCAAGTCTCGGTCGGATCAGCGACGGTGGCGCCAGGATCCAGCCAGGGTCCGCGAGCGGGTCCACGCGTGGTATCGGCTCAACCCGGATCGAGCCAAGCAACGCGCAAAGTTGTGGAACCACGCGAACCGCGAGCAGAAATATCAGCTCCGGCAGGCGCATCGACAGCTTCTTCGATCAGCCGGCCCGCTGCCTGTCCACGTCTGGTCCGAACTTCGGCAGCACTATGAACACCGTTGTGCCTATTGCGGAGCATCTGGCCCGCTTACGATTGACCACCGAGTACCGCTGTCTCGTGGCGGTCGAAACTCGAAGGACAACATCAAGCCCGCTTGCAGGTCGTGCAACTCGAAGAAGGCGACGCGGAGTGAGGATGATTTTCTCCAAGCGCTGGCGCGGGAAGCCCTGGACGCTCTGTCGGGCACCGCGACCAGGGTGAGCGGGCCGTAGGTTGGATCAAGTTGTCGTAGCCGCGGCCGTAGTCGTCGGCGTCGTACTCGGGTGGGGTATCGAACGTGCGCGCCGACCACGGGCTTCGGGTGAGTTGGCCGCAGCGATGGCGACCTCCAACGAGCTTCGTGGGCAGCTCGAGCGGGAGAGTGCCGAGCTCCGGACAGTGCGCCAGGAGCTTCAAAACGCCATCGCCGCAAAGGCCGGCGCGGAAGCGCGCGTAGAAGAGGTCGACCGACGCCTCGCAGGGCAACAGGGAGCTCTGGATGAAGCGACCAAACGGCTCAATGAGACGTTCAGGCTGGCCGCTTCGGAGGCTCTCAAGGAGAATCGTGCCGAGTTCATGGCGTCGCTCGAAAGCCGGATGAAGGATCTGAACGAGGATGTCGTGTCAGACATGGACGCGAAGAAGGTCGCACTCCAAGGTCTCCTGGACCCTCTCAAGGAGGCTCTCGATGGATATCGAAGGGAGGCCAAGGAACTAGAGGTTCGACGCACGGAGGAGGTTGGCGCCGTCGGTGCCCAGTACAAGGAGGTAGCTAGCGCGACGAGTCTTCTTCAGCGTGAAGCTGCGAAGTTGAACAATGCTCTGCGGTCCCCTCAAGTTCGCGGGCGTTGGGGCCAGATCACGCTTCGACGAACGGCTGAGCTCGCCGGAATGGCGGCGAACTGCGACTTCATCGAGCAGCCAAACGTGGTCGGGGAGGATGGCCGGCTTCAGCCTGACATGTTGGTGCGGTTGCCGTCAGGCCGTGAGGTCGTCGTCGACTCGAAGGTGCCGCTCGACGGATTTCTGGATGCTCTGGAGGCGACGACGGAAAGCGAGTCGGAGGCTGCGCTCGATCGGCATGTCCGCCAGACGAAGGAACACGTTGCGCGCCTGGCTTCAAAGGATTATCAGGCGCAATTCGCGAGGAGCCCGGAATTCATCGTCCTGTTCATCCCAAATGACTCGTTCCTTGCAGCGGCGGCAGACCGTGACCCGATGCTCATTGAGAATGCACTCGCCCGGAATGTGGTGCTCGCAACGCCCGCAACATTTGTCGCCCTCTTGCGCGCTGTCGCGTATGGATGGCGGCAGGCGCAGGTCGCTGACAGCGCGAGACAAGTCGGTGCGCTCGGTCAGCGACTCTTCGATCGGATGGGTGTGTTGGCCGAGCACTTCGAACGGGTTGGTAGCTCTTTGAATCGCGCTGTCGAGAGCTACAACCATGCCGTCGGCTCTCTCGAAACGCGGGTCTTGCCTGCGGTCAGGCGAATGAGGGAGCTTGGCGTCGCGGGACCGAAGGAAATCCGTGAGCTGCAGCCGATCGAGCGTTCGGCGCGGCCGATCTTCGCGTCTCTCGCTCCCGAGGGCGCCCAGCTCATGTTCCCGGACGATGACGAAGACCAACTTCAGTCGTCGCCGGTGGACACGGATCTTTCCGAAACGAGGGACGAGCGCTGACCGCGACCCTGCTCGCGATCGCGGCAGGCGCTGTCGCCATCGTCGCCTTCACGGTCGCCACCCGCGATCCGGACGGGCCCGTCAGCGTCGGTCTCGTGGTCGCAGGCTCCGCGCTCGCGTTCGGCGCGCTCGCTGCTGTGGCGTTCGTCTCCGTCGCGACCCGACGGACGAAGCGTGGCGGGCGTCGCGACGCAGCCATCTCCCGAGGCCTGCGCCGTGGCGCGATGGTCGGGTGCGTGCTCGCGCTCGTTGCCCTCTTGCGTGGCGTGGACGGGCTGACGGGGTTGACCGCGATCTTCGTCACTGCCCCGTTCGTCGTCGCAGAGGTCGTGCTCTCGTCACGGCGGGCCTGACGTCTCCGATACGCTCGGACGGCCCATGGACCTCCAGCAGCTGAAGCAGCGCGCGGCCGCGCGCATCGATGAGGCCGCCCCGGCGCTCGACGGTCTCGCGCTCGCGATCCACGAACGTCCCGAGCTCGGCTATCAGGAGCAGTTCGCGTCCGCGGCGCTCGCCGACTACGTGGCGGCGCAGGGCCTCACGGTCACGCGCCGCGCGGGCGGCGTCGACACCGCGTTCGTGTCCGAGACGAAGAACGGCGGCGGACCGACAGTCGCGATCTGTTCCGAGTACGACGCGCTCCCGGGCATCGGGCACGGCTGCGGCCACAACCTCATCGCGACGGGTGGTGTTGGCGCATACCTCGGCGTCGCCGCAGTGGCGAGGGAGCTCAAGGGGACCGTCCGGCTCATCGGGACGCCGGCGGAAGAGGGCGGGGCGGGGAAGGTGAAGCTCCGCGCGGCGGGCGTGTTCGACGGCGTCGATGCCGCGATGATGTTCCACCCGGCCGACGCGGACGTGCTCGACCCGCTGATGGTCGCGTCGCGCGTGCTTGACGTGGAGTTCCGCGGCAAGGCCGCCCACGCCGCGGCGTCGCCGTACGCCGGGGTGAATGCGCTCGATGCGCTCATGCTCGGCTGGGGCGCGATGTCGGCGCTCCGCCAACTGGTGCGGAGCGATTCCCGGATCCACGGGATCATCACCGACGGTGGCCAGGCGTCGAACATCATCCCCGAGCGCGCCGCCACACGGATCGTTGTGCGCGCCGCTGACCCGTCGTACCTCGGTGATCTGCGCCGGCGGGTCCTCGCGTGCTTCGAGGGCGCGGCGACGGCGACCGGATGCGAGCTGCACTACGAGTGGGGCGAGGCGATGGACATGGTGACGACCAATGGACCGATGGCCGCCGCGTTCGGCGCGAACGCTCGCGCCCTCGGACGCGAGCTCGGACCGCGGCGCGCCGGCGAGACGTCGGGCTCGACGGACATGGGGAATATCAGCTCGGTCATCCCCTCCATTCATCCCTTCCTCTCGGTCAGTCCGGAGCGCGTGCCCTGGCATTCGCGCGAGTTCGCGGCCGCCGCGCGGACGTCGTTCGCCCTCGAGACGATGCATGTGGCCGCGAAGGCCCTCGCTTTCACGGCGATCGATCTCCTCGGGCGCCCCGAGCTCATGAAGCAATCGAAAGCCGCGTTCACGCCCGCGCGTTCGAAGTGACCGACCTCGTCATTCGCGGCGGAGAGGTCATCGACGGGACCGGCGCGTCGCGCCGCGCGGCCGACGTCGCGATCCGCGACGGGCGCATCGTCGCCATCGGTGACGTCGGCAGCGGCTCCGGCGCGCGCACGATCGACGCCCGCGGCCGGGTCATCAGCCCAGGCTTCATCGACATTCACTCGCATTCGGATGAATCCGTCCTCATCAACTCCGCGTTGGAGAGCACGGTGCACCAGGGCGTCACCTGCGTCGTCGCGGGGAATTGCGGGGGCGCGTCCGCCCCGGTCATCGGTCTTGCGGCAGAGGAGCTCGACCGGGATATGAAGCGGTACGAGCTCGACCGGACGTGGACCTCGTTCGGCGAGTATGCCGACGCGGTCGAGCGCTCCGGCAGCGCGATCAATTTCTGCTCGTTCGTCGGTCACGGGACCCTCCGGATGTGCGTGATGGGCGCTAAGGACCGTCCGGCGACGAATGGCGAGCTCGCCGCGATGAAGGCGCTCCTCGCGAGATCGCTCGCTGACGGCGCCATAGGCCTCTCGACCGGCCTGATCTACCCGCCGAGCGCATACGGCACGACGGATGAGATCAGCGCGCTCGCGACCGTCGTGCGCGAACGGGACGGCCTCTACGCGAGCCACATCCGCAACGAGGGCGACGAGCTCTTCGCGGCGGTCGAGGAGAACCTCGAGATCGGCCGGCGGAGCGGCGTGCGGGTCCAGCTCTCGCATCACAAGGCGTCGCAGCAGCGGAACTGGGGCAAGGTGAAGGAGTCCACCGCGATGATCGAGCGCGCCCAGCACGCCGGCGTCGACGTCATGGCGGACCAATACCCGTACACGGCGTCGTCGACCGGCCTCGCCGTGACGATCCCGAAGTGGGCGCACGCCGGCGGCTCGATGGCGCTTTGCGAGCGCCTGGCGGACCCCGCGGTGCGGCAGCGGATCCGCGGCGAGTACACGGAGACGGAACGCAACTGGGAGCACATCGTGATCGCGCGCGCGCTGCAGCACCCGGACTGGTCGGGGAAGAGCGTCGCCGAGCTCGCCGCCGCTGCGACGCAGGATCCGCTGGAGTGGACGTGCGACGCGCTCATCGAGCACGACGGCGCGATCGACATCATCCACCACTCGATGGACGAGGCCGACGTTCGATACGTCATGGCGAAGCCGTGGGTCTGCGCCGGCAGCGACTCACGTGCGAATGCGCCGTACGGCCCGCTGTCGTTCGGCAAGCCGCATCCGCGCTCGTACGGCACGTTCCCGCGGATCCTCGGCCATTACGCGCGGGAGCTACGCGTGGTCACCCTCGAGGACGCGGTGCGGAAGATGACGTCGCTCACGGCGTCGCGGCTCAAGCTTCGCGATCGGGGCGTCGTGCGTGAGGGCGCGTGGGCCGACCTGGTCATCTTCGACCCCGACCGGATCATCGACACGGCGACCTACGACGACCCACATCGCTATCCAGCGGGCATCGATCACGTCATCGTGAACGGGGAGGTCGTCACGCATGGCGACGAGACGCTCGCCGGGCGGCCCGGCCGGTTCTTGCGCCTCGGACAGGACGCGGGTGCCTGAGCGGCCGAGGGTCGCGATCCTCGCGGAGGGCCTCCTCGCCCGGCAGACCGCGAAGACGGCGATCGGCGTCATCCGGTACGCGCCGTACCCCGTCGTCGCCGTCGTCGACTCGACGCGCGCAGGGACCGACGCCGCCGACGCGATCGGGATCGGGAACGGCATCCCGGTCGTCGCGACGATCGATGAGGCCATCGAGCGCGGTGCGACGGTCGTGCTCATTGGCACGGCCGCGCCGGGCGGCCGGATCGACGACACCTTCCGCCCGCTGCTCGCCGACGCGCTGTCGAAGGGGCTCGAGGTCTGGAACGGCTTGCACGAGCGCGTGCTCGCGGATCCAGCGTTGCGCGTCGCGGCCGAGCGCGGTGGCGGCCGGGTACGCGAGCTGCGCGAGACGCCGGCGGATCTGCCGATCGGCGGCCATCGTGTGCGCCGCGCCGCCACGCGCGTTGCCCTCACGGTCGGCTCCGACGCCGCGGTGGGGAAGATGACCGTCGCCCTGGAGCTGGTGCGCGCCCTCGAGCGCGCGGGAGAACGGGCCGCTTTCGTCGGGACCGGGCAGACTGGCATCGCGATCGCGGGCCAGGGCATCTCCGTCGATGCGGTCGTCGCCGACTTCATCGCCGGGGCGGCCGAACAGATGGTCTGCGACGCGGCCGAGTCGGCCGACTGGGTGGTCGTCGAGGGCCAGGGTTCCCTCACGCATCCCGGGTTCTCCGGCGTCACGCTCGGCCTGCTGCACGGGAGCGCGCCCGACGTCCTCGTGCTCTGCCACGACGCCGCTCGCACGGAGGTCAAGGGCTTTCCCGGCCTGCCACTCCGATCGCTCCGCGAGCTCGTCACGCTCTACGAGAGCGCGGCCACGTGGAGCCGGCCGGCCGGCGCGCGCGTCCCGGTCGTCGCGGTCGCACTCGACACGAGCGCGCTCGATGACGCGGGCGCGCGGCACGCGGTCGACGCCGCCGCGGCGAAAACCGGACTGCCGGCCGCCGATCCGGTGCGCGATGGCGAGCGCGGCGCAGACCGGATGGCTGCCGCGGTGCTCAGGTGAAGTTCACGGTACGCACCGTCGACGTCCATCTGGCCGTCCCCTTCGCGATCTCTCGGTCGGTGCGGACCGAGAAACGCGTCGTGCTCGTCGAGCTCGACGACGGCGAACGCATCGCGTACGGGGAGGCGTCCGCGGATCCGTTCTTCGGCGAAACGACCGAGTCGCTCGAGGCCGACGTGCGTGGCGCACTCGATCTGGTGCCCGAGGACCCTCGGGATCTCCCCAGCCTCCGGAGACGACTCGACGAGCGGTTCCCGCACGGCGGCGGCGCGGCGTGTGCGCTCGATACCCTGGCCCACGATCGCGCGGCACAGGCCGCCGGTGTGCCGCTCCGTGCGTTCCTGGGTCTCGCGCCCGCCGAGGCGCCACCGACATCGTTCACGATCGGGATCGCCGAGCCGGCGCTCATGGCCGAGCGCGCGGCCGCGGCGAAGGCCAGGGGCTTCAGTGTCCTGAAGGTGAAGCTCGGGCACGGCGACGATGTCGCGATCCTCGGCGCGATCCGGCGGGTGTTCGATGGCACGATCCGGGTCGATCCGAATGCCGCGTGGACCGCCGAGGAAGCGCCAGGACGCATCGAGCGGATCGCGCCGTTCGGGCTCGAGTTCGTCGAGCAGCCGGTCGCGCCGCAGGACGTCGACGGTCTCCGTCACGTGCGCGAGCACAGTGCCCTCCCGATCGTCGCCGACGAGGCGGCGGTGCGGCTCGCCGACGTCGATCGCTTGGCCGGCGCGTGCGATGGGATCAACGTGAAGCTGCAGAAGTGCGGTGGGATCGCCGAGGCTCGCGCGATGATCGAGCGCGCGCATCAGCTCGGACTGAAGGTCATGCTCGGATGCAGAGCCGCGGAAACGAGCATCGCGATCGCGGCGGCGGCGCACCTCGCGCCCGCGGTGGAATGGGCGGATCTGGATGGCAACCTGCTCATCGTCGATGACCCGTTCATCGCGGTGCCCGTCGAGCGCGGCCGCTTCGTGTTCAGCGAGCGCCCGGGCCTGGGGGTGCTGCCGCGATGAACGCCTCGCCGATGCGGGTCGCCGCGCTCGCGGTCGGCCTCGCGCTCGCCGGCCTCATCGGCCTCGTCGCCGTCTTCGACGGCCCGGGCACCTACCAGGACATCGCGCGCGCGAGCGGGGTCACGGAGGTCGTGTTCCACGCGCCGCCCGACCTCATCTGGCATGTCGATCTTGTCGGCGTCGTCGATCTGCACGGGCGGACCCTTGCGTACGTGCTTGGCAGCGCGCCGGAGCTTCCGCGCTTCGCGACCTTACCGCGGCCACTGTTCGACGATGACGAGCGCTCGCATATGGCCGACGTCCGTGCGGTATTCCAGGCGACGAAGGTGGCGTTCGTCGCCGGTGTTGTGGTCGTGCTGGCGGTGCTGCGGTGGACCGATCGAGCAGAGCGCACGCGGCTCGTCCGGGACGCCGCGCTGGCTGCGGGCATCGGCGTCAGCCTGATCGCGATCGCGGCGGCCGTCGCCTTCGACCAGCTGTTCCTCCTGTTCCACGAGGTCTTCTTCCCGCAGGGCAACTTCCTGTTCGGCCCCGACTCCAACCTGCTCGCCCTGTACCCCGATCCGTACTGGTACGGAGTGACCCTCCGGATAGGCATTGCGTTCGTTATCGCGATGGCGGTCACGGCGATCGGCGCGGCCGCGACGTTGCACCGGACGCGTCGTTAGACTCCGCGACGTGAAACGAGTGCTCCTGATCGAAGACCTGCCGCAGGTCGCCGAGCACCTCAAGGGGATGCTCGGGCGGGAAAAGGACGTCGAGGTCGCGGGCGTGCAGGCACAGGCCGATGCCGGCATCGCCCAGGCGACGACCGAGAAGCCCGACGTCGTGCTGGTCGACGCGCTGCTCCAGGGCAAGGTCACCGGCTTGGATGTCGCGAAGCGCATCCGCGCGGCATCGCCGGGGACGCGCATCGTCGTGGTCACGGTCCCGCAGCGGCCCGTCGATCCGCGGCCCGAGCTCGGCATCGACGCGGTCTTCGTCCTCCCGGGCGGCGCGAACGAGCTCGCGTCGGCGCTCGGCGCCACCGCCAAGGACGGGAAACGCGACGGGAGCGGGCACATCATCGCCATCTACTCGCCGAAGGGGGGGACCGGCAAGACGACGATCGCCGTGAACCTCGCGTGCGTGTTGCGCCGCAACGGCGCGTCGGTCGCGCTGTTCGATGGCGTCATGCAGTTCGGCGCGGTGCGCCACCTGCTCCCGGTGCCGCCGGCCACCCGCTCGATCGTCGACCTGCCAGCCGGCGCGGCGATGCGCGGGTCACTGCCGGAGGCCCTCTGGGAGGGACCGGGCGGCATCGCGGTGCTGCTCGCGCCGCCACGTCCTGAGGAGGCCGATCTCGTCGCGGCCACGGAGCTCGCGAACGCGGTGGGCCTGCTCGCCGACAACCACGATTACGTCATCGTCGACACGCCCAGTCGCCTCTCGGAGGACACGCTCGCGATCCTCGACGCGGCGAGCGTCATCCTCATCGTCATCACGTACCAGGGATCGACGATCGCGAATACGCGATCGGCGATCGATACGTTCGAAGCCCTGGGCTACAAGGGTCAGAAGCCGCTGTTGCTCGTGGTGAACCAATCCGACTTGACCGCAGGCCTGTCCAAGGGCGGCATGGAGCACGCCCTCAACCTGCCCGTGGTGGGCGAGATCCCGTCGGACTGGAAGCTCGTGAGCGAGTCGAACAACAAGCAGACGCCGTTCGTGCTCGCGAACGCGAACGCGCCGGTGTCGCAGGCCATCGCCACCCTCGCGACGGCCCTCGTCAGCCAGCAACGGAAGCGGTGACCGCGGCAGCCGACCTTCCCATCGGCGTGTTCGACTCCGGCGTCGGTGGACTGACCGTGCTGCGCGAGATGCGCCGCCAGCTTCCCGGAGAATCGACGATCTACCTGGGCGATGAGGCGCGCATGCCGTACGGCCCTCGGCCGTCGGAGGAGATCGTCGCCTTCACGCGCGAGGCGCTGCGGTGGTTCGGCACCCACGATTGCAAGCTCATCGTCCTCGCCTGCAACACGGCGACATCGGTCGCACTCGATGTCGTGCGCGATGACTCGCACGTGCCGATCATCGGTGTCGTGCGGCCCGGCGCGGCTGCGGCGATCTCGGCGTCCGCGCGGCGATCGATCGGCGTGCTCGCCACGACCGCGACGGTCCGCTCCGGCGCGTACGCGCGCGCGCTCCGCGATCTCGATCCGCTGGTCGACGTGATCCAGCAGGCCTGCCCGGCGCTCGTACCGCTCGTCGAGAGCGGAAAGGCCGAGACGGCCGAGGCGGAAGCGGCGGTGCGCGGCTACGTGCAGCCGCTCCTCACCGAGGGCGGCGTCGTGCAGCCGGTCGTGGATACCCTGCTGTTGGGCTGCACTCACTACCCGCTCCTCCGCGGTGTGATCGAGCGGGTCGCCGGGCCGGGCGTCCGGGTGGTCGATTCCGCCGCGACGACGGCGCTCGCGGTACGTGAGGTCCTGCTGTCGCACCGCCTCCTGCGTTCCGCGGGGGCGCCGGTCCACCGGGTGTTCGCGACCGGACCGACGGATCTCTTTCGCGGCGTCGCGCGCACGATCTTCGGCGAGGACCTGCCGATGGTCGAGCAGGCGACGCTGCCGGAGCCGGCGAACCTGGCGTGAATCTCAGCTCCACCATCACCGGTCTCCCATACGTCGGCAAGACCACCCTCTTCAACCTCCTCACCGGCGGCCACGCTTCCACCGGTGCATTTGCCGGCGCGGAGGGCGAGACGAACATCGGGGTGGCGAAGGTCCCCGACGACCGCGTCGAGCGGCTGTCGGCCCTGTTCAAACCGAAGAAGACGACGTTCGCGGAGATCACGTATCGCGACCTCGGCCTCGCGAAGAGCTCGACGCCCGGCGAGGGGATCAGCGCAAAGAAGCTCGGCGACCTTCGCAACTCGGACGCGCTCGTGCACGTCGTCCGCGGGTTCGCCGATCCGTCCGTGCCGCATGCCGAGGGCTCCGTCGACGCGCTGCGGGACATGGCGACGCTCGACCTCGAGCTCCTGTTCTCGGACCACGCGATCGTCGAGAAGCGACTCGAGTCGCTGGAGCGCGAGATGCGGAGCGCGAAGGGGCCCGAGCGGGACGCGAAGGAACGCGAGCTCGCGTTCCTCCAGCGGGCGAAGCCCGCGCTCGAGGCGGAGACACCCCTTCGCGATCTCGACGTCGAGCCGGATGAGCAGCGCGTCATCCGCGGATACCGGTTCTTGACCCTCATGCCGCAGCTCGTCGTCGTGAACATGGACGAGGCGGACGTCGCGTCCCCTGATGCGGTCCTCGCGCCGCTACGCGCCGCGGCGGCGAAGCATCGCGGCACCGCCGTCGTCGCGGTCTGCGCGAAGATCGAGGCTGAGATCGCCGAGCTGCCGGCCGACGAGGCCACGGCGTTCCGGGCGGAGCTGGGACTGTCCGAGGCGCCGCTGGATCGCGTCGTCCACGCGACCTATGACCTGCTCGGGCTGACATCGTTCTTCACGACAGGCGAGGACGAGGTCCGGGCATGGACGATCTCCCAAGGCTCGACGGCGCAGCAGGCCGCGGGCGCCATCCACTCCGACCTCGAGCGAGGGTTCATCCGCGCCGAGGTGATCCGCTGGGACGAGCTGCTCAAGGCCGGGAGCGAGGCGAACGCGCGGAAGCAGGGTCTCCTGCGGACGGAGGGAAAGACCTATGCAGTCGCAGCCGGCGACGTGATCAACGTCCTGTTCAATGTCTAAGGCCGCGCGGATCCCGTTCCTTGCGATCGGCCACACCGCGCGCGATGAGTTCCCCGACGGACGCTGGCGGCTCGGTGGCTCCGCGCTGTACGGCGCCGCGACCGCCGCGAAGCTCGGCGCGGCCGTGACGCTCGTCACGCGGGCGGGCCCCGCAGAGCGCGATGCGATCGACACGCTCTGCCAGGAGCTCGGGATCACGCTGCGCGCGCTGCCGAGCGACGTGACGACGACGTTCGCCTTCATGTACGACCCCGCGGGGCAGCGCACGCTGCGGCTGCGAGCGAAGGCCGCGCCGATCACACGCGCCGACGTCGGCCGGGCCGGCGCTACGCCGAAGGCGGTGCTCCTCGCGTCGATCGCCGGAGAGCTTGACGACTCGCTGTTCGCGCCGTGGTCCGGCGCGAAGCGGGTGCTCGCGGCGCAGGGGCTCCTGCGGTCGTTCGCGGCGGATGGGACGGTGCTGGCGACGCCGTGGACCGACTACGCGCGGCTGCTGCCGAAGGTCGACGCGGTCGTCGTGAGCGAAGAAGACCACGCCGAGGACTCGGCATGGCTGCCGTATACGACGGTCGTCGTCACGCAGGCCGAGCGCGGGTCGGATCTGCATGCCCAGGGCACGACGACGCATATAGCCGCGTTCCCGGTGGCCGAGGTGATCGACCAGACCGGCGCAGGCGATGCGTTCGCGGCGAGCCTCGCGCTCGGGCTGGCCGAAGGACTGGCGGTCGTCGAGGCCGCGACGTTCGCGAGCGCTGCGGCATCATTCGCGGTCGAGGGGCTCGGCATGTCGCGGCTCGCCGACCGCTCGCGGGTGCGCGAGCGGATGGGGAAGTGAGCGTGGACTGGACGGCACTCGACCGCGGCGCAGCGGCGTTGGACGGATCGGCGGGGCTGATCGCGCTCGACGCCGGCGGCACCGTGCTCTACGAGCGCGCGGCGGATGAGGCGTACCCGGCCGCGTCCGTGATCAAGATCCCGATCCTCATGACGGTGTTCGCCGATTCGGCGGACGGACGGCTCTCGCTCGACGAACGGCTTGCGGTGGGGCAGCACCTGCCGGGGAGCGGAGTGCTCGGCCGCGTGCCGGGTGTCGCCGACCTGACGATCCGAGACCACGCGATGCTGATGACCATCGTGAGCGACAACACCGCGACGAACCGGCTCATGGAGCGCGTCGGCGTCGAACGGATCGCGGAGCGGATGGGCGAGTGGGGCTGCGTGCGTACGCAGCTGCGGCGGAAGATGTTCGACTTCGAGGCTGCGAATCGCGGTTTGGACAACATCGCCGCGCCGCGGGAGATGGCCAGCTTGCTGCTGCGGCTCGTGCGCGGCGAGCTCGTCGATCGAGCGACCTCCGATGCGGTGCTCGCCGTGCTCGAGGCGACGCAGGACGACGCGCTCATCCGCCGGTACCTGCCGGATCGCACGCGCGTCGCCCACAAGACCGGCTCGCTGGAGAAGGTGCGTAACGATGCCGCGGTCATCTGGGCCGAGCAGCCGATCGTCGCCGTGGGGTTCGTGAACGGCGTCCCGGACATCCGGCCGGCCCGGTCGCTGCTCGGGCTGCTGGGGTGGCTCGCGTACGGCGCGGCGGGCGGTGAGGCGAAGGGGCTTCCATCCGAGTGGCCTGAGGCCCGATGATGGCAGCGATGCGGAAGGGCTCGCGGGTCTCCAGCCGATCCTCGCGCTCAGGCTCGGGCTCCCGCTCGGGTCGCGCGGCCGTGACCGCGCTTGGCCGGCCGTCGCTGGCGCTGCTGCTCCTGGTCGCCGGACTGCTGCTGGCCAGCGCGTTCGTCGCGATCGAGATCCAGCGCAACGCGCTCGCGCGCCAGGCGGCGGACCTGCAGGCGAGCATCGTCGCCGACACGGCGCGGAACAACCAGCTGAACGCGGGCGTCGTGACGAAGAAGACCGACGATTACGTGATGAACAAGGCCCGCGACTACGGATACGTGCTGCCGAGCGAGACGCTGATCGGCGTGCAGCAGGACGCGGTGACACCGGTTGCGGTGGTGAGCGCGCCTGCGCCGTCGCGGGTGCAGAAGTGGTTCGCTTTCTTCTTCGGATCGCGCTGAACAGTGCTGCGAAAATCGCGCGGAAGTCACGCGGCACGGTGTGCGGGGACGCTGTAAAATGACAATCGCGGGATGGAGCAGCGGTAGCTCGTCGGGCTCATAACCCGAAGGCCGAAGGTTCGAATCCTTCTCCCGCAACAGTGCGCCCGGGCTCGAAGCCCGGGTGTTTTCGTGTCCGGTCCTATTGCACCGACGTCACGACTTCGGTACCAACCAAGCGTGCCGTACCGAGATCCTCAACGGCGGCGGGCGTACGGCGCGACTGGATGCGTCGCAATGCCGACAGGGCCCGTGCCGCCATGCAACGGTGGCGGGAGAGTCACCCTGAGGCGCATCGCGCCGAGAACGCCGCCTACTACGCCCGCACGCTGAGCGCCTCAAGGCGCGGATTGCGGAGTACCACCGCGCGAACCCTGACGTCGTTCGCGCCAAGTCCAACAAGCACCGGGCGCTCCGGCTGGCGCTGGGGGTGCCTTCACGGCGACGGAGTAGAACGAGCTTGCGCGGTCGCATCGGGACCGTTGCGCGTATTGCGGCCAAGCCGCGGTCCTCGAACCTGATCATCGGGGTCGCGCTGTCGCGCGGTGGATCCAACCGGATCGAGAACATCCTTCCCGCATGCCATCGATGCAACGCGCGCAAACATCGGATGAGCGAGGCGGAGTTCCGTGCGCGTCTCGCCGCGGCGCAGGACCAGCAGCCCCCTGCGATTGAGCCTTCGGAAGTTCGGATCTCCCCCGTTGGTGGTGGCCCTGAGATCGGGTGTTTCGTGTCCTGGTCCTATTGCACCGACGTCACGAGTTCGGTACCAAGCAAGCGTGCCGAATACGGACCCGGAGAAGCGCCGGGCTTGTCAACGCGAGTACATCAAACGCACATGGCAGCGCCACCTCGAGCACTCGAAGGAAGCGATGCGGCGCTGGCGGGCTAACAATCCGGTGGCCCGGCTGGCGCGAGATCGGGCGTACAAGGAGCGCCACAAGGATCAGGTAAACGCAGGCTACAAGCGCTACCGGCAGAAGCACCCAGACATACGGCTAGCGATCTCGCGACGGCGGCGCGCGCGGGAAATGGGTGCCGCCGGCAACGTGACGCTCGCTGAGTGGCTTGAGTTGCTGGAACGCCACGAGCGCCGCTGCGCCTACTGCGGCGTTGAGGCGCCACTGGAAGCGGATCATCGCGTGCCTCTCAGTCGCGGTGGCACACACGACATCGAGAACATCCTGCCGGCCTGCGGCCCGTGTAACCGACGAAAAGCAGCGATGTCCGAAGTCGAGTTCCGCAGACGACTGGCGAACGAAGGCAAGCGGCGTCGTAAAATCGACGATGAGGCTGGGTAGCTCAGGGGTAGAGCAGTGGACTCATAAGCCATTTGTCGGGGGTCCGAATCCCCCCCCAGCCACCGTTGACGACCACTCGATCGATCCGCGCCGCGGTCCTCGCCTTCGTGCGTGCGCACGACCTTCTCCCGCCAGGACCGCTCGTCGTCGCAGTCTCCGGCGGCGCCGACTCCACCGCGCTGCTGATTGTGTTGAGCAGCCTCGCACCTCGGCTCGGCCTCGACCTCCACGTCGCGCACTTCGACCACCGCATCCGCCGGCGGGCGTCCGCGCAAGACGCGACCTTCGTCGCGGGCCTCGCGCGGCGGTACGGCGCGACGATCCGCATCGGCCGCGCGGAGACCGCACCGAAGAGCGAGGACGAGGCTCGCGAGCTCCGGTACGCGTTCCTCCGCCGCGCCGCGCGCGAGCTCGGGGCAACGTTCATCGCCACCGGGCACACGCGCGACGACCAGGCGGAGACGGTCCTGCTCCACGCCACGCGGGGGAGCGGGCTGGCGGGCCTTGCGGGCATGCGCCCGAAGCGCGACGACATCGTCCGGCCGCTCCTCGCGATCGGGCGCGCCGACACCGAGGCCGTCTGCCAGGAAGCGAAGGTCAGGCCGCGCGACGACCGGTCGAACACGGACCCGAAATTCGCGCGCAACCGCATTCGTCACAAAGTTCTCCCCGAGCTCGAGCGCATCAACCCGCAGGCCGGCGCCGCCCTGGCGCGCCTCGCCGACGCCGCCGCGGCCGCCTCCGACTCACTCCGACACGCGGCGGAGCAGGCCCTCGACGACGCGACGACGCCCGGCGGCATCGCGCTCGACCGGCTCGACGACGCGATCCGCGACGACGCGCTCGCCCTCGCCTGGGTCCGCGCCACGGGCCGGAGCCTTGCCGCGAAGCACCGTGCCTCGCTCGCCGCCCTGGCAGCCGAGCGTGACGGCAGCGCCAGCCTCGACTTGCCCGGTGGTCGCGCCGTCCGCGAGTACGCCGAACTGCGCCTCGAGACCGGACCGGCCCGTGCGGACCATCCGCCCGTCGAGGCGCGACTGGTTGCGGGACGGCCCGTCGTGTGGGGCGGGTGGACCTTCACCCTGGGTGATGGCGGCGCCGCGGCGACCTTCAGCGCGCCCGCGCCGGCCGGCCAAACCGACCTTCTGGTCCGATCGCGCCGCCCGGGAGATCGGCTCGGCGGTCGGCTTCGTATCAAGGTGCAGGACCTGTTCACCGACGCGAAGGTCCCGGCTCGCGCCAGGGCGTCCCATCCGCTCGTCGTGACCAGCGCGGGCGAGGTCTGGTGGGTCGTCGGCTTGAAGCATGCCGACGGAGAGATACGACCCGGGCGGTGGATCGTCGCCGAGCCGCCCCCGGCACGATCCGAAGCACTGCGGCGTTACACGTTTACCATCGATGGAAGCGATCGCCCGACGGCGGAATAGAGAGGACACGAGAACGAACTTCGACAACCGCATCTTCAAGAACGGCATCCTGACCGTGCTCCTCGTCCTCATGGGCTTGGCGCTGCTCTACGCGTACCGGGCCCAGAGTCCGTCCGCTGCGCCCGTCCTCTACTCCCAGGCCGTGGCCGAGATCCAGACCGGCCAGGTGAAGCGGGTCACGATCAGCGGCGATACCGCCACGCTCGACAAGGTCGACAGCAAGACGAGCGAGACGGTGACCATCGGCACCAACGACGGTGGCGCCTTCCAGAAGCTCATCGTCGACTACAACGCGACACAGCCGTCCACTCGCCAGGTCGAGCTGAGCCTGCAGAAGGACTCGCAGACGTTCGGCATCATCGGCTCGGTCCTCTTGAGCCTGCTGCCGGTGCTGCTCATCGGCGGCTTCTTCGTCTACATGATGCGGCAGGCCCAGGGCACGAATAACCAGGCTCTGTCGTTCGGCAAGTCGCGCGCCCGCATGTTCGTCGGTAACAAGCCGACAGTCACTTTCGACGACGTCGCAGGCGTCGACGAGGCGAAGCAGGAGCTCACCGAGGTGGTCGAGTTCCTGAAGTACCCGGAGAAGTTCTCGACCCTGGGCGCGCGCATCCCGCGCGGCGTGCTCCTCGTGGGCCCGCCCGGCACGGGCAAGACCATGCTGGCGCGCGCGGTCGCGGGCGAGGCCGGAGTGCCCTTCTTCTCGATCTCGGGCTCCGAGTTCGTCGAGATGTTCGTGGGCGTCGGCGCCTCGCGAGTGCGCGATCTGTTCGATCAGGCGAAGCGCAACGCGCCGTGCATCGTGTTCATCGACGAGATCGACGCGGTCGGCCGCCAGCGCGGCGCGGGCCTCGGCGGCTCGCACGACGAGCGCGAGCAGACCCTGAACCAGATCCTCGTCGAGATGGACGGCTTCGACACTGGCACGAACGTCATCGTTCTCGCGTCGACGAACCGTCCCGACGTTCTCGACCCCGCGCTCCTCCGGCCCGGCCGGTTCGACCGTCAGGTCGTCCTCGACCGCCCGGACATCAAGGGCCGCAAGGGCATTCTCGACGTGCACGTCCGCGGCAAGCCGCTCGACAAGAGCGTCGACCTGCTGCGCATCGCGCAGATCTCACCCGGCTTCTCCGGAGCGGATCTGGCGAACGTGGTGAACGAGGCCGCGATCCTCGCCGCCCGCCGGAATCGCAAGGTCGTCACGCAGATCGACTTCGAGGAAGCCCTCGAGAAGGTCTCGCTGGGTCCCGAACGGCGCTCCCGCGTCATCTCCGAGAAGGAGAAGAACATCGTCGCGTATCACGAGGCCGGCCACGCCCTCTGCTTCAAGCTGCTCACGAACACGAACCCCGTCCACAAGATCTCGATCGTGTCGCGTGGCATGGCGATGGGCGTCACATGGTCGCTCCCGCAGGAGGATCGTTACTTCCGCACGAAGCGCGAGTTCGAGGACGACATCGCGGCGGCGCTCGGCGGCTGGACCGCTGAGCAGCTCCACCTCGGCGGCGACGTCACGACGGGCGCGTCGAACGACATCGAGAAGGCGACCGAGATGGCGCGGCACATGGTCACGAAGTACGGCATGAGCGAAAAGCTCGGCCCGCTGCAGTACGGCAAGACGGACGAGCTCATCTTCCTCGGCCGCCAGATCCAGGAAGAGAAGAACTATTCCGAGGAGACGTCGAAGCTCATCGATAGCGAGGTCCACGACATCGTGGACCGCGCCCGCCGCCGGGCCTACGAGCTGCTCACGCAGTATCGGAGCGTGCTCGATGCCGTCGTCGCCAAACTGATCGAGCAGGAGACGCTCAGCTCGGACGAGTTCAACCAGCTCGTGGACGGCCAGCTCGGCCAGCAGCCCGTCGCGGCCTCCACTGCGGGCGGCGGCACGACCCCCCCAACCGGACTCCCGGCGGGCGCTCCCGAGGCGAAGCGTCGGCCGGATCCCGGCACCGGCAAAGGACCCGCTCCAGCGCCCACGCCGGCCTAGCCACATGCGTTAACGGCTGGCGGGCATTCCGCTCGCTCGCTGGTCAGGTGCGTCCGACACCGCGGCCGCCCCTTCGGACCAGCGTCGCTCGCGAAACGCCCGCCAGCCGCGATCACCTCGCCTGAGCCGCGGGCGAAGGGGATGGCGGCCGACCCCTGACGCACGGCAGAGGCGGCGGTTACACGCCCGCAACAAAGCAAGCGAGGGCATAACGGCTGGCATGTGAAGTGCTTAGAGCGAGTACATGAGCACTATCGTGTACGACATCAAGGCGACGTTCGGGCATGACGAGCGGGCCCGTATGGCCCTTTTGGCTGCCTTCACGGTCGTCCTGGCGATCGCGTTCATGGTGCTGCTGATCTCCGACCAGGTGCAGGCCGCCGCTCTCTAAGAAGCGCCCGCCCTAGCCTCGGTCCGGTGCGGCTATTCATCGCGGTCCCGCTCCCCCCAGAGCTCGCCGACCGCGCCGCCGCGCTCCTTCCCCTGTCCCTCCCGGCCCTCAAACGGGTCCGCCCGGAGCTGATGCACATTACCCTGGCGTTCCTCGGCTGGACCCCTGACGAGCAGCTTCCCACGGTCATCGAGGCGGCGATGGCCGCCGCGGCCGGGCAGCACCCGTTCGAGCTCTCCTTCGCCAGCGCCGGCCGGTTCCCGCCCTCCGGGCGGCCGCGGGTTGTCTGGCTCGGGGTCGGCGACGGGATAGCGGCCCTCGAGACGATCGCGGGGAGGGTGGTCGATCAGCTTCGGGCCCACGAGCTCCGGTTCGACGACCGTCCGTTCGCACCGCATCTCACCCTCGCCCGGGTCCACGCCGACGCTTCCGGCCTCGAGGCCCGGACGGTGGGCGTCGCCATCGACGAGCTGGCCGTCCCTGATCTGCGCACTGGCGTCGAGCAGCTCACGGTCGTCGAGAGCGTCCTGTCGCCGAAGGGCCCGCGGTACACGGCGCGCGCGACGGCGCCCCTTCGTTAGCGGCGAGTCTCCGACGGCGCGCGCAGGATCGGCGCAGAGGTTGGCGCCGAGACGGCTGCGCTGAGGTTGGTCTTCGAGATCCGTTCCTCGAGCTGCTCAGCGTGGATGGCGACGGGCTCGCCGCTTCTTCGGGCGGCCGCGATCTCGCCGATGAACGGCCCGATGAGCAGCGCCGCGAGGACCAGCGCGACGCCCGCTCCGGCCAGCAGCCGTACCGCCTCGCCGACCGTCGGCGGGACAATCCCGGTCACGATGCCCGGGACGCCGGCGAGCACGATTGCGGTCATCGCGAGGACGTACAGGCCGACGGCGATCGTGTACGCGAGCAGGCCGGCTTCGAGCCGGGTGCGGAGCCGCCGCGGGTGGCGGACCAGGTCGGCGCATACGAAGCGCAGTGCCTTGCGGCGCAGCGCGTTCACATTCGTCAGGTCGGCCAGGACGTAGTAGCCGTCGAACTCGAGGAGCGGCGAGAGATTGAACACGACGCTCACGAGATTCGCGATCGCCAGCCACACCAACAGATCCTGGGCGCGTCCGCCCGAGAGCGCGGCGGCGATCCCGAAGATCCCGGCGAGGGCGAAGTTGAAGAGTGGTCCGGCGCCGTTCACGACCGCGCGCCGCGCGCGTCCGATGAACCAGGCGTCCGAGGTATCGACCCAGATGACCGGCGTGAAGACCATGACCCCGATCCCTGCGCGGCCGACTCGCCGCCCCTCGGCCTTGGTCGCGATCGCGTGCGCCGCTTCGTGGCCGATGCCCGCGAGCGCGAGCCCGACGAACGCGACGAGGAGCCCACCGAGCCCGAAGTCGTCGGGCGAGGCCTGGCGGAACGTTCGCGCGAGGGCCGCGGTCCCGATCGCGCCAACGAGGAGGGCGGCGATCGCGCCCGGTCGAGTGAAGATGAAGCCAAAGATCCGGTACAACGCGCCGGCTAGGCCATCGGCGTCCTTCAGCTCGAGCCGTGGTGCGAGCACCAGGTCGAGGACCCGCATCACCCGGGCGTCGGGCGCATCGCTGGCGATGCGCGGCGTGGTCACGAGGCCGGCGGCCTGGAGCGTCGCCACCGTGGCGAACACCATCGCCGGATCATCGAGGCCCGTGCGCTCGGCATGG
The DNA here is from genome assembly GCA_030773995.1 of Chloroflexota bacterium. Classification (GTDB taxonomy): domain Bacteria; phylum Chloroflexota; class Limnocylindria; order P2-11E; family P2-11E; genus UBA4735. The sequence goes on from JALYLX010000071.1 coordinate 22,210, forward strand.
CGCATCGCCAGCTCACGCAGGCTGCGGTCCCCATCGAGATCCTCGTAGATCGCGCGGCCCTCCGTCGACAAACGGAGGTACGTCCCGCTCGTGGGCTCGTGCAGGATGACGCTCGCCGGGTCGTCCGGCGCCCCGACCACGCGCACCGCGGCGCTCCGCGCCGGCGAATGTTTCACCTGCATCGCCGACTCGAGCCGCGCGACCACGTGACGGTGCTTTCGCACCACGGCTCGCACGTCGTCACCGCCCAGGCGGAACGCCCGCACCGGCGTGACCGCTCGCGCCGTCGCGCTGCGCGTGGCGCCGGTGAGGACCGACACTTCGCCCAGGAACGCGCCCACCGTCACATGCCGCACGACGCGCTCGATCCCGTCCTGTTCGCGAACGACGTCGACCTCGCCGCTGCGCACGAGGTACGCATCGTCGCCCGGGGCACCCTGTTCCACGATGACCTCGCCTGCCGCGAAGCTCACCGCAACCAGCCGCGCGGCGAGATCGGCTGTCGCGTCGGAGGGGAGATCGGCGAAGGGACTGTCGCGCCGGAGGAAATTCGATGCCGCGCGCAGCTCCGCGAACGCTCGCAGCTCCTCGGCGAAGCCGACCTCGCTCGCAAGGACGTCGAGCAACGCGCCCTTCGGGATCCGGACGCCCGCGGAGGGGGCGGTCGCGACGACGGTCGCGGCCCTCGGTTGATCCAGGACCGCCGCCATCTCACCGACGAGCGCGGGTGCCGCGAGCGTGGCGAGCGTCCGCCGCGGGTCGCCGGCCACGACCCGGACCCGGCCCGACGCGAGCACGATCACGTCGCCGGGCGGGTCGCCTTCACGAACGAGCGTCTCGCCTGGCGAGAATCGGGCGGCCGCGCTCGCAGCGAACAGACGGTTTCGGACCACCTCGGGCAGCGTCAGGAATGGACCGAAATCCAGCGTTCCCACCGCTCGCGAGCCTAGCGGACTGTCGTTCACGGATCGGTCGCGGACAGCGGGAATCTCACCGTTCCCCTGCCGTTTCCAATTCCGAGCGCCATACTCGGATTCGGGCAAGGGAGTCGGGAATGACGAGCGTCGCCTTCACTCGCAGCGCGCATCCGTACCGGGACACCGCGGTGATCGATGCTCGCGCGCCGCGCACGAATCAGGCGATCGTCGGCACACTGTCCCTTCTCGCGGTCCTCACCGGATGGTGGGGGATCCTCGCCGCGGTCGCACTGCAGCTCGCGATCGGGCTCACCTTCGGCCGCCGCTACTGCCTCCCGTGCGTCCTGTACTTCGAGGTCATCCAGCCGCGGCTCGGCGAGGGTCCGATCGAGGACTCGCGGCCGCCGCGCTTCGCGAACATGGTCGGCGTCGGCTTCCTGACGGCGGCCAGCGTCGCCTACGCCGCCGGTTTCGTCGAGGCGGGTCAGATCCTCGGCGGCATCGTGGCGGCGCTCGCGCTGCTCGCCGCGACGACGGGTCTCTGCGTTGGCTGCGAGATGTATCGCTTCGCCGCGCGGCTCCGCGGCGTCCGGTCGCGGGTCATCGACCGCGTGGACCTCATCGAGCTCGGCGCGGTGGTCGAGGGCGAGGTCGTCGTCGAGTTCACGCACCCGCTCTGCACTGACTGCCGCCAGCTCGAGCGCACGCTCCGCGACGAGGGCCGCGCGGTCCTCACGATCGACGTGTCACAGCGGCCCGCTGTGGCTCGAAAGTATGGCGTCACGGTCGTGCCGACGGCCGTGCTCGTCGGCCCCGATGGGGCGGTCCGCTCCCGCATCGCGTGACGTGAAGGCCGGCTCAGCGCTGCTTTGCTGTTCGCCTCGGTACCGTGACCGCCAGGCGCTCGCGCGGCCGGCGCCAGGCCGGCGGCGCGACCGACCCGCGCTTCCGGAAGTTCTCGAACGCGTACGTGTCGCAGAGCACCTCGGCGGACGTGCCCCAGCCGTGGGTGAGGTACAGCCACCAGTGACAGAACTCGTGGAGGTACAGGAACCGGATGACGTCGCGCCGCGTCCGGAATGGGACGAGCGGAAAGGTCCGCGAGCCAAGGTCCACGAGCTCGCGGAAGGGGCGGAACGGCTCAGGCACCTGGATGAGCATCTCGGCGGACTCCCAGAACGTGAACGCGACGAGGTGCGGCCGGGTCCGGTAGCGGAGCGGCTTCACGGTCACCGTGTAGCCCGTCGCCGTGGGCAGGCCGCGGAGCACCGCGCGGATCTCCGCCGGGGTGTGCGATGGCAGCGTCGAGCGGACGGCCATGGGACCGAGCGGGCGACCGGGGCCTTCGTTGATCTTCTGGAGGGCCATGTGTCGATCGTAGGGAGCAAGCGGCCTGCCCATTCTTCGTCAGCCAGTTCGGCGCTGGCTTGCCTGGCCGTCCGAGCCGGCCTAGAATGGCGGGAACGTCGTTCGAGCGGGAACGAGTAGCCATCGCGAGCCGTGTAGCGAACCGGGACAGGTGTAAGCCGGGACGGTGGACGTAGGTGAATGGATCCCGCGAGACGCCGCGGCGAATTTCAGTAGCCGCGGCCGGTGGCCCGCCGTTATCGCCGGGCGCTGCGTGATCGCGCAGGCTGAGGGCTGCTTCCAAATCTGGAAGCGGCCGAGATCGGGTGGCACCACGACCCTCGTCCCGAGATGGGAGCGGGGGTCTTTGCTTTTCTAAGACCCGAAGGAGCGAGCGTGGCGGGCGCGGTGGCGAGCGTGGTCCAGTTGGAGCCGGTCGTGCGCGAGCGCATGGCCGACCTCGAGACACCCGTGTCCGCGTTCGCGAAGCTCCAACGCCTCGGAGGCGCGTTCCTGCTGGAGAGCGCCGAGGGCGGCGAGCGGATGGGCCGCTACTCGTTCATCGGCGTCGCGCCGCGGCAGGTCATCGTCTCGCGCGATGGGGATCCGCTCGTTGGACTGCGGAACGCCATGGCCGGCTACGAACGGAAGGGTGGCCTCGGGCTGCCGCGTTTCTCCGGTGGCGCGGTCGGCTACGTCGGGTACGAGGCCGCTCGGCACTTCGAGCGGCTGCCCATCGCGTCGCGAGATCCGCACGGCCTGCCTGACGCCGTCTTCGGCATCTACGACACCGTCGTCGCGTTCGACCACCTGCGGCACGTGATGCGCGTCATCGCGCACGCGGCCGACGGAGATCACGCCGCCGCGCAGCGGCGGATCGATGAGATCGACGCGCTGCTCGATGCGCCCCTCGTGTTGCCACCGCCAGAGCGGATCGAACGCACGCTCAGCGCGAATATGACCCCCGCCGAGTACGAGTCGATCGTCGCCCGGGCCCGCGAGCTGATCGCCGAGGGCGATTGCATCCAGATCGTGCTGGCGCAACGGTTCGACATCCGTCCCGCCCCACAGCCCCTCGCCCTGTATCGGGCACTGCGCCACGTGAACCCGTCCCCGTACATGTTCCTGCTCGAGACGCCGGGCGCCACGCTCGTCGGTGCCTCGCCAGAGCCGTTCGTGCGTGTCGAAGGCGGGACGGTGCTCATGCATCCGATCGCCGGCACGCGGCCGCGCGGCGCCGACGCCGCGGCCGACGTGGCGAACGAGGCGGAGCTCCGCGCCTCCGAAAAGGAGCGTGCGGAGCACGTGATGCTCGTCGACCTCGCCCGGAACGACATCGGCCGCGTCGCGAAGCCGGGCACGGTGAGGGTACCCGAGCTCATGCGCGTCGACCGCTTCTCGCACGTGATGCACCTCACGTCGGTCGTCGAGGGATCTTTGCGTGCGGACGTCGACGCCCTCGCGGCGTTCCGCGCGTGCTTCCCCGCCGGGACCGTCTCGGGCGCGCCGAAGATCCGGGCGATGGAGCGCATCGCCGAGCTGGAGACAGACCGTCGCGGCGTCTACGCCGGCGCGGTCGGCTACCTGGGATTTGACGGCTCGCTGGACACCTGCATCGCGATCCGCACTGCAGTGCTGGCCGGCGACGTCTGCGGCGTCCAGGCGGGTGCCGGCATCGTCGCCGACTCGGATCCGCGCGCCGAGGAGGCCGAGACGCGCGCGAAGGCCGGGGCGCTCCTCCGCGCGGTCGAGCTCGTCGACGGGCAGGCGGCGCGTCCGTGACCCGGGTGCTGCTCGTCGACAACTACGACTCGTTCACGTTCAACCTCGCGCAGGCGATGGGCGCCCTCGGCGCGGACGTGATCGTGCTCCGCGCGGACGATCCGTCACTCGATGCGGCGATCGACGAGCGGCCCGATCGGGTGGTCATCTCGCCCGGCCCCGGACGGCCCGAGGCCGCGGGACGCTCGCCGCGGCTGGTGCGCGCCGCGCCCGAGCGAGGCATCCCCACGCTCGGCGTGTGCCTCGGGCTCCAGTGCGCAGCGATCGCGTTCGGGGCAGCCGTCATCCGCGCGCCCGAGCCGCGTCACGGGAAGACATCGGTCGTCCGCCACGACGGCAGGGGCGTGTTCGCCGGCGTTCCCGACCCGACGGTCGCGACGCGCTACCACTCGCTCATGGTCGACCCCGCGACGCTGCCGCCTGAGCTCGAGGTCAGCGCTCGGAGCGACGACGGTGTCGTCATGGCCCTCCGCCACCGATCGCTTCCGCTCGAGGCCGTCCAGTTCCACCCGGAGTCCGTGCTGTCGGCCGACGGCGTGGCCATGCTGCGCAACTTCCTCGAAGGGCCACGGTGACGGGTCATGGACGCTAGGGATGCGCTGGGGGCGGTCGCAGGGGGCCGGACCCTGACCCGCGCCGAGTCCGAGAGCGCGATGGGGAGCGTGATGGCGGGCGAGGCGACGCCGTCGCAGCTCGGCGCGCTGCTCGCGGCGCTCGCGGTGCGCGGTGAGACCGTCGACGAGATCGCCGGATTCGCCGCCGGGCTGCGGGCCGCGGCCGTGCCGGTCGAGATACCGGACGGCGCGATCGACACGTGCGGCACCGGCGGCGACCGGTCGCACACTTTCAACATTTCGACCGTCGCCGCGATCGTCGCGGCGGCAGCCGGGGTGCGCGTCGCGAAACATGGCAATCGTGCCGCCTCGAGCGCGTGCGGCAGCGCCGACGTCCTCGAGGCGCTCGGCGTGAAGATCGATCTCGGCGCGGACGGCGTGGTGGCCTGCGTCAACGACGTGGGGGTCGGCTTCATGTTCGCGCCGCGATTCCACCCCGCGATGCGCCATGCCGGGCCGGTACGGCGCGAGATCGGGATCCGGACGATCTTCAACGTCCTCGGCCCGCTCGCGAATCCAGCGGGCGTGAAGCGTCAGCTGCTCGGTGTGCCGTCGGCGGCACTTGGCGAACGGATGGTCCAGGTCCTCCGTGAGCTCGGCGCGGAGCGCGCGCTCGTCGTGCACAGCGCGGAGGGGCTCGACGAGATCAGTCCAAGTGGGCCAACGCGCACGTGGGAGCTGCGCGACGGTGCGATCCGCGAGGGCGAGCTGACACCCGAAGCCGCCGGCCTCCAGCGTGCGCCACGTGAGTCGGTGCGTGGCGGCGACAGCGCGACGAACGCCGGGATCGCGCGGGCGGTGCTCTCGGGGGAGGCGCGGGACGGCGCCCGGACCGCGGTGCTCTTGAACGCGGGGGCGGCGTGCTACGTCGCCGGGCGCGCACCCGACGTGCGCACCGGCGTGACGATGGCGGCGGAGGCCATCGCGAGCGGCGCGGCAAGCGCCACCCTCGAGCGCTGGGTAGCGCGGAGCGCAATGCTGTCATGAGCGATTTCCTGGAGACGGTGGTCGCCGAACGCAGGGCCGACGCGCAGGCTGTCCGCCGCAGCGACGCTGCGCCGGCGTATTCGGGCCTGCCGCGGCGGTCCTTCACTGACGCGATCCGCGCCACGCGCGCTGCCGGACGGATCGCCGTGATCGCGGAGGTCAAGCGCCGCTCGCCGGCGCATGGCGCGCTCGCGCTCGATGGCGATCCGGCCACGATCGCCGTCGCGTACGCGCGGGCCGGGGCGGCGGCCATCTCGGTGCTCACCGAGCCACGCCACTGGGGCGGGTCCGTCGCCGATCTGGCGTCCGTCGCCGCGGCCGTCGAGCTGCCCATCCTGTACAAGGACGTGGTCGTGGATGAGCAGCAGCTTCGCGAGGCCCAGGCCATCGGGGCGTCCGCGGTGCTCCTGATCGCCGAGGCGCTCGACGACGCGACGCTCGCGTCCTTCGTGCAACGCGCCGCCGCGCTCGGGCTCACTGCGCTCGTCGAGGCGCACGAGCCGCGGGCGTTCGCGCGAGCCGTCGCGTCCGGTGCCACCGTCGTCGGGGTGAACGCGCGCAACCTGCGCGTGCCGACCGAGATCGACCCTTCGCGGGTCGACGCGCTGCAGGGCCTCGTCCGCCCGGACCAGCTCCTTGTCGCGGAGTCCGGGATCGCGTCGGCCGCCGATGTCGAGGTACTCCCCGCCCGCGTGGACGCGATCCTCGTTGGCACGGCGCTGATGACCGCCGCCGACCCGGGGGCGCTGCTCCGCTCGCTTGCCGACGCGAGGGCCTTGCCCGAGCGAGGCCGCCGGGCCCCCGATCCCAGAGCAGCCGAAGGCGGCGAAGGGAGCAGGGTCTAGATGAACGGACGGTTCGGTGAGTTCGGGGGCCAGTACCTGCCGGAGACGCTCATGCCGGCGGTCGCGGAGCTCGAGGATGCGTATCTGGCTGCCCGTGCGGACCCGACGTTCGAGGCCGAGCTCGCGGCGCTGCTCCGCGATTGGGTCGGCCGGCCCACACCCCTCACCGACGCCGCTCGCCTCGCGACCGCGGTGGGGCTTCGCCGTGTCCTCCTCAAGCGCGAGGATCTCGCGCACACCGGCGCGCACAAGATCAACAGCGCCGTCGGCCAGGCCCTCCTCGCCAAACGGATGGGGAAGCATCGCATCGTCGCGGAGACCGGCGCGGGACAGCACGGGGTCGCCTCGGCCGCGGCGTGCGCCCTCCTCGGCCTCGAGTGCGTCGTCTACATGGGAACCGAGGACATGCGCCGCCAAGCGCCCAACGTCTTCCGGATGAAGCTGCTCGGTGCGGAGGTCCGCGGCGTCGAGAGCGGCAGCCGGACGCTGAAGGACGCGGTCAACGAGGCGATCCGCGACTGGGTCACGAACGTGCGCTCGACGTACTACCTCCTCGGGTCGGCCATCGGTCCGCATCCGTACCCGACGATGGTCCGCGACTTCCAGTCCGTCATCGGCCGTGAAGCGCGTGCGCAGTCGCTGTCGCTGCTGGGCAAACTGCCCGACGTAGTAGTGGCCTGTGTGGGTGGCGGCTCCAACGCGATCGGCATCTTCGCGTCGTTCATCCCGGACAGCCCGACGACGCGGCTCCGTGGCGTGGAGGCGGGCGGACGCGGGATCGAGACCGGCGAGCATGCTGCATCGATCGTCGGTGGCAGCGTCGGAGTACTACACGGCACGCGAACGATGATCCTGCAGACCGACGATGGTCAGATACGTGGTACGCATTCGATCTCCGCGGGCCTCGATTACCCAGGCGTCGGCCCAGAACACGCTGAGCTGGCAAGAAACGGACGTGCGGAATACGTCGCGCGCACCGACGCCGAGGCGCTCAAAGGCTTCACGCTCCTCTCCCGGACCGAGGGGATCATCCCGGCTCTGGAGCCTGCGCACGCGATCGCCGACCTCACGCACATCCGTGTTGCGTATGGCGCGGACCTCGACGTGCTCGTGTGTCTTTCGGGGCGCGGAGACAAGGATCTCGAGACTGTGATGGCAGCCCTCGGGTGAATGTCGCGGCCGCGACGGGCGTTGAGCACATCGAGCGGGCCTTCGTCCGTCCGAAAGGAGAGAATCGGCTCGCCGTCGTGATCTACCTCACGGTGGGCTACCCGGACCGCGCCGCGACCCCCGATCTCCTGCGCGCTGCGCTAGACGGCGGCGCCGACGTTCTCGAGCTCGGTGTCCCGTTCAGCGATCCGCTTGCGGACGGTGCGACGGTGCAACACGCCAACGAGGTCGCGCTCGCGGACGGTGTCACCCTCGCCGATTGCATCGCCGAGGCCCGCAGCATCGTCGCGGAGCGCGACGTCTCGGTGCTCCTTATGGGGTACACAAACCCATTCGAGCAATATGGCTACGACCAGTTCGCCCTCGACGCAGCGCCCGCCGGTGTCGCAGGTGTCATCGTGCCCGACATGCCGGCCGAGCAAAGCGACGTCTTCGACATGGAGCTCGATGCCGTCGGCATGGCTCGCATCGACCTCTACGCGCCGACGACACCGGATGCCCGGCTCGCCCGGCTCCTGCCGCGGTCGCGGGGGTTCGTGTACTGCGTCTCGCTGACCGGCGTCACCGGCGCGCGACGCGTGCTGGCATCCGACGTCGCGTCGTTCGTATCCCGCGTGCGAGCCCACACGTCGCTGCCGGTGGCGCTGGGCTTTGGGATCAGCGAGCCTTCGCACGTGAGTGCGCTGCGTGGTCTCGTGGATGGCGTCGTGATCGGCAGCGCGGCGATCGACGCCGTGACCGCGGCGAGCGACAAGCCGGCAGCGCTTCGCACCTTCGTGCGCAGCCTGGTCGACGCGGGAAGGTCGTGATGGCGATGCGCGGGATCCGCGGTGCGACGACGGTGGAAGCGAACGAGCGGGAGGAGATCCTCAAGGCGACCCGCGAGCTGCTCGACGTGATCGTGCGGCTCAACGGCCTCCGGCCCGAGGACATCGCATGTGCCTGGTTCACCGTCACGCCGGATCTGAACGCCGAGTTCCCGGCCTTCGCGGCGCGCGAGCTCGGCTGGACCGACGTGCCGCTCATGTGCGGCCAGGAGATCGCGGTGCCCGGCGCTCTCGCCGGCTGCATCCGTGTGCTCATCGACTGGAACACCGCGAAATCGCAACATGAGGTCCGTCACGCCTTCTTGCGCCGGGCGAAGGAGCTGCGGCCGGCGTGGGCCGTGGAGGTCTGACGTGCTCGTCGTGATGAAACGGACCGCCTCCGAGGACGAGATACGCGCGGTCGTAGAGCGCATCGGCGAGCTCGGCCTGACCGCGATCCCGCTGCCCGGCGCGGAGCGGACCGCGATCGGCACGTTCGGCGTCGCCGCACGCGAGTATGCCGACCAGCTCGAATCCCTGCCCGGCGTCGCGGAGATCGTCCTCGTGAGCCGCCCGTTCAAGCTCAGCTCCCGCGAGGTACATCCTGCGGACTCCGTCGTCTACGTCGGCGGCGTGGCCATCGGGAGCGGCCAGCCGCTCGCGGTCATGGCCGGCCCATGCTCCGTCGAGTCTCGCGAGCAGACGCTCGCGACGGCGCATGCGGTGCGCGCCGCGGGCGCCGCGCTCCTTCGCGGCGGCGCATACAAGCCGAGCACGTCGCCGTATCACTTTCGAGGGCTGGGTGCGTCCGGCCTGGACCTCCTCAGCGAGGCTCGTGCCGCCACGGGGCTGCCGGTGGTGACCGAGGTGCTCACGCCGTCTGACGTCGAGCTCGTCGCGTCGCATGCGGATTGCCTGCAGATCGGCGCGCGCAACATGCAGAACTTTTCGCTCCTGGACGCCTGCGGCGAGCAGCCGAAGCCGGTCATGCTGAAACGCGGGATGTCCGCGACGGTGGAGGAGCTCCTGCTCTCGGCCGAGTACATCCTCGCGAAGGGCAACCCCAACGTGATCCTCTGCGAGCGGGGGATCCGGACGTTCGAGAAATACACCCGCAACACCTTCGACATCAACGCGATCCCGCTCCTCAAGCGGCTCTCGCATCTGCCCGTGATCGCCGATCCGTCGCACGGGACGGGGAAGTGGTACCTCGTCGCGCCCGTCGCGCTCGCCGCTGTCGCCGCCGGCGCCGATGGCCTGCTCATCGAGGTCCATCCCGCACCCGACCACGCGCTCAAGGACGGGTTCCAGTCGCTGACCTTCGAGAACTTCGAGAAGCTCATGGCGACGCTCCCGGCCGTCGCCGGAGCCGTCGGCCGTCCGGTGGCCGCGGCGGTCTGATGCGCGTCGGCATCGCCGGCTGCGGCCTCATTGGCGGCTCGCTCGCCCTCGCTCTCCGCGGGGCCCACGACGTCCGCGCGTTCGACCCCTCCGGGACGGGGGACATCGCGAGGGCCACACGCCTCGAGGACCTCCTTGAGGCTGATGTGGTCGTGGTGGCGACACCCCTCTCCGCGGTCGTTCCGACCCTCCGGGCACTCTCGGCTGGCGCCGACGGCACCGTGCTCATGGACGTCGGCAGCCTGAAGCGCGAGGTCGCCGCCTTCGCCGACTCGGCCCCCGCGACGGCGCGGATCGTGGGCGGTCATCCGATGGCCGGCTCGACCGAGCGCGGGTACGCGGCCGCGCGCGCCGACCTGTTCGACGGCCGGCCGTTCTTCCTCGTGCCCACGGCCCGGGCGGACGAGCGCGCGATGAGCGTGGCCGGCGAGCTTGCGCGCGCGGCCGGCGCGATCCCGACCGTCGTATCTGCGCAGGAGCACGACCGCATCGTCGCGACGCTGTCCGGATTGCCGCTCGTCCTCGCGCGCGCGCTCGCGCGCGTCGGTGCGGACGTGAGCGACCTGGCCGGACCGGGATTCCGGGACGCCACACGGCTCGCCGAGACCCCGCCCGAGCTTGCGGACGCCCTCCTGAAGGGCAACGCCACCGAGGTACGCGCCGCGCTGGCCAAGCTC
>JALYLX010000072.1 GCA_030773995.1 Chloroflexota bacterium
TCTACGCGGTCGATGAGACCGACGACCCCCTACTCGCCGCGCGCATCGTCGCACAGGGTAAGAGCCCGGGCGAGCTGCGTGAGCTGTTGCGGGTCATCCGCGAGTCGGGCGGCGTCGAACGGGCCAGGGCGAAGGCGCTCTCGTTCCACGACGACGCGGTTGCCGCACTCGCGCCGTTGCCGGACCGGCCGGAGCGCGACGCGCTGCGCGAGATCGCGGACTTCGTGGTGCGCCGGGTCCGCTAGCTCGGGCCGCCCGGTCGCCCACCGCGGCGACGACCACCGCGACGCCGACGACGGCGCGGGGCCTGACCCGGCACCGGCGTGGCGCGCTCTTGGCGCGGGATCTCGTCAGAGCCGTATGAGCCGACACCCTTCGTGTGCGCCGGGACCGGGTCGAACGTCACCCCAAGCTCTTCCGCGGTCATCGTCGTGTGGCCGCCATCGAGCATCCCGACGACGATCGCCTCCTTCGTCATCGAGACGCCCTGCACCTGGGCGCAGCCGCCGGTGCCGCACTGGCCGCCCACGCACGAGGGAATGTGGAACGTGTCGCCGAGCTTCGGCAGCTTGCCCTTCACCTCTTGGTACGTCTCGAGCTCGTAGATGAGGCAGCACTTCAAGCGGCCGCACACGCCCGTCAGCTTGCTCTGGTTCAGCGGCAGGTCCTGGTCCTTCGCCATGCGGATCGAGATGTTCGAGAACTTGTCGAGCCACGAGGAGCAGCAGAGCTCGCGACCGCACGTCCCGACCCCGGTCAGGATCTTCGTCTCGTCGCGCGCGCCGAGACGGCGGACCTCGACGCGCGTCCCGAACTGCGCGGCGAGCTCGACGCTGAACGGTGCCAGGTCGAGGCTGCTCGTCTCGGTGGAATAGAAGACGACGACGTTCCCGCCGTCGAACTGCCAGTCGGTCCCGAGCACGTGGATGTCGAGCCCGAGCCGGCGCGCTGTTTCCGCGGCGGACGTCGTGGACTCCGCCTCGCGGCGCTTGTGCTTCGCCAGCTCGAACTTGTCGGACGCCGTCGCCTTCCGCACGAGCGTCCCGAGCGGTGGATCGACCTGCACGAGCGGCGAGTCGGTCGGCAGGATCTGCACCCGCGCGGCGTCCTGGCCGAGCTCGGTCTGGACGATCACCCATTCGTTGATCGAAAGGTCGGCCACCGGGCCGGGCTCGAAGAAGTACATGCGGCCTGCCGTCTGGAACCGTGCGCCGACGACGGTGTGGTTCATCCGACCACGCCTTCCACGTACGGGAGCTTCAGCGCGAGGATCTCGAGCATCGCCCGCGCGTTCGCGTTCCAGAAGATGTCGCGGCGCAGCCGCTGCACGAGCAGCGACGCGTCGACGAGGTCGCGCGCGCCGGCCTTCGCGGCCATCCGGCCCGTCTCTGCCGCGCGGTCAGGACGCAGCGGCGCGCCAGCGAGCCCGCGCGCGGTCACGGCCGCATCCCGAAGCAGCTCGAGCCAGTGATCGAAGCGCACCTCGATGGATTCCGCGCGCTTCCGTGGGTCGCTCTCGTCCGCAAGGCTCGCGGCCCACGCGAAGCGCTCGGTGAGCCGGCTCCCGACGAGCTCGAAGAACTCCTTCTCGAGCGCCCGGCGGGTCGTGCGCTCGCCACCCGCATCTGCCGCCAGCCGGAGCGCCATCCCGGGATGACCTGCGGCCGCCGCGGCGACGGCGTCCGCGTCCTTGATGCCGCGCTCGCGCAATCCGGCGGCGATCTCGCCCGTCGCCACCGACCGGAGCGGCAGTGGCTGCAGCCGGGATCGGATCGTCTCGAAGAGCGACTCCGGCGCCAGCGTGACCAGCAGGAGCACCGCGTGCTTCGGCGGCTCCTCGAGCGTCTTCAGCAGCGCGTCCTGCGCGAAGTCGCTGAGGTCGGCGGCGTCGTCGATGATCACGACGCGGATCCGGCCCTCGAGCGGTCGCAGCGCGAGATCCTGCTGCATGTCGCGGATCTGGTCGATCTCGATCTTCGTCATGGTCGCGACGTCGCGCTCCACGACCAGGACGTCGGGATGGATCCCGCGCTCGATCTTGACGCAGTTGCGGCACGTGCCGCAGCCGCCCGCCGGCCGATCCGGATCGAGACAGTTGAGGGTCTGCGCAAGGCGGATCGCGACGGTGCGCTTGCCGATGGATCGCGGGCCGAACAGACCGTACGCGTGCGCGACATCGCCTCGCGATGCCCGTGCGCCCAGCCGATCGAGCATCGCGCGCTGGCCGATGACTCCCCGCATCGCCATCATGCTAGCCGCGCGGCCGCGTATACCGCTTCCGTCGTCGCGGCGACGATCGGCCACGAGAACCGCGCCCGCGCGCGCTCGCGGCCGGACGCTCCCATCGCCGCGGCACGCAGTGGATCCGCGAGCAACGCGAGGATCGCGTCCGCGACCGCTCGCGGATCGTTCGCGGCATGCAGGCCGTCGATGCCATCGCGCACGACCTCGCGCAGCGGCGCGATGTCGCCCGCGATCACGGGCCGTCCGGCGCACCACGCCTCGAGGTAGGTATGGCCGAAGGTCTCATGCTCCGACGGCATCGCGAAGATCGTCGCGCGCGCGTACGCCTCGGCCTTGCGCCCTTCGCTTACGATCCCCGGCTCAGACCAGCGCGGGTCGGCGAGCGGCGCCGGTCCGAGGAAGCGACGCTGCCCGATGACGACGAATCGCGCGTCGGGGCGCTTGCGCCACACCAGGCCGGCCGCACCGCGGAGCGCGTCGTAGCCCTTGTATCGCTCCTTCCGGCCAACGAACAAGACCTCGGCCGGCTCGGGCGCTCGGTCGGGGATCGGCGCGCGCATGATCGGCCCGACGCCGGTCGCGAACGCGCGCGTCACGCCGTGCGCTCGATACCAGTCCGCCTCCCACTCGGTGAGACCGATGACCGCGTCATCCCGTCGGTAGCGGGCGAGGTCCGCGCCGCCGTCTCCCGAGAATGGCTGGCCCGGATGGACCAGCGGGGTCTCGACGAATGCCGCGCCGGCCGATCGTGCCGCGCGCTCGTACGGTCCGGACCACTCGCGGGCAAGACAATGGACGACGTCCGCGCCCGCCACCGCCCCGGCCAGCCGACCGGGCCCGATGAGCGAGACCGGCAACGTCCCCTCGAACAACGCGGCGGGGCTCGCGATGAACCGATACGTGAGGCCTTCCTCCTCCACGGTCACGTCCCCGGGCCCAGCCTGGTACACGCGATCGGGGATCCCGGCGCGGCGGTAGGCGGGCCGAAGCCCGACGAGCGACACGTCGTGGCCGCGATCGCGCAGCGCAGCGGCGAGCGCTCGAGCCTGCGCTTCGGAGCCGCCGACGGTGGAGAGGAGCTTCTTCGCGATGACGACGCGCACGGTTCGAAGGGTAGGCGGCGCCGACCGAGCCTTACGCCGCGGTCGTCTCCGTTACGGTCGCGACGGCGATGGCGTGTGCGGCTTCGACGCGGTCCATGACGCCGTCCCAGCTCCACCGGGCGGCGACCTTCGCGCGGCCGCGCTCGCCCATCGCGCGTGCCGCGGCCGGATCGTCGAGCAGCCGCAGGATCGCGCGGGCGACCTCGTCCCCACGCTGACGCACGACGATGCCGTCGGCGCCGTCGTCGATGACGTCCCGCAGCGCCGGTATGTCGCCACCGATGACAGGTCTCCCGTGGAGCCACGCCTCCAGGTAGCCGAGCCCGAAGGTCTCGTGGCGCGAAGGCATGGCGAACAGCGAGCACGCCTCGAGCGCGGCGTCCTTGTCGGCGGCCGACGCGTTCTCGAGGTGGATGACCCGCTCGTCCGCGTACCGCTGGAAGTCGTCGAAGAAGGTCGAGTAGAAGCCGGGCATCCCCATGAACACGAAGCGTGTGTCGGCGTGCGTGCGCCACACCGTCTCGGTCGCGTCGAGCAGCTGGATGTAGCCCTTGTACCGCTCCTTGCGGCCGACGTAGAGGACGATCGGCGCATGCGTCGGGATCTTGTGGCGCGCGCGAAAGCCTGCGGCGTCCCCGCTCGTCGTCGCGTTCGGTCCCATGCCGGTGGTCACGACGCGGGCGCTGTCGAGCTCGTGCGCCACGTACCAGTCGCGTTCCCAGTCGGTCATCGTCGTGATGACGCCGGCGCGGCGATAGCGCGCGAAGTCCGTGGCCGTGTCTCCGCCATGGAACTGTCCGGGGTGCGCGAGGGGCGTGAGCGCGAGCGCGATGCCGAGCTCCTCAGCGACGTCGACGCTCGAGTCGAGATACTCGCGGCCGACGTTGTGGATGAGGTCGCGATCCTCCGCGAAGCGCTCGAGGAGCTCACCTCGCATCAGGTCGACGAGCGTCGTCGCGTCGGCGGCCATCCCGAAGATCCCGCCGCGCGGCCGTACCTGCACGACCTCGACGCCTTGATCGACGAACACGCGGTGGTCGTCGTAGACGACCGGCGCGAAGGATGCGCCGCGGTACGTGGACTCCTCCTTGTCGGTCGGCCACGCGCACACCACGCGCACGTCGTGGCCGCGCGCGGCGAGCCGCGTCGCGAACTGGTACGCGAGGCTCTCGGATCCGCCGATCGGGGAGTAGCCGCGCTTGGTGAAGAGCACCCTCATCTGGGGACCGCCGAACGCACGAGCGATGCCAGTCCCGCCGCTACGAAGCGGCCGCGGAGTCTTCGACGCCGAGGAACTTGAACCACTGCCGCTCCCCGGCGCGGATGTAGCTCGAGAACAGGTAGCTCGGCGTGGATGGCGGTCTGAACGGCTGGCGAGCGAGCGCCATGCGCGACTCGTGCAACGTCCGTCCGCCTTTCTTGTGGTTGCAGCCCTTGCACGCCGCCACGACGTTCTCCCAGGTGTGCTGGCCGCCACGGTGCCGCGGGATCACGTGGTCGAGCGTCAGGTCGTGGCCGCGCTTGCCGCAGTACTGGCAGGTGTGGTCGTCGCGCACGAGGACTTCCTTGCGGGTCATCTTCAGCACCGGTCGGGGCCGCTTGATGTGATACGCGAGGCGAATGACCGACGGCGTAACGATCGATCTTCGTTCGCTCGTGACGATGTGCCCGTTCTGCTCGATGACGACCGCCTTCTGCTTATCCAAGAGGACCACCGCCCGGCGCACGTTGCATACGTTCAACGGCTGGTAATCCAGGTTGAGCACGAGGACGTTCGCGTCGACCACGCCCATGTTCCGATTTTAGGGGTGGAGCGGTACGATTGTTGTTCCGATGGCGCAGAACGGGAACGGACACCTCGGCGACACTTCCAAGGCGACATGGACGGTGAAATCCGGCCTCGCCCAGATGCTCAAGGGCGGGGTGATCATGGACGTCGTCACCGTCGACCATGCGAGGATCGCCGAAGAGGCTGGCGCGGTCGCCGTCATGGCGCTGGAGCGGGTGCCGGCCGACATCCGTAAAGAGGGCGGCGTGGCCCGGATGAGCGACCCGCAGCTCATCACCGAGATCATGGACACGGTCACCATCCCGGTGATGGCAAAGGCCCGTATCGGCCACTTCGTCGAAGCGCAGGTCCTCCAGGCGATCGGCGTCGACTATGTCGACGAGAGCGAGGTCCTCACGCCGGCGGACGAGAAATTCCACATCGACAAACGCAAGTTCGACGTGCCATTCGTCTGCGGCGCGCGCGATCTCGGCGAGGCGCTCCGGCGCATCAGCGAGGGCGCGGCGATGATCCGTAGCAAAGGCGAGGCGGGCACCGGCAACATCGTCGAGGCCGTGCGCCACATCCGGGAGATCACCGGCGGCATCGAGGCACTCGCCGGTCTGGACGAATCACAGCTCCGCGAGAAAGCCGCTGAGTACCGCGTGCCGCTCGATCTGGTGCGCGAGGTCGCGACGGCGAGGAAGCTTCCGGTCGTCCTGTTCTGCGCCGGAGGCATCGCGACGCCCGCGGACGCGGCGCTGATGATGCAGCTGGGCGCTGAAGGCAACTTCGTCGGCAGCGGCATCTTCAAGGCGTCCGACGATCCAAAGGACCAGTTGCGTCGGGCGAAGGCGATCGTCGAGGCCACGACGCACTTCATGGACCCGAAGCTCATCGCCGACGTCTCGCGCGGCCTCGGCCAGGCGATGCGCGGCATCGCCCTCGAGACGCTCGCAGCGGGCGAACGCCTTGCCGTCCGCGGTTGGTGACCGCTTAGCTCGCGCCGGGGTCCTTGGCCTCCAGGGCGACTTCCGCGAGCACATCGAGACATTTGGGCGCCTCGGGACCGAGGCGGTCGATGTCCGCCGTCCCGAGCAGCTGGATGACATCGACGCGCTCGTCATTCCCGGCGGCGAGAGCACGACGATCGGAAAGCTCGCCGAGCAGTACGGCTTCATCCCGAAGCTGAGAGAGCGCGTCGCGGGCGGCATGTCGGTGTGGGGCACCTGTGCCGGCGCGATCTTCATTGCACGCGAGGTACCCGGTCACCGGCACCCGCTGGCCGAACTGATGGACATCCGCGTCCGGCGCAACGCGTTCGGGCGGCAGCTCGACTCATTCGAAGCCGACCTCGATGTGCCGGCGCTCGGGTCCGATCCGTTCCACGCGGTCTTCATCCGCGCGCCGCTCATCGAGTGGGTGGGGCCGGATGTCGAGGTCCTGTCGCGATTGGATGATGCAGGGGCAGGGGCCACGGGGGGCGCAGCGACCATCGTCGCGGCCCGTCAGGGCAACCTCATGGCGACCTCGTTCCACCCCGAGCTGACGCGCGACGGCCGGTTCCACGACTACTTCCTGAAGCTCGGACGGCACTAGGCAATGCCGGTCCGTCCCGCCATGCCGATGGACCTGCCGCGGGTGACGCGGTTTCTGGCGGCCGCAAGCCGCGAGCCCGACGCGATCCTCGGCTCGGTCCTGCCGCAGCCCCTCGTCTCGAGCGCGCTCGCCGACTGGCGGAAGCTCCTGCCCGGCACGATCGGGATGCGCGGCCGGCTGCGCCTGTACCTCGAGGAGTACCACGGCCGGCTCTGCGCGGTCGCACTCGTTTACAGCGGCCGCCGTCCGGAATGGGTGATCCTCGCGCTCGCCGCGGTCCCCGATCCTGGCGGCGCCGAGGGCTCATTCAAGCTTCTCTCGCACATCTCGGCGTCGGCCGCGCAGCGAGGCCAGCTCCGGTTGTACGGCGCCGTTGCCGACGCGGTCGTGAGCGCCCCTGCCGCCGGCGCGGCTCGCGCCCGCGAGACGTTCTTCCAGGCGGGCTTCTACTCGTACACGCGGGAGACTTGGTACGCCGCTCCGCGCGCGCCGCTCCGCGCGCCGGCTCGCAAGCTGGACGGCCACTACGCGCGGCGTCGCGACGCGCACGACCTCTTCCGGTTCTATGCGTCCACGACGCCGCACGCCGTACAGCGTGCCGAGCAGCTCACGGTCGAGGACTTCGACATCGGCCGTCGCGCGGGTGCCTTCGATCCCCCGTTCCTGGTGAGCGGGAACCCGCTCGCGATGCGGCGGGACACCGCGATGGTCGTGGGTGGCGAGCCGCGGCTCGGCGCGTTCGGCGTGAGCTTCCGCGGCCTCGACAAGCACCCACATGTGGTGAAGGCACGGTCGGTGGACGGCGACACCGACCTCGCGCGCGACGTCGTGCGCGCGACGACGCTCGAGCTCCCGGGCGGCAAGCCGATCACGTCACCGGTCCGCTCGTACGAGGAGCACGTCGCCCGCGCGCTGCTTTCCGAGGGCTTCCGCGAGATCGCGACGGCTATGCTCTTCGTCAAGGAACTGGCCGTTCGCATCGAAGAGCCGGCGTGGGCGCCGGCGGTGGTGAGATGACGACCGAGCGCGGCGACCTCGACGCGATCCTCGACGCCCTTCCTCCCGACCTCTGCCAGCGAGTTCGCGCGCTCACCGACCTCCATGGCTTGCTCGAGATCGTCATCGACCTCGGCCGGATCCCCGAGGCGCGGTTCAGCGGGCGCGAGGAGCAGCTCTCGCATCGCGAGGTGACCGCCGAGGATCTCGCGTATGTGATCTCGCGCATCGGTCAGTTCGGCGGGGACAATCGCGCCGGCATCGAGCGGACGCTCCATCGCATCAGCGCGCTGCGCAACCGCGCGGGCAAGGTCGTCGGCCTGACATTACGTGTCGGGCGCGCGATGTACGGGACGATGGAGATCATCCGTGACGTCGTGGAATCGGGGAAGAGCATCCTGCTGCTGGGCCGGCCCGGCGTCGGCAAGACGACCCTCCTCCGTGAGGTCGCGCGGGTGCTCGCCGACGACGTGGGCAAGCGCGTCGTCATCGTCGACACCTCGAACGAGATCGCCGGCGACGGCGACATCCCGCACCCCGGCATCGGTCGCGCGCGTCGCATGCAGGTCGCGACGCCGACCTTGCAGCATGCGGTGATGATCGAGGCGGTCGAGAACCATATGCCCGAGGTCATCGTCATCGACGAGATCGGGACGGAGCAGGAGGCCGCGGCCGCCCGCACGATCGCCGAGCGCGGCGTGCAGCTGGTCGCGACCGCGCATGGCAACAGCCTCGAGAACCTCATGCTCAACCCGACCCTCTCCGATCTCATCGGTGGCGTCCAGACGGTCACGTTGGGCGACGAGGAGGCTCGGCGCCGCGGCACCCAGAAGTCGGTGCTCGAGCGCAAGGCGCCGCCGACATTCCAGGTGCTCGTGGAGATCCAGGCCTATCAGAAGGTGTCCATCTATCAGGACGTGGCGCAGACCGTTGATTCGATCCTCCTCGGCATGCCGGTCTCGCCGCAGCAACGCGAGCGCGACGGTTCCGGGCAGGTCACCGTCTCGAACGCGAGGGCCACCCGCGAGCCGGCCGAGGCCGTCGAGCGGCGGAGCACGCCGCGGACACCGACCCGCGACATCCGCGAGACGGTGAAGGTCTACCCGTTTGGGATCTCCTGGTCGCGGCTGGAGGAGGCTGCGCGCGGCCTCAACCTTCCGGTCGCGGTCGTCCGCGAGCCTGAGGACGCGGACGTCGTGATCACCCTGAAGACCTACTACCGCCGGAAGACGCCCCGACTGCGCAACGCGGAGTCGAGCGGCGTCCCGATCTACGTCGCGCGGAGCAACTCGTCCTCGCAGATCGCGAGCGCGCTCACCAGCGTGTTCGAGCTCCGGCGCGGTCCGGAGGAGGACGCCCTCGAGGAGACCCGCGAGGCGATCGACGCGGTGACCGCAGGCTCGCGCGACGAGGTGGAGCTCGAGCCGCAGAACGCGTACGTCCGGAAGCTGCAGCACGAGCTCATCGAGCGAGCGAACCTGAGCTCTCGCAGTACCGGACACGAGCCGTACCGGCGCGTCCAGATCTATAGGTGAGCGGCCTCTTCCTCTCCTTCGAGGGTGGGGAGGCCTCCGGCAAGTCAGTCCAGGCGAAACGGCTCGCGGATCGGCTGCGAGCGGACGGCCGCAACGTCGTGTCCGTTCGCGAGCCGGGCAGCACGCCGGTCGGGGAACGGGTGCGCGACATCGTGCTGCACGCGCAGGACATCCCGCTTGCGCCGAACGCGCAGGCGCTCCTGTACAGCACCGCCCGTGCGCAGCTCGTGCGCGACGTGATCCGCCCCGCGTTGACCGACGGAAAGATCGTCATCGTCGATCGCTTCTACGACTCGACGCTCGCGTACCAGGGCTACGGCCACGGTGCCGACCTCGATCAGCTCCGCGCCGTCACCGACTTCGCCGTCGGCGACACGCGTCCGCTCCGGACGATCCTGCTCGACCTTCCGGTCGACGCGGCCGAGGGCCGGGCGGCCAGGCGGAAGCCAGGTCGTGCGTGGGATCGGTTCGAGGCGGAAGCCCGGGCGTTCCATGAGCGGGTGCGCCAGGGCTATCTGCGGCTTGCCGACGCGGAGCCGCGCCGGTTCGCGGTGATCAGCGCCGATCGTGACGTGGACGCGGTCGCTGCCGACGTCTGGAGCGAGGTCGAGCGGCTGTTGCCCGCATCTACACTCACGCCGCCATGAAGCTGGTCATCGCGATCGTTCACGCCGAAGACGCCGGCGCGCTCGTGGATGCGCTCACCGACAAGGAGTACCGGGTCACGCGCCTCCACTCGACCGGCGGGTTCCTCAAACAGAGCAACGCCTCCGTGCTGGTGGGGGTGGAGGAGCCCCAGGTCGAAGACGTCCTCGGGGTCATCCGCGAGACCTGTCACGCCCGGCAGCAGTACATCAATCCGATGCCCCCGATCATGGAGCCCGGCGAGTTCTACATGCCGTATCCGGTCGAGGTGTCCTTCGGCGGCGCGACCGTTTTCGTGATCGACGTCGCCCGTTACGAAAGGCTCTAGGCGGAGTAAGGCCGGTTTTCGCCGCGATAAGTGCGTGTATTTTCGTCATCGTTCCGTCCGCTCTACGGTGCCCTAAGCCCGAACAAATACGCCCCAAAGCCTGAATCGGGCGCCGACCGTGCGCTTTCGTCATCTTTCCGTCCGGTATCAGACGTTGGCGACCCCTTAAGCGCAGCCCCCAAACCGCCGAGTTACCTCTCGAAGCTTGGCGAAGGGAGACTTACTCATGCGTCGTCTGATCACGGCCGTTGCGACCCTTGCAGCTCTTGTCCTGGGCGCTGGCGCTGGAACCTCCGGGTACTAACAGCTCTTTTAGCCCTCTAGAGGCGCTTTGCAAGCGCGCGCGAAGGAGACCGTTTTGAACGGTCTCCTTTTCGTCATTCTGTTCTAGGGGCCCGCCCCTCGCGCATAATCCGCCCGACGTGGAGGGGAGACGCATGACGCGTAACGAGCGCGTCATGTTGCTCGCGGTGATCGGTCTGGCCGCCTGCCTCCTTGCGAAGTTGTCATACCCACCACCGAGCGACTTCGACCTGGGACCGTTCGCCTTCTGGATTGCCGTCACCCTGATTTCGTCGTTCGCACCGGTCAATCTGCCGGGCGGCGTCCTCGCGTACCTCAACACAGCGCCTCTCCTCGCGGCGCTTTTCGACACGAGCCTCGGTCACCCCTTCGCCGTGTGTTGGATCGCTTTTCTGGGAACCTTTGGCCTGCGTGACTTTCGCCGCGAGCTGGCCTGGTACGGAACGCTCTACAACCGCGCGAACTGGGTGCTGTCGGCGTTCGTCGGCTGGGTCGCTCTTGTCGTGACCAGCCCGTGGGTAAAACCGGGCGACCCATATGCGACGTTTGCTCAGATCTTGATCGTTGGCGCGGCCTTCGCGATCGCGAATAATTTCTTGAGCGTGCTTGCGGCGAGCGTCCGCCAGCAGTCTCCGTTTTCAAAGATCTGGGCGCTGTCCGTACGCAACGTCGCTGTCGGCTTGCTCGGACAGATTCCGCTGGGTTGGTTAATGGCGAAGATCGCCCTCGGAGTGGGCTACTGGGCGACGCTTCCATTTCTCGTCCCGCTGCTTCTGGCTCGGTACACATTCACCAAATACGCCGAGACGCGTGACCTGTTCTTCGGGACCGTAAGCGCACTGTCGCAGGCCATCGACGCGAAGGACGGTTTTACCCGAGGCCATGCCGACCGCGTTTCGCGGATCGCCGGTGCGGTCGCTCGCGAGATGGGCCTCCGCGAGGCCGAGATCGAGCGCATCGAGCTCGCCGGTCTGTTGCACGACATCGGCAAGATCGGCGTCGAAGACCGCATCCTGATGAAGCCGATGCGCCTCGATGCCGACGAGCAGGAGCTCATGCGCAGGCACCCGATCTACGGTGCCTCGATCCTGGAGCCTTCCGCCGCATTGCGCCCGCTCGTGCAAATGGTCTTGCACCATCACGAGAACTTCGACGGATCCGGCTATCCCGAGGGGCTCAGGGGCGATGGGATCCCGCTCGGTTCTCGGATCATCATCGTCGCGGACGCGTACGAGGCGATGACGTCGGACCGCATCTATCGAAAGGCGATCGGCCACGAGAAGGCCCTCGAGCAGCTCGACAAGTACAAAGGCATCCAGTTCGACCCAAAGATCGTCCGATCGCTCGAGCAGCTATTGGCGAAAAGCGGGCCAGGTGCGTTCGAAGTCAGCGACCTTCCGCCGATCAACTACGAGACCCTCGCTGAGCTGCGTCGCCGGCTTGCCCGTGAGCCGCTGATGCGCGACGCGCATGCTGGTTAGCGGTGTTGTTCTCGGGGTAATCGCAGGTCTCGCCGTCCGACGCAGCTGGCGGCCGCTCGTGGCCGTCCAGATCCGGTGGCTTCCCCTTCTCCTCGGGGGACTCATCGCCCGCGCGGCCGCGCCCTTCGCCCAGTCGATCGCCTTGCAGCTCTACGTCTTCGCTCTCGCCGGCACCGCCATCGGCGCAGCGGCCAACGTTCGGCTGACCGGAGCTGCGCTGGTGGCGTTCGGTGGAGCTCTCAACCTCGCGGTCGTTCTCCTGAACCAAGGCATGCCGGTGGACGCCGGCGCGGTCGCCGCGGCGGGGGCGTCGATGCCCACCGACGCGCTGCACGTGGCCATCACCGACACGAGCCTGCTGAGGCCGTTGGCCGACGTCATTGCCGTCCCGGTCGCGCACGCGGTCTATAGCGCCGGTGACTTCTGCATCGCGCTCGGCGGTTTCCTCGTGCCGTTCGTGCTACTCATTCGTCGGTGAACCGTCGCAGCTCGGACTTCCGATTGTTCTGGCTCGCCCAGGCGATCAGTCGCTTCGGCGATCCAGTCACTCTGATCGCGCTCGCGACCGTCACGTACATCAGGACGAACTCCGCCCTATTCACCGCGCTCGCGGTCGTCATCGCCACGGTCCCCACCGCGATATTCGGGTTCTTCGCGGGTGCCGTCGGAGACGCGCTGGGTCATCGCCGTGCGATGTTCATGAGCGATGTCGCGCGCGCGGTCTTGATCGGTGCGATCCCGCCCCTGCTCGACGGCGGCGCGTCGCTGGTCGTGGTGTACGTGCTGGTCTTTCTCGCCGCGATATTCGGCGCCATCTTCAATCCGGCGCGGATCGCGATCATTCCGCAGCTCGTGTCGCCGGATAGGCTCGCGTCGGCGAACTCGTCGATCGCGGCAACGGATCGGACCGTTGAGATCCTCGGTGCCCTTGCCGCCGGGTTCCTGGTCGCGATCGTTGGCGCGTCGGCGTTCTACTTCGACGCGGTGACCTTCGCCATCTCCGCGGTGCTGCTTGCCGCCCTGCGTGTGCGCCCTGGCGAGACCCGGCCATTCCGGCTATCCCATCTCTACGCTGATGCGGTCGAAGGAATGCGATTCCTTCTCGATCAACCGGTCCTGCGGATCAACACGTACTTCTCGCTGGCAGCGCAGCTCGCATTGCCCGTGGCCAATGGCCTCACGCCCGTCTACCTTTTCCGGCGATTCGCCAACGGTGACACCGAGTTCGGCGCGGCGTTGTTCGGAGTCGCGGAGGCCGCTCTCGCGGCGGGCGCCGTCGGAGCGGGCCTGACCCTGCCCGAGTACATGACCCAGTTCCGCAAGGGCCAGCTGCTCGTCGCCGGCTTCGCGGGTTATGGCGCACTGCTGATCCTGCTTGGGCTGGCGCCAAGCTTGTTGCCCGCGATGGTCATCTTCTTCCTCATGGGGGTGGCCAACGTCGTGTTCGTCGTGCCGAACATCACGATCTCGCAGGAAGTCACGCCGCCGGAGCTCCGTGCACGCGTCTTCGGCGCACGTATCGCGCTGCTCAACCTCTCCTGGTTGCCGATCATCCTCGTGAGCGGTGCGCTCGCCGACCGGGTCGACGCGGGCATCCTGATCGGCATCGCCGGCGCGGTCACGCTCGCGACCGCGCTGTTCGCCCTTCGGTTCGTTCCTGCGGTGAGCGAGGTCGCCTGACCGATAGTCGGTCACCTCCAGGCACTGGCTGACCTCGACGAACCGCCCAACTTGACAACCTGTACGCTGTGCGGGACAACAAGCCATCTCTGGGGAGCGCGAGGGACCGTCTAGCTGACTTTCCCGCTGCGCCTGGGAAGGAACCGTACGGAAGTGGCACAAAAGACCCTGCTTGTCGCCGACGACGACGCCTCGATCCGTTCGCTGCTCAAGCAGCTGCTCTCGGACGAAGGCTTCGCCGTGCTGGAGGCCTCCACCGGCATCGAGGTCGTCGACAAGGTCAAGGAATCGAGCCCCGACCTGGTGATCATGGACGTGCGGATGCCGGAGCTGGACGGCATCGAGGCGCTGTCCCGGGTGAAGGCGACCAACCCGAAGACGGCCGTCCTGATCATGACGGCCTTTGGCAGCTCGAACGCCGCGATCCGCGCCATGGAGCTCGGCGCGTTCGACTACATCACCAAGCCGTTCGAGCTCGACAAGATCTCGCACACCGTGAAGCGGGTCCTCGATTACCAGGACCTCACCCAGGAGGTCGAGGTGCTCCGCGACGAGATCAGCTCGCTCGTCCAGACCGAGCGCATCGTCGGCAATTCGCCCGCGATGCAGGAGGTCTACAAGACGATCGGCAAGGTCGCGAAGGCCGACGCCACGGTCCTCATCACCGGCGAGAGCGGTACCGGCAAGGAGCTCGTCGCCGAGGCGCTCCACTTCAACTCGAACCGCCGGTCCGGCCCGTTGGTGAAGGTCTCGTGCGCCGCGCTCCCGGAGACGCTGCTCGAGGCTGAGCTGTTCGGCCACGAGAAGGGCTCGTTCACCGGCGCGATGACGCAGCGCCGCGGCCGCTTCGAGATGGCCGACAAGGGGACGATCTTCCTCGACGAGATCGGCGAGATGACCGTACCGACCCAGACGAAGCTCCTCCGTGTCCTGCAGGAGCGGAAGATCGAGCGCATCGGCTCGAACCTACCGATCAAGGTGGACATTCGGATCGTCGTCGCGACGAACAAGGATCTGCAAAAGCAGGTGGAGCAGTCGAAATTCCGCGACGACCTCTACTACCGGCTCAATGTCATCAACATCCACATGCCGCCACTTCGCGACCGCAAAGAGGACATCCCGTCCCTCGTCGAGCACTTCCTCGCGAAGCACCGGTACAGCGCGACGGCCCAGCCCGCGGCGATCAGCGAAGAGGCCATTCGCCGTCTCATGGAATACAACTGGCCGGGCAACGTGCGCGAGCTCGAGAACGTCATCGAGCGCGCCGTCGTCCTCTCACGTGGCCAGATCATCACGAGCCGCGAGCTACCGTTCGGCGACCACGAGGCCGGCGAGGGCGAGGACAGTGAGGGCGACGCCGATGCCAAGGGCGACAGTTCGTTCTTCAAGAAGTCCGTCGCGCAGTTCGAGAAGGACCTCATCATGAAGGCCCTCCGCGACGCCAACGGCAATCGCTCGAAAGCCGCCGAGATGCTCGGCATCTACCGCCGCCTCCTCTACGCGAAGATCAAGGAGTACGGCCTTGAGGGCTACCCGCCGAAGGGCCGCTGAGCCCGGCGCCACGACCGCGCTGGTCGTCCGGATCCACGAGACGACCGGTGTCGCGAAGACCGGCTGGGATGCCGCGCTCAGGGCGGCGGTGCGGAGCGCCAGATCCGAGGTCGAGCCGATCGCGGTCGAGATCACGCGCCAGTGGGCCGACCTCTCCGCGCGTGGGATCACCAGCTACCACGTCAGCGTCAAGGTCGCGTACCGGCAGCCGATCGCACCCCCGAAACGCCCACGGAAGAAGGCCGCCAGCTAGCAGCCCACCCCGCGTCGTGGTCCGGTATCGGCCACCTGTCCAACTTCTTGACACGCTCGGGACCCCACAGCACACTCGTCGCCTCCTGCGACCGTGAGGGAGCAGGTCAAGGGAAGGGGAGCGAAGGTGGCGGATGGCGACGCGCAGGACATCCTTGCCCAGGTGCTCATCGCGAACGACGGCGAGGTCATCCAGCGGTTGCGCCTCTCCGCCGCAGAGGCCGCCCGGGTCTGCAACGTGACCCCGCGGCAGCTCATCTACTGGACGAAGAAGGGCCTTGTGAAGCCCTCGACGAATGACGACCACGACTACGACGTCTTCGCCATGGAGAAGGTGATCCGGATCCGGCAGGCCCTCGAGAAGGGGTACTCGCTCGAGAAGGCTGCCCAGGTGGTAGCCCGGGACCTGGCCGCGCTCCAGACCGAAGTGAAGCGGCTCGAGGCGATGGCGAACGAGGACCTCGAGGACGAGCTGCGCCGTCGGTTCGAGAAGCTCGAGGAGCGCGTGTCGCAGCTGCGGCGCACGCTTCCGGCGTCGCTCACGATCGCCCGGCTTCGGCGCGCCGTCGCGCTCCTCGCCCGGCTCGAGGCGGAAGGCACGCTCCAGAACGCGAGCGCGAACGGCGACATCGCGAAGTCTCTCGCCCTCCGGCTCGGTCGCGCGGTCGACGAGCTGGAGCTCCTGCTCCGCGAGGTCCAGCCAGCCGGCGCCTAACGTTCTCGGCGTGACCGCGCGGGATCCGTTGCTGCTGACCGCGATCGCCGCCGGCAAGGCGACGCGCGCGGGGCTGCAGCTCCTTGGCCGCGGGGCCACGGCGCTGCCCGGCCTGGTGACGCTCGCGGTGGACCCAGACGCGATCGCCCGGCTTTCGGTGTCCCTTGCCCACGGGGCGGTCTGCGTCTCCGGCACGAATGGGAAGACCACCACGACCCGGATGCTCTCGGACATCGTGCGCACCGCAGGCTGGCAGCCTGTGCACAACCGTTCGGGCTCGAACCTGGACCGCGGGATCGCGGCCGCGCTCCTCGCCGACGCGACCTGGGGCGGCGAGCTCCGCGGCGACGTCGGCGTCTTCGAGATCGACGAGGCGTCGGTCCCGCGCATGCTCGCGCGCTTGACCCCGCGCGTGGTCGTGATCACGAACCTGTTCCGCGACCAGCTCGACCGCTACTTCGAGATCGACGCCCTCGCCCGCCGGATCGGGGAGGCTGTCGCGAAGCTCCCGGAGGCGACCACCCTTGTGCTCAACGCCGACGACCCGATCGTCGCGTACCTGGGAAGCGCACGTCGCGGGTCGCTCCTCACGTTCGGCGTCGATGACCTGTCCGTCGGCGGCACCGTGCCGCAGACGATAAGCGACGCGACCCGTTGCCCGCGCTGCAAGAGCCCACTTCGGTACAGCCGCGTGATCCTCGCGCACGTCGGCGACTGGCGCTGCGATCACTGCGGGCTCTCACGGCCGCGGCCGGATGTGAGCGCCGCCGCCGTGCACCTTGGCCCGAACGAGACCCGGATCCGTCTTGGCGGATCTATCGGGTCCGCGATGGACGACGTCGTCGTGCCGCTCCCCGGTCTGTACAACGCGTACAACGCGCTCGCCGCGCTGGCTGCCGCGCGTGCGCTCGATATCGCGCTCCCGACGGCAATGCGCGCACTCGCGTCGTTCAAGCCGGCCTTCGGGCGGCTCGAGATCGTCGAAGCTGAAGGCCGCCGCCTCCGGCTCGTGCTCGTCAAGAACCCCGCGGGCTTCAACGCCGCGATCGGTGCGCTGCTCGAGACCGGCCGCCATCCGCGGATCCTCGGCGCGCTGAACGACCGCGATGCCGACTCGCGGGATGTGTCGTGGATCTGGGACGCCGACTTCGAGGCACTCGCGCCGCGCATCACGCACGCCACCGTGACGGGACTCCGGGCCCGCGACCTCGCGCTCCGCTTCAAGTACGCCGGAGTGCCCCGTGATCGGGTGACCGTGGTGGACGGCTGGGTGCCCGCGATCCGCGCCGCGATCGACGGCACGCCCGCCGGCGATGAGCTCGTGGTCCTCGCAACGTATACCGCGATGCTTTCGCTGCGCGACGCCCTCTCGCGGCTCGGTTTCGTGGGACAGTTCTGGGAAGACTGATGGCTACGAAGATCGAAGAGCTTCCGCTCGCCGACCTCGCGCCGGCGGACCTCGCAGCCGCGGTCGGACTCATGCGACGGATCGATCAGGAGCGCGTACCGGAGGATCCGGTCAAGCCGGATGACGTGTATGTAACCCAGATCACGGCCGCGCCGCCGCACGCCCGGTTGTTCTTCTGGGGCGCGCGCGAGAACGGCGCCCTCATTGGCGGCGCATATCTTCTGCTCCCGGACCAGGACAACATGCACCTCGGCTGGACAGGCGTGCTCGTCGTGCCCGATGCGCGCCGTCGCGGGATCGGACGCAGGCTGCTCCGCGCCGTCGCCGAACGCGCGGGCGCTGATGGACGCAAGGTGCTCGTGGAGGAGACCAGCGATCGCGTCCCCTCAGGCGCGGCATTCGCGCGCGCGGTTGGCGCGAACCCCGGGCTCGAGACCCACACCAACCAGCTCGACGTGCGCACCCTGAAGCCGGATCTCATCCGTCACTGGGTCGACGACTCGCGGGCCAAGGCAGCCGGCTATCACATCGCATGGGTCGACTGGGCGAACGCCGACGACGTGACGATCGGACAGGTCGCGCAGGCGTACGAAGCGATCAACGACATGCCCACGGGCGACATCGCCTTCGAGGCCGAGCACTGGGACGTGCCGCGAACACGTGATCGCTACGCGTTCTTCGCGAAGATGGGCTTCGAGGTCTGGACGACCATCGCGATCCACGACGCGACCGCCGCGGGCGTCGGCTTCACCGAGATCAACCTGACGCCACAGGTCCCGGAGGTCGTCCAGCAGCAGGGGACCGCCGTGACACCGGCCCATCGCGGCCATGCCCTTGGGATGTGGCTCAAGGCAGCGGTGCTCGAGCGGCTCGTCCGCGAGCGGCCGAAGGCGCAATTCATCCGTACCGGGAACGCGGACGTGAACGAGGCGATGCTGCGGATCAACACCGAGCTCGGTTTCCTTCCCGCCTGGTCGACCACGATCTGGCAGGCGGACATCGCGAAGCTGCTCGAGGATCCGACGTAGTGGATCTACGCATCGGCCACCTCTACCCGGACCTCATGTCGATCTACGGCGATCGCGGGAACGTGCTCGCGTTGACGCAACGGGCGAAGTGGCGAGACATGGAGGTCGAGACCCGTTCGTTCACCACGGGCGGAACGTGGGACGCCGACTGGGCCGATGTGTACTTCTTCGGCGGCGGTCAGGACCAGGGACAGGACATCGTCGGCGCGGATCTCGGAGGCGCCAACGGCGAGGCACTGAAGCGATCGATCGATGGTGGGGCCGCGGTGTTCTCGGTCTGCGGCGGCTACCAGCTGCTCGGCCACGAGTACGTGCCCGAGGTCGGCGATCCGATCCGCGGGCTCGGCGTCATGGACGTGACAACACGCGCGGGCAAGGTGCGCTTCGTCGGGAACCTCCTCTGCGAGACAGACGACGGTCGAACGCTCATTGGCTTCGAGAACCACTCCGGCTACACGTACCTCGGCCCCCGGGCGAAACCGCTCGGGCGCGTGATCGCCGGGCACGGCAACAACGGCACGGACAAGACCGAGGGCGCCGTGCAGGGACGGCTCATCGGCTGCTACCTCCACGGCTCCGCGCTGCCGAAGAACCCGTGGCTCGCGGATCAGCTCATCACCTGGGGCCTCGCCCGCCGACACGGCGCGGTGGAGCTCGCGCCGCTCGACGATGCCGAGGAGCTCGCCGCGCAGGCCGCGGCCGCGGAGGTCGCGAAGACCCGCACCTGACCGGTACTCGCGTACCGCGCGGCCGTCCTATCCCCGCCTGATCGCAGCCGGCGTGTCATCGCGCCGTGCGACGCGCGCTCCGCGCCTGGTGCGTGGCCACGATCCTTGCCCTGCCGATCGTCGGACCGGGAGCGCTCGCCGCCACGGGGGACGACGGTCCGGCGCAACCCTTCCCGCCGGACCGTCCGACCCGCACCATCCTCCGCCCGACCGACCTTCCGGCGCTGGCGCCGGGTGGGCCGTCGGCGGCAGCAACCGACAAGACCGTGATCCTCCTCGTATCGGGGCTCGGCTCGGACGCCTCAGACAGCATGTTCGATCCGATGATCGACGCGCTCAGCAGGGATCCGCGATACGAGATCCGCCGGTTCGGCCGTGATCCAGGGCATCCATACGACACCCTCGGTTCGATCGACCAGAACGCCGATCAGCTCATCGCCGAGGTCCGCGAGCTCGCCAGGACCCACCCGAAGATCGACATCGTCGCGCACTCGATGGGCGGAGCGGTCGTGGACGACGCGTTCCGTCGCGGCCTCTCGGCGAAGGACAAGGTCGACACGTACATCGCGCTGGCCTCGCCGCACAACGGGTCGACAGAGGCGCGCGTCGGCCAGGTGTTCTTGGCCGTCAGCGCGCTCTTCGACGCGACACCGGACCTGCGTGCGATCACGGCGCTCGTCGCCCAGGACATCGGCTCGCGCGCGGCCCGAGACCTGGCCTTCATCCGTTCCGGTCCGCCGCCACACGACGTGACGCGGCTCGACGTGCGGATGGCCACCGACGCGATCGTCACCGCGCCAGATGCCTGGACGCCAGGCGTGACATCGCGAACGCTCCTGCCGACGACCACGGGCTCGATAGAGGGGCACAGCGGCGTGACGACGGATCCGCGCGCCATCGACCTCGTGACCACGACGATCGCCTCCGGGCGACCGCCGGCGCTCGACTGGCGAGGCGCGATCCTCGGCCTCGCCGCGTGGAGCGCCTCTACGCTCGTCGAACAGCACGCACTCGAGATGTACTGCGCGCTCGGGGTCGTCCTGCTCGGCTGCGCCATCGGCCTCTCGATCGTCCGGCGCCGGCGCGGCCTGCCGCTGGGCTTTCCGTGAAGGGCGATCGCGCACAAGCGCTGGTCGAGTTCGCTCTCGTGCTACCGGTGCTGCTCGTGCTCGCGCTCGCGATCGTGGAGCTCTCCGAGCTTGGCGTCGCGCGGCTCGCCCTCGAGCACGCGGCGGCGGAAGGGGCGCGCACGGGCGCGCTCACGAACGATGATCGGCTCATTCGTGCGAGCGTGACGGCCGCCGCCGCGCCGCTCGACACGGACAGCGTCGATGTCGCGATCGATCCTCCGGAAGCGCAGCGTGGCTCCGATCCACGGGGCACCCTGCTCTTCGTGCGGCTGCGATACACGATCGCCGCCCCACTCTCGTTCATCGGTCTGCCGGCCTTCGTCGTTCGCGGTGAGGCGGCGCGCCTGATGGAGTGGACGCCTTGAGCGACGATCGGGGGCAGGCGCTCGTCCTGGCCGTCTTGGCCCTCGCGATCGCTGCCGCGACCATCGTGGGACTGCGGGGGGCCCAGGACCGGATCCTCGCTGACGCGCGCGAGCGGCGGGCCGGTGAAGCCGCGATCGAAGCGGCCGGTGCGGCGCTCGCCGATGCCCAGATCGAGCTCATCGCGCCAGGCCGCTCCGAGCTCGAGGCATTGGTGACCGATCCGCTCGTCATCGAGCGGTCTCGCCGAGCGGCAGACGCGCTGTCGGCCGCGAACGGCGGCCCGGCGACCGCCGACCTCGTCATCAGCGTGGGTCCGAGGACGCTCGAGATCGCGCTGTCGGTCGGCGCGCACCGGCAACGCGCCGCGATCGAGACATCGTGCTGCCGTCGCTGACCGCCGTAGCGCGGCGCGGACCGCCGCGGCGGACCGTCCTCGGCGCCGGCGGCACGCTCCTCCTCGTGCTCGCCGCACTCGCGTCACAGCACACGCCCACGCCGCCGACACCTGCCGCACCGGCGACCCTCGCCGATGCGCTCGCACCAGGCACGTGGGCGGTCTCCATTCCCACGAGCTGGCTCGTCGCTCCGATCACCGGCCTCCGCCCCGGCGACCGGCTCGACATCCTGGCCCTGCGACCTGGTGAACGTGCGACCGCGACCGCCGTGGCGTTCGACCTCTTGGTCTTGTCGGCGGACGACCACGCTGTCATCGTCGGGACCGGCGCGGACGACGCAACCGCCCTCGGCGTCGCGCGCGCGAGCGGACTCCTGCTGGTCCCGCTCCTGCGCTCGACGCGTTGACTCGCGTCGCGGTCTGTGGCGGCGACGAGCTTCGCGCCGCCTGCGAGCTGCTCGGCCTGGAGCCCGTTACGTCGAGCCCGCGCCTCGTTCTCGTCGATCTCCGTATCCCGGATGCCGCGACGCACGCAGCGGTGTTCGCGGCGGACATCCCGCGCATCGTCGTCGCGACGCCGCAGCAGGCCGAATGCCTCGGCGCGCTCGGCGCGGATCGCGCGCTTCTCGCCGAGTCCGCCGATCCCGCCGTCATCGGGCCGCTCGTGGCTCGGTCGTTGCCGCAGTCGCTGCCCGAGCGGACCCGGGTCGTGACGATCACCGCCGCTCGCGGCGGTGTGGGTCGCACGATGTGCGCCGCCGACCTGGCACGCCGCCTGGCGCGAACGCGGACCGTGGTCGCGATCGATGCGACCGGCACCGGCGCGCTCGGGTGGTGGCTGAACGCGGAGCCACGTCCGTGGTCGGAGCTCGAGTCGCTGGCTGGAGAGCTTCGGTCGGAGCACGTGGAGCTCGTCGCCACCGCCGCGGCTCCGCGGCTCTCCCTCGTCGGCGGGTCGCCCACCGCACCGTCGACCGACGTGCTCGCGATGACGATCGCAGCCGCTCGCGAGCTTGCCGAGCTCGTGCTCATCGACGCTCCACTCCTGCCCGACGAACGCGCGCGTCTCGCGGCCGCGAAGAGCGACCGAGTGCTCGTGCTCTCCTACGCCGACCCCGCGTCGCGAGCGACCCTGGCGGCGACCGATGTACCCACGGCCGCGTGGATCATCGCCTCGCAGGATCGGATCGACGACGCCTTCCGCGTCCTGCCGCGGGATGAGCGCGCGGCCGTGGGCGCGATGGCCACGCGGGGGCCGGTCGGTGGGGCGCTCGGTCAGGCCTACGAAGACCTCGCGGAGCTCCTCGCGATCGACGCGACATGACCGCCGTGCGCGAGCGCCTCGAGCGCGCGCTCCTCGTGCGCCTCCGCGAGGCGACGGACGGGCGACCCCGTGCCGATCAGCTTGGCGCGCTCCTTCGCGAGACGGCCGCAGCCGAGCGCGTGGCCCTATCGAGCGGCGAGCTGCGGGCCCTCGAGCGCTACTTCGACGACCGGTTCTTCGGGCTCGGCGCGATCGCACCGCTGTTGCGCGACGAGCGCGTGAGCGAGGTAATGGTGAACGGCACGAGGGGGGTCTGGGTCGAGCGCGATGGCCAGGTTGAGGCGACCCCGATCCGGTTCCGCGACGCCGAGGAGATCCTCGTGTTGATCGAGCGGCTCGTCGCTCCGCTCGGACGGCGGATCGATCTCGCCCAGCCGCTCGTCGACGCTCGGCTTCCGGACGGGTCGCGGGTGCATGCGGTCATCCCGCCGATCGCGATCCAAGGTCCGGTGCTGACGATCCGACGCTTCTCCGCCCGGCCGTTGGATCCGGACGATCTCGTCCGGCTTGGGACCGCGTCCGCGGCCGTGATGGCCTGGCTCGTCGATGCGGTGCGCGCGCGGCGGAGCATCCTCGTCTCCGGCGGCACGTCGAGCGGCAAGACGACCACGCTGAACGCGCTGGCGTTCGCGATCGGAGACAACGAGCGCATCGTCACCATCGAGGATGCCGCGGAGCTCAGGCTTCCCCAACCGAATGTCGTGGGCCTCGAGACGAGGCCACCGAGCGTCGAGGGCATCGGAGCGGTCGATACGCGGACGCTGCTTCGCAACGCACTGCGGATGCGCCCCGACCGCATCGTGATCGGCGAGGTCCGCGGCGGCGAGGCCCTCGACATGTTGCAGGCGATGAACACCGGACACCGCGGCTCGCTCACGACGGCGCACGCGAGCAGCGCGTACCGCGCCCTGCTGCGTCTCGAGACGATGGCCCTGATGGCCGGTCTCGATCTCCCGCTCCCGGCCATCCAGGAGCAGATCCGGCGCGGGATCGAGATCGTGATCCATCAGGAGCGGGGGCCGGACGGCCGCCGCCGCATCGTCGAGATCGCCGAGCTCGAGCCGGAGTCCGCTGACCGGTACACGCTCCGTCCGGTCG
Organism: Chloroflexota bacterium; assembly: GCA_030773995.1. Lineage (GTDB taxonomy): Bacteria > Chloroflexota > Limnocylindria > P2-11E > P2-11E > UBA4735. Next base: position 23,677 of record JALYLX010000072.1, read on the forward strand.
CAGCATGACCATCGCGCTCGCGCTTGGAGGCCTTGTGCTGCTTGGCGCGGCCGTACCCCGTGCGGCGATCCACCACGCGATCGCGATGCGCCGAGATCGCCAACGCCGGCGCACGGCGTTGCCGGCGCTGATCGATGCGATCGCCGCCGCGCTCGCGGCAGGGCTCTCGCTGGAGCAGGCGTTCGCAGAAGTTGCGCCGACTTTACCGGCCGGACTGGCGAGGCCGACCGCCGCCGTTGCGACCGCGCTGCGCGTCGGCGAGTCGGTGGACCGTGCCCTCGCGTCGTACGACGGCGTCGTCCCGAGTGCGGAGCTCGCACCGTTCGCGATCGTGCTCGGCGCCTTCGCTCGGAGCGGCGGACGCATCGGGCGGAGCCTGTCACGGGTGTCGCGCCTGCTTCGCGGCCGGCTTGCGCTCGACGCCGAACGGGCCGCGCTCACCGCACAGGGTCGGCTGTCCGCGATCGTGCTCGTTGCGCTCGCGCCAATGGGTGCGGTCTTCTTCGCGATCCTGGCACCGTCATACGCCGGAACGCTCGTCGGAGCAGGCCGCGGGCTCGCCCTGATCGCGCTGTCCCTCGAACTGTGTGGGGCGGTCTGGCTCTGGCGTCTCGTACGTGCGCCGTCCGACACGCCCGAGCTCGCGTCCCTCCTCGACGCGGTGGTCGTCGGGCTCGACGCCGGCCTCTCGTTCGAGCTCTCGCTGGCGGCGCTCGTCGCGCGTTCACCGCGGGTCGCGCGGCTGCCCGAAGCGCGACGGCTGCTCGCGGATCTCCGGCTCGGCCGGCCCCCGCGGCTCGCGTTCGAGGCGTTCGCGGCGAGCGGGCCGGACGAGGCGCGGGTCGCGGCGCTGGTGGAGTCGGCCCGCCGGTTCGGCGCGCCGCTCGCGGAGCTCCTGGTCGCGCAAGCGGACGCGCTTCGAGAGGCCGAGCGCCGTCAGGCCGAGGCGAAGGCCCGGCGGCTCCCTGTCTTGATGACCTTTCCGCTCACGTTCTGCGTCCTGCCGGCGCTGCTCGTCGTTTTCCTCGGTCCGCCGCTGCTATCGCTTGTGGGCTGAACGCGCACTCAGAATGCCTGCGTGCGCGAGACCGCGGCGGAGCTCGCTGAGCTGCAGGCGCTGATCGACAAGAGCCACGCCAACACGAGGCCGCACATGCGCGGGATCATCCACCCGGGCAAGTACTCGCTCACCGCGAAGCAGGTGGTCAAGCTGCTCGACGGCCGGGGGGCGAGCGCCTTCGAGCGGAGCGAGCACGGCGTGTACGTGCGGCTCGACGCCGATCTCTTCTACACGTACTCGCGAACGCCGACGGAGTTTCGCGACTAGCTCGCTCGGGGCCGGCGGGCGAGCACTCCACGTGCCAGCCCGCCGCGATCGTCAGGCCCTTACGACGTACGTGTTCGCGATCTTGTCGTGCCAACCCTGCTTGTTGGCGTCGAACGCGACCCAGATCACGCCGATGAACAGGCAGAAGAAGCTCAGCAGCAGCCCGAGATAGCGGACGAAGGCGTCGGTGATCGTGAGCTCGCTGCCGTCGGTCTTCACGACCCTGATGGAGAGCGCACGATTCCCGAGGGTCTGTCCGTGCCCGTAGGCCGACCAGAAGTACACGTAGTAGGCGACGCCGACCAACAGGTTGAGGCCATTGCCCCGGACCGCATCGCCCGCGAACAGCACCGCATTGAGGATGCTTCAGACGATGCCGACGAGGATGCCGTCGATGATTAGCGCGATGGCCCTGGTGAAGAAGCCGATCTTCTGCGTTGTCGCGGAGGTCGCTGCTACCGCCATATGAGCACTCCTTCCCGGCCCGGAGTGTACTGAGCGGTCCGGCAAAGGGGTTAGTACCGCTTTCCTACTTGCCGTCAGAACCACCCGCCGCGACGCTGCGCCTAGAGAAAGGGGGGTTGCCCGTGAGTATTCTCAGCTACTTCCGCGAGGACGACGGTCAGGGCCTGGTCGAGTACGCCCTCATCATCGCTGTTATCGCCATCGCGGTGATCGTCGCCATGATCTTCCTGCGTGGACAGATCCAGAACATCTTCAGCAACATCGGAAACAACCTGACCTAGGCTCAGCGCGCGAATGCGATGTGAAGG
>JALYLX010000073.1 GCA_030773995.1 Chloroflexota bacterium
AAGCCCCTCCTCGCTCGTGCTGTCATCTAGGCCAGCGCCTCCAGCGCCTCGGCGGCGAGGGACTCGGCGATGCGCTTCGCGACCGCGTCGTCGCGCGCCTCGACCGTGATGCGCAGCACCGGCTCCGTCCCGGACGCGCGCACGACGAGTCGGCCGGCCGTGCCGAGCTCGGTCTCGGCGTCGCGCACCGCGGACGAGAAGCGCGTGACTTCCTTCCACTCGCGACGGCGTGGTGCCTTCACGTTCTTCGTGATCTGCGGCCACCGTTCGATCTCGCGTGCCAGCTCGGCGAGGCTCCGCCGCTCGAAGCGCATCAACGTGAGCACCTCCAGGGCGGTGAGGATCCCATCGCCGGTCGTCGTGAACTCACGGAAGATCACGTGGCCTGATGGCTCGCCGCCGAACTGGGCCTTGCGCCGGTCAAGCTCCTCCCACACGTAGCGGTCGCCCACCTGTGTGCGGATGAGACCGATGCCGTCCCGGGCGAGCGTCGCCTCGAGCCCGCCATTCGTCATGACCGTGCCGACCACGAGCCTCGGATCAAGCTTCCCGTGCTTCGCGAAGTGCCGCGCCGCGAGCGCGAGCACGAAATCCCCGTCCAGGACCGTGCCGGTCCCGTCGACCGTCATGACGCGGTCACCGTCGCCGTCGAACGCGAAGCCGACGTCCGCCTTGTGCTCGACCACGGCCTTCTGCAGCGCGGCCGGCGCTGTCGCACCGGAGCCGAGGTTGATGTTCGCGCCGTCCGGCGTGTCGAAGAGGGTGAGCACCTCGGCACCGGCGCGCGCGAACACCGCTGGCGCGACGCGGTAGGTCGCGCCGTTCGCACAGTCGAGGACGACGCGGAGACCATCGAGCTTCGGTGCGAGACCAGTGAGGAATTCCTCGTACTTCTTCACGAGCCCCCGGACGTCGCCGACGAGACCGATACCTCCCTCGGTCGGCCGAGGGAGCGTGGCGTCATCGGCCATCGCGGCTTCGATCCGATCCTCGGTCGCGTCGGGAAGCTTCAGCCCGGCGTGATCGAAGAACTTGATGCCGTTGTCGGGGGCCGGGTTGTGGGAGGCACTGATGACCGCGCCGGCGACGACGTCCTCGGTGCGCGCGAGGTACGCCAGGCCGGGCGTCGGGATGTGACCGGTGAGCCGCACGTCCATGCCGACGGAGCAGAGACCCGCCGCGAGAGCGCTCTCGAGCATCCGCCCGGACCGCCGGGTGTCGCGCCCGATGATGACCGAGTGGCCGGGGCCGCCCAGCACATGGCCGGCGGCCCGTCCGAGCCGCAGCGCGAGCTCCGGAGTGAGGTCAAGGTTCGCGACTCCCCGCACGCCGTCGGTGCCGAACAACCGCGTCATCGTGTCCTCATCGTGAGGGTCACGCGGATCGGCTGCACTGAGCTGACCGTGACACCCGCCGGCACCTTCAGCACGACATCGGCCGGGTACGTCCCTGCGGCCTTCCCGGTCGCGTCGACCGTCGCAACGACATCGGCCGACCCAAGCGCCGCGAGCGTCGCGACCGGACCGGTGACCAGGACGCTGACCGTGGACGGGTCGGTCTCGCCGACCAACCCGGCACCCGTGCCGGTCACCTGGACGGCCACCACCGGGAATGGCCTGGTCCCGGTCAGCGCGATCACGGTGACCCCCACCGTCGCGTCCGTCGGTTGCAGGAGCGACAGACCGTCAGGGAGGATCAGCGGCACGCGGAATGACCTGTTCGCGTTCAGTCCCGTGACGTCGATCAGTGCCGTGTCGACCCGATCGACCGCCGCGAGCTTATCGGGCGTTCCCTGCACCTGCACCGCGACCGGGTCGGTCGTCATCCGTGAGATCCAGTAGCCATTCGCGACGACGCCTCTGATCGACCACAGCACCGGGACGGTGCGCGTGCCCGTCGTGGACAGCACCGGGACATGCACTTGCACGGTCGGTGGATCGGCCTGCACGCCGTCGACCGCCTTGCCCGCGGCGTCGACCGCGACCGCGTCGGCGCTCGTCGAGATGTCGATCGACGTGTCGCCGAAACGCAGGGTCGCGAAGACCGCGGCGACGCTCGCGACGAGGCTCTGCGCTCCGGTGATCTGGACCTCGCCGCTCGAGAACGATGGCGCCCCCGGTTGGTAGCCACTCGGTGGATCGTTCGCGAAGCGCACTTGCACCGCGAGCGATCGCGAGACGATCTTCTCGATGCGTAGCGGCACCGTCGCGGGACTGGTCTGCACCGTGAAGGTGGGATCGCTGAGCGGCACGCTGACCGCGACGTCCTGGACGTCGTTCCGCCCCAGGTCCGCCTGCGCGAGATCCGGTACGGGATGGATGTCGCTCTGGGCGAGCTTCGTGACCGCCTGCTGCGGCCCGTGCACCGTGACCGTGACCTCACCGAGCGTCCCGCGAAGCACATACCCAGCCGGCACGACCGCGGGACGTTCCACCACCACGTGGAACGTCACGTCCGCGGTCTGGGTGGACTCGGCCACGGCGACGAACGCGAGCACCGAGATCGCGAGCGCAGCGGCCTTCAGCGGGAAGTCAGTCGTGATCGCTCGGCGGATATCGATCCGCCGAAAGCCGCTCCGCCGCGCGGCGTATCCGGGGACGCGCACCGGCTAGGACGCCTTGCTGCGGAAGGGCAGCGGCTGGATGCGGCTGCGGAGCAGCGAGCTCAAGACGCGGCGGAGACGCTCCTCATCGAGGCCGCCGATGATCCGCCCGCTGCTCGCGATCGAGATCGCCTGGGTCTCCTCGGACACGACGATGACGATGGCGTCGGTCTGGGAGCTGATCGAGAGCGCCGCGCGATGGCGCATCCCGTAGCGATGGCTCGCGCGGTCCTGGGTGTCCTCGAGCGGCAGGAGACATGCGGCCGCCACGATCTGCGGCCCGCGGATGATGACCGCGCCGTCGTGGAGCGGCGAGCGGACCATGAAGATCGATGCCAGGAGCTCGGCCGAGAGCTTGCCGTTCACCGGCACGCCGGTCTCGGTGTAGTCCTGAAGCCCGGTGCCGCGCTCGACGACGATGAGCGCGCCGTGCCGCGCTCCGCTGATGAGGAGGGCCGCGCGGGTGAGCTCGTCGACGATGTGGTCCACCTCTTCCGCGTCGCTCGGCGTGAGCAGCCGATTCAACGGACCGAGCTGCCCCAGCTGGCCGAGGCCGCGCCGCAGCTCAGGCTGGAACACGATGAGGATCGCGAACACCGCGATCGCAAGGAATGCCTGGAACAGCAGCTTTGTGAGCGTCAGCTGGAGCAGCACGGCGAGGGCGTAGATGACGACGAGCACGAGCACACCGAGCAGGAGCTGCACCGCCCGCGTGCCGCGGATGAGCCGCAGCAGGTAATAGACGAAGACGAACACGATCGCGATGTCGAGGACGTTGTTCCAGCCGAACGACTGGCCATTGAACACGGCCCGGACGGCTTCGAAGAACTGCTCCATCAGACCGCCTGCGCGAGCCGCTCGACTTCCACCGCCAGCTCGGCCTGCCCGTCGAGGCGGAGGGCCTCCGCGAGCAGCGCGCACTTCGCGCGCGCCACATCGCGCTTGCCGATCGAGCTCACGACATCGACCAGGAGCCGCTGCGCCTGGTGGTTCGCGAGACCCGAGGCGATGAGCTGGAGGAGAAGGTCGGACGCGGCGTTGGTGTGCCCGTTCGCGATGAAGTGGCGCGCCGCGACAAGCGCCGCCTGCGCCGCGCGCGGGTCACCCTTCGCGATGTACTCGGCCGCCCGCATGTCCGCGTCGAGCGGGTCCTCGGCCGCGTCGAGCGCGGGCTCAGGGACTCGTGCGTGCTGCGGCCCCGCCGGCGCAGCGGACGACGCGTGCGGCCCGGGCCCGGTCGGCTCGGCCGCGAGCTCGCCGTCCTTGCGTTCACGTCGCGGCAGACCGGGGATCGCGCCAGAAGGAAGCGGCTCGGGTGCCCTGTCTGCGGGCGGCGTGGCCGGCCGCGCGGTCGCGGGTCGTGGGCTCACGCTCAGCCCGATCTCGTCCGCGAGGGCGAGCAGCCCGGGCAGCGCGCCGAGCGAGTCCAGCCCGTAGCGCAGATCGCGCTGCGCGCCTGCTGGGTCGGCCGATACGACCGCGCGCGCGTAGCGCGTGTACTCATCGGCCGCCGCGTCCAGCTCGCCGGCGAGCGCGTGGGCCGCGGCCAGGCGCCGATGCGCGGCGAGATCGAGCGGATCCAGCTGCAGGGCCTCGGTCAGGAGGGCGACCACGCCGCTGTGCTCGCCCGCCTTCGCGAGCTTCGCCGCACCATCGCGGAGGGTGGTGAGCGCACCCGGGCGATCGGCTTGCTCCATGCGGACCTTCGCCAGTCCGCGATACCCGCCGGGGGCGTTCGGGAACTTCGCGCGGAGGTACCCGAACTGCTGCTCGGCCTGGCGCAAACGGCCGGCCTGCAGCTCCCGCAGGCCGGAGGCGAGCGCGACCTTGTAGTTGAAGTCCTGGACCGCTGCCACCGCGACTAGTGTGCGCTCCCGGCGCTGAGCCGTGGAGTCCTGACTAGCGCTTAGTGAACTGCGGCGCCTTGCGCGCCCGCTTCAGACCGGGCTTCTTCCGCTCCTTGGCGCGCGGATCGCGCGTGAGCAGACCGGCCTTGCGAAGGACCGCGCGGTGCTCGGCGTCCACTTGAAGAAGGGCGCGCGAAATGGCGTGGCGGATCGCGCCGAGCTGTCCCGACTCGCCGCCGCCGGCGACCTTCACCATCGCGTTGAAGCGGCGGGCGGTGTTGGTGACGGTGAACGGCTGGAGTGCGGAGTCGGAGTAGCCGTCGCGGCCGAAATACTCCTCGAGCGGTTTTCCGTTCACGACGACCGTGCCCTCGCCCGGGACGAGCCGTACGCGCGCGACGCTCGTCTTGCGGCTGCCGGTGCCTTGGAAGTACGGCAGTGTCTTCATCTAGCGCTTCTCCATCGCGAGCGTCTCGGGCCGTTGCGCCTGGTGCGGGTGCTCGGGGCCCGCGTACACGAAGAGCTTGCGGGACATCTTTTCGCCAAGGCGATTCTGCGGCAGCATCCCTCGGACCGCGCGGCGCACGACCTCTTCGGGCCGGCGCGCGAGGAGCCGCTCCAGCGTCTCCGACTTGAAGCCCCCCGGGTAGCCGGAGTGGCGGATGTACAGCTTGTCCGAGAGCTTCTTCCCCGTCACCTTGATCTTCGCGGCGTTCACGATGACGACCGGGTCGCCGGTGTCGAGGTTCGGCGTGAAGGACACCTTGTGCTTGCCACGCAGGGTGGCCGCGGCCTGCGTCGCGAGACGGCCGAGTACCGCGCCGTCCGCGTCGATGACGCGCCAGTGGCGCTCGATCTCGCTTGCCTTTGCGCTCTTCGTCCCTGTTGTGATGTTCACCCGCTATCGATCCCTTCGTGTCCTTCGCCGTACGTTACCCGCGTCAAGCACAGCCCGCCTGGCGGTGCGCTCGGCCCGGCCTGCGCACGATCCTTCGACCGCACGATCTCGGCGAACCGCTCGACCCCGATCTTGCCGCGTCCCACCCACAGGAGGGTCCCCACGATCGCCCGGACCATCCCTCGAAGGAACGCGTCGGCCTCGATCTCGAATCGAAGGAGCTCGCCCTCGCGGGTCCACTCCGCCTTCCGTACCGTTCGCACGCCGCCGTCGCCGCTCGCGAACGCGCCGAAGTCGGCGCACCCGACCAGCGCGGCGCTCGCCTCGCGCATCGCATCCAGCCGTAGCGCGGCGGGATGGTGATACACCCAGCGCTCGAGCGGATCGCGGTCCGATCCGATCCGAAGCCGGTATTCATATGTGCGTCCCGTCGCCGAGAACCGGGCGTGGAACTCGTCCCCGCACGGCTCGAGCGCCGAGATCGCGATGTCTTCGGGAAGAAGGGCGTTGACCCCCCGTCCCAGCGTCCCTCCGTCCAGCGCGCTCGCCGTCCGGAAGCTCATGACCTGCCCCAGGGCGTGGACCCCCGCGTCCGTCCGTCCCGCGCCGGCGATGCGCACCGGCTCGTCGCAGACCGTCGCGAGCGCCCGTTCCAGCTCGCCTTGCACCGTCCGCGCGCCGTCCTGAACCTGGAATCCCGCAAATGCGGTCCCGTCGTAGGCGACGCGTGCCCGGTAGCTCTTCGTTAGGCCGTCGCCTTCGCGGTCTTCTTGGCCACGGTCTTCTTCTTCGCCGGAGCCGCGCCGGTTCCGCCCTCGGACTTCTCGGCCGCTGCGGTGGTCTTGCGGCGCGGCAGCGCAAGACGGCGCCGCGGCTTCGCGTCCGCCTCTGGCTCGGCTTTCTCCTCGACGCCCGGCATGAGCTCGATGAGCATCATCGGGGCGCTGTCGCCGACCCGGCGCGGCAGCCGCGTCGTGCGGGTGAAACCGGACGGACGGTCCGCGTAGCGCGTCGCGAGATCGGTGAACAGCTTCTCGACGATCTCCTGCTCGGGCAGCCAGGCGATCGCCTTACGGCGCGCGACGAGCGAGCCGCTCTTGCCGAGCACGATCATCCCGTCGATGAACGTGCGGACCTCCTTGGCCTTCGCCTCGGTGGTCTTCACCGACTCGTAGCGGAGCACGGAGAGCGTCAGGTTCCGGAGCATCGCCTTGCGATGGCCGGTCTGACGGCCGAACTTCCGCTGATGGACCTGATGTGGCACTAGCGCTCCTCGCCGGCGACGATCTGGTCGTCACCGGTCGTGTCGGTGTCGTTCGTGTCGGCGTCGGTCGTGTCGGTCGTGTCCGTCGTCTCGTCGACGTCGTCGGATTGGACGTCATCGGATCGGGCGTCCTCGGGAAGATCGGCGGATGCCTCGCTCGGCTCCGGTGGCTCGATGAGGCCGCGGGCCGCCAGGCGCTCCTTGATCTCATCGAGCGACTTCTTGCCGAAGTTGCGCATGCGGAGGAGCTCCTCGTCCGGCGTCTGGAGGAGCTGGCCGACCTTCGTGATGCCGTGCCGCTTGAGCGAGTTGAAGGCCCGCTGCGGCAGGTCGAGGTCCTCGATCGGCATGTCGGCGACCGCCGACGGCAGCGAGGTCCCGTTCGAGCGTGGCGCCGGCGCGAGCGCGGGCTGGGACCGGGTGAGGCCAGTGAAGAGCGAGAACTGCTGGATCAGGATTTGGGAACCCTGGGCGACGGCCTCATCCGGCGGTGTCGTTCCGTCGGTCCAGACCTCGAGGATGAGGCGGTCGTAGTCGGTGACCTGCCCGACGCGGGTGTTCTCGACGGAGAAGTTCACCCGTTTGACCGGCGAGAAGAGTGCGTCGATCGGGATGACGCCGATCGGCAGGCCTTCTTTCTTGTCGCCCGAGCTGAAGCCGCGGCCGGTCTCGACCGTGAGCTCCATCCACAACGACGCCTCCGGCTCGAGGGTCGCGATCTTCGCCTCGGGGTTCACGATCTCGATCTCGCTGGTCGCCTGGATGTCGGCGGCGGTGACCTCCCCGGGACCGGTCTTCTCGAGCGTCAGCGTCACTGGCTCATTTGCGAAGGAGCGCAGCCGGACGTTCTTCAGGTTCAGCACGATCTCGACGACGTCTTCCTTGACGCCCGGAATCGTGGAGAACTCGTGCGCGACGCCCCGGATGCGCGCGGCGGTGATCGCCGCACCAGGGAGCGACGAAAGGAGCACGCGGCGGAGCGAGTTGCCAAGCGTGGTGCCGTAGCCGGCGGGCAGAGGCTCGCAGACGAACCGCGCGTGGCGGTCGTCGCCCTCGAGACGCTCGATCTTCGGGTATTCAAGTTCCACGATGGACATGGTCGTTATTCCTTCCTGGCGAGCGGCTAGCGGGAATAGTGCTCAACGATGAGCTGGGTATCGACCTGCGCTTCGATCTGTTCCCGCTTGGGGTCCGATGCGATGCGCGCGGTGTACGACTCAGGATCTACCTCGAGCCATGCCGGCCGGGTTTGCGTCTTCGCCCACGCGAGCACGTCCTTGAAGTACTGCGAGTCGCGGGACGATTCGAGGACAGCGATGGTGTCGTTCGCTTTCACCGTGTAGCTCGCGATCGAGGTCCGGCGGCCATTGACGCTGATGTGCCCGTGGTTCACGAGCTGGCGCGCCTGCGACCGGGACTTCGCGAAGCCGGACCGGTACACGACGTTGTCGAGACGAGCCTCGAGGAGCTCGAGAAGGACCTCGCCGGTCGCCCCGCGCTTCTCGGTGGCCTTGTCGAAGGTGTTCTTCATCTGCTTCTCGAGGACGCCGTAGATGCGGCGAGCCTTCTGCTTTTCACGGAGCTGCAGCGCGAAGTCCGATACCTTGCGCCGGCGCTGCTGGTGCATGCCGGGCGGCGAGCTCCGCTTCTCGAAGGTGCACTTCGTGACGCACTTCTCGCCCTTCAAGTAGAGCTTCATGCCTTCGCGGCGGCAGAGCCGGCAGACCGGTCCGGTGTAGCGAGCCATTCGTTCTCCTCTAGACCCGGCGCCGCTTTGGCGCGCGGCAGCCGTTGTGCGGGATCGGCGTGACGTCGGTGATCGCGGTGACCTCGAGGCCCGTCGCCTCGAGCGCGCGGATGGCGGCCTCGCGGCCGGCCCCGGGGCCGCGGACGAAGACCTCGATCGTGCGGAGGCCCTGGTCCATCGCTTTGCGCGCCGCGTTCTCAGCGGTGACCTGCGCCGCGTACGGGGTGCTCTTGCGCGAGCCCTTCCAGCCGGATGCTCCGGCGGAGGCCCACGCGATCACGTTCCCCTGCGGGTCGGTGAGGGAGACGATCGTGTTGTTGAACGAGGCCTTGATGTGCGCGGCCCCACGCGGCACGGTCCGCTTCTCGCGCTTGCGGCGCGGAGCGGGCTTCGCGCCCTCGGCGGGCTTGTCCGGCGCGGGCTTTTCCTGGCTCACGTTCGTCCCTTCGTCTTCTCTACGAGGTCTTCTAGGTCTTCGCCGCAGTCTTCTTCTTGCCGGCAACGGTCTTGCGCGGGCCACGACGCGTGCGCGCGTTGGTCCGCGTGCGCTGGCCGCGCACCGGGAGCGCCTTGCGATGGCGCAGGCCACGGTACGAGCCGATCTCCTGAAGGCGCTTGATGTTCAGCGCGACCTCGCGGCGGAGGTCGCCCTCGACCGTGAACTTGCGGTCGATGACCTCGCGGATCTTGGCGACCTGCGCCTCTGTGAGATCACGAACACGGATCGCGTGATCCACCCGGGCCTCGTCGAGCACCTGGCGCGCGTTCGTCGGACCGATGCCGAAGATGTAGCGCAGCGACACGTCAACGCGTTTCTCGCGCGGGATGTCGACGCCGCTGATCCGGGCCATCTGTCTTCCCCTATCCCTGCCGCTGCTTGTGCTTCGGCTCGGAGCAGATGACGCGGTTCACGCCCTCTCGCCGGATGATCTTGCACTTGTCGCAGCGCTTCTTGACACTCGCTTGGACCTTCACCTAGTACCTCACCCTTCGCGTGATCCGACCCCGCTTGAGGTCGTATGGCGACAGCTCCACGAGGACCTTGTCGCCCGGAACGACCCGGATGAAGTTCATCCGCATCTTCCCGGAGATGTGCGCCAGGACCGCATGGCCGTTCTGGAGCTCGACCTTGAACATCGCGTTGGGGAGGGCCTCGGAGACGGTGCCCTCCACCTCGATGACGTCCTTGTTGCTCGGCTTACTGCTGGCCATGAACCCCAGACGCAAAAAACTCCGCGGCAATGCGCCACGGGAAGTAAAACTGTACCAAAACCGTGCGATTTCGGCAAGAGCCGTTCATCGGTGCGCGCCCACGGCGACGTCCTTCGCGCCACCCAGCCCGGCGTTCCGGCCCTCTGCCGGGGCGTCGGGGAGCGTCAGAACGAGTGAGCCGTCGGGCAGGCAGGCAAGGGTGTGCTCGAAATGCGCCGAAAGGCTGCCGTCTTCTGTCACGACCGTCCAATTGTCGTCGAGGACCCGGGTGGCGACGCCGCCGGCGTTCACCATCGGCTCGATCGCGATGCAAAGACCCTCCTTGATGACTCGGCCAAGGTCGGCCGCGCCGTAGTTCGGCACCTGCGGCTCCTCATGCATCGCCTGCCCGATGCCGTGGCCCACGTAGTTCCGCACGACGGAGAAGCCCTGGCTCTCGACGAACTGCTGGACCGCCGCGCCGATGTCGCCAAGACGATTCCCCACCTTCGCCGCCGCGATCCCGCGGTCGAGCGCTTCGCGCGTGACCCGGATGAGCTTCTCCGCCTCGGTGGATATCTTGCCGACCGGGACCGTGATCGCGGCGTCCGCGTGCCAGCCGTCGACGATCGCTCCTGCGTCGATGCCGATGATGTCGCCTTCCTTGAGCTTCCGCTTCCCGGGGATGCCGTGCACGATCTGCTCGTTGACCGAGGTGCAGATGGTCGCCGGGTACCCGTAGTAGCCGAGGAACGAGCTCCGCGCGCCCGCGCGCGCGAGCACGCCTGCAGCGATGCGATCGAGGTCGGCCGTGGTGACGCCCGGCTTCACCGCCTCTCGGGTCGCCGCGAGCATCGCGGCCACGATCTTTCCGGCCTCACGCATTCTCGCGATCTGTTCGGCGGTCTTGAGCGTGACCATCAGCGCGCCGCCTCGACGAGCCGATCGGTCACTTCGTCGACGCTGCCGAGCCCGTTCACACGACGCAGGCGGCCGAGCGTCTCGTAATGCTCCACGACAGGCTGGGTTTGCTCGGCGTACACGTCGAAGCGCCTGGCGATGACCTCCGGCGTGTCGTCGGCCCGTCCTTCGGAACGCGACCGGTTGAGGATGCGACGGACGAGCTCTTCGCGCGGCACATCGATGAGCAGCACGCCGCCGATCGAGCGGCCGCGCTCGGCGAGCAGTGCTTCGAGCGCTTCCGCCTGGGCGACGGTGCGCGGGAAGCCGTCGAACATCACACGCGTCGTCTTCGGAAGGCCCTCGATGAACTCACGGACCATGTCGATCGTCACGTCGTCAGGGACGTATTCGCCGCGGTCCATGTACCGCTGGGCCAGCTCCCCGAGCGGCGTTGAGCGCTTCAAGTGATCGCGGAACAGGTCGCCGGTCGAGAGCTGGACCCACCCGTTCCGCTCGGCGAGCCGCTTCGCCTGGGTGCCCTTCCCGACGCCGGGTGGCCCCATGAAGATGAGGTCGCCGGCGGCCGCACTTTCGGATGCGGTCTTGGTCTCGCGCTCCGCCATCATCGAATGAACCCCTCGTAGCTCCGCATGAGGAGCTGCGCCTCGAGCTGCTTCATCGTCTCCACCACCACGCCGACGACGATCAGGATGCTCGTACCACCTAGCCGGAGCGTCTGCACGCCGGTGAGGTCACCGACGAGGGTCGGCATGACCGCGACGATGCCAAGGAAGAGGGCGCCGGCGATCGTGATGCGGGTCACGACGCGCCCGAGGAACTCCGCGGTCGGGCGGCCCGGCCGGATGCCCGGGATGAACCCGCCGTAACGCTTGATGTTGTCGGCCACGTCGTTCGGCACGAACGTGAACGCGGTGTAGAAGAAGGTGAACGCGACGACGAGCACGAAGTACGCCCCGTTGTAGAGGATCGTGTTCTGGAACGCGCTGACGACCCCGGTCGCGAGGTTCCGCAGCCATTCGGTCTCGCTGTTCGTGAAGTACTGCGCCACCTGGCTCGGAAGCAGGAGGATCGAGATCGCGAAGATGATCGGGATGACCCCGGCGCTGTTCACGCGCAGCGGAATGTGTGTCGCGCCGCCGGAGTACATCCGGGTGCCGCGCACGCGCTTCGCGTACTGCACCGGCACACGACGCTGGCCCTCCTGAATGAACACGATCGCCGCGATGACCAGCACCGCGATCACCGCGTACACCGCCAGCGCGAAGTAGTTCGTCTGCACCTCAAAGGTCTGCTGCACGGTGCGCGGGAGCCGGCCGACGATGCCGGCGAAGATGATGAAGCTGATGCCGTTGCCGATGCCGCGCTCGCTGATGAGCTCACCGAGCCACATGAGGATGAGCGTGCCCGCGGTGAGCGTCGCGAGGATCGCGAGCGTCAAGCCGAGGTTCGACGGGCCGAAGTCCGGGAGCACGCCCGACCGCTGCATGAACACGCACACGCCGATGCCCTGGAGCAGCGCGAGCGGCACGGTGAGCATTCGGGTGTAGGAGTTGATCTTGTTCCGGCCGTACTCGCCTTCCTTGGAGAGGCGCTCGAGCGGCGGGATCGTCTGGTTGAGCAGCGTCATGATGATCGAGGCGTTGATGTACGGGTTCACGCCCAATGCGACGACACTGAACCGCGAGAGGCCGCCGCCGGAGAAGAGGTCGAGCAGGCTGAGCAGCTGGTTGTTCTGGAGGATCGACGCGAGCTGCGTTTGATCGACGCCCGGCAGAGGCACGTGCGCGAGGAACCGGAACACCAGGAGCATCGCGAGGGTGAACAGGATCTTCACACGCAGGTCGGGTGCCCGGAAGGCGTCCCGGAATGTCTCGAAGACCTTCACCCGCTAGCTGGTCCCTGCGTCGATGAGCACGACCGTGCCGCCGGCGGACTCGACCTTCTGCTTCGCCGCGGCCGAGACCTTGTGGGCGTGCACCTCAAGCTTGTCGCCGAGCTCGCCGTTCGCGAGCAGCTTCACTTTCGCGGTCGGCTCGATGAGGCCCTTGGCCGCGAGCGTCGCCGGGGACACTTTGCCGTCGACGGCATAGGTCTTCAGCTGGCCAACGTTCAACGCGACGTACTCCACGCGGAGCCGGTTCTTGAACCCGCGCAGCTTGGGAAGGCGCATGTGGAGCGGCATCTGGCCGCCTTCGAACCAGGCCGGCAGGCCCGGACCGCTCCGCGCGAGCTGGCCCTTCGTGCCCTTCCCGGCGGTCTTGCCCTGGCCCGCGGCGGTGCCGCGGCCGACCCGGCGGGTGTTCTTCCGCGACCCGCGCTGGGGCCGCAGGTCATGGGTCTTCATCGGGGGCCTTTCCCGTCCCCGACGTCGACCAGGTGGGCGACCTTGCGCAGCATGCCGCGCAGCGCGGGCGTGTCCTCGTGCGACACCCGCTGACCCGTCCGCTTGAGGCCAAGGGCCTGCAGCGTCCCCTTCGCCGCCTGCTTCTCGCCGATGGAGCTCTTGTGCTGGCGGATCTCGATGCGGCTCATGAGACGGCGACCGCGTCTTCGGTACGGCGCTTCGTGCGCTCGATGCCGCGGGTGTCCGCGATCGTATCGGCCGAGCGAAGCGCGGCGAGGGCCTTCATCGTCGCCATCACGACGTTCACCGGGTTCGTGCTGCCGAGCGACTTCGACAGGATGTCGTGGATGCCAGCCGACTCGACGACCGCGCGCACCGAGCCGCCGGCGATCACGCCGGTCCCCTTCGACGCCGGGCGCAGGAGCACCTTCGCCGCGCCGAAGTCGGAAGTGACCGGGTGCGGGATGGTGCGGTCGACGAGCGGGACGAGCATGAGGTGCTTCTTCGCATCCTCGACGCCCTTCTTGATCGCCTCCGGCACTTCGTCGGCCTTGCCGAGGCCCGCGCCCACGTGGCCGCGACCGTCACCGACCACGACGATGGCCGAGAAGCTGAACCGGCGGCCACCCTTCACGACCTTCGACACGCGGTTGATCTGGACGACTCGCTCGGTGAGCTCGAGCCGGTTCGCGTCGATCCGTGCCATCTAGCTCAATCTCCGGCTTCGCCGGAGACTCGCCCCGGCGGGTTGTACTCGTTCGTTGCGGCAAAGCCGCTCCTCACTCGTTCTCATCTAGAACCTCAATCCGTTCGAACGTGCCGCGTCGGCGAGCGCCTTCACGCGACCGTGGTAGCGGTAGCCGCCGCGGTCGAAGATGACCTCTTCGATGCCCGCGGCCTTCGCCTTCTCGGCGATCTTCGTGCCGACGGCAGCAGCGGCATCCGTCTTCTTCGTGCGGCCGGGCCCGGCT
>JALYLX010000074.1 GCA_030773995.1 Chloroflexota bacterium
TCCCGATCCTCATCGACTGGCGCGCGTTCGACGGCGCGCCCGACGACGCGGTCATGGCCCGCTGGGCCGACGTTCGGCCGCTCCTCCTCTTCGTCGGCCGCGTGTCGCCGCACAAGCGGCAGGACGATCTCGTCCGGATGCTCGCGTATTACCGGGCGTGCATCGATCCGAACGCGCGGCTCATCCTCGTCGGCGGCTACCGGGACCAGCCGCAGTACCACGCGCGCCTGGTGGCGCTCGTGCAGGCGCTCCGCCTCGAGCCTGCGGTCACGTTCGCCGGTGCCGTCTCCGCGGCGGAGCTCGTCGCGTACTACCGCTCCGCGAGCGCGTTCGTGTCGCTCTCGGAGCACGAGGGGTTCGGCGTGCCCCTGCTCGAGGCGATGCGAGCGGACGTGCCGGTGATCGCGTACGACGCCGCGGCGGTCGGCGAGACCGTGGACGGCGCGGGCATCCTGCTCGCGGACCGCGACCTCGCGCACGCGGCCGAGGCGGTGGGACTCGTCCTCGAGCGGACCGACCTGCGCGAGCGCCTCGTCGCGGCGGGGCGCATGCGCCTGGGGGCGTTCGATCCGGACCGCGTCGCCGAGCGCACCCGCGAGGTGCTCGGCCTATGAAGCTCGAGACCGCGCATCAATTCGCCCCGACGATCGCGTACGGCGACGCGGTCGGGAACGACTGCTTCGAGCTCCAGCGCCTCTACTGGTCTCGCGGCGTGCGGTCCGATCTCTTCGCCGCGGAGGCCAAGCCCGAGGTCCGCCAGTTCGTGCAGCCGTGGCGCGATCTCGAGAAGCTGCCGGTGGCCGGGACGTCGCTCCAGGTGCACATCTCGATGGGGAACGACGCGCTCTGGGACGTTGCGAAGCTCCCGCACCGGAAGACGGTCGTCTACCACAACATCACGCCGGCGCACTTCTTCGACGGACTGAACGAGCACGCCCGCCGGTACGCCGAGATCGGCCGCGAGCAGCTCGCCGAGTTCGCGAAGGTCGCTGAGCTCGGCATCGCCGACAGCCACTACAACCGCAAGGAGCTGGTCCGGCTGGGCTTCGCCAGGACGGCCGTCGTCCCGATCATCGTCGACTGGTCCGCGTTCGACGTCGAGCCGGATCCCGACGTGCTGCGCGAGCTGTCGGACGAGCGGACCGACATCCTGGCGGTCGGCCAGATCCTGCCGCAGAAGGCGGTGCACAAGGTCGTCGCGGCCTTCGCCCGGTACCGCGAGGGCGACCCGACGGCACGCCTGTGGCTCGTCGGCTCGCACGCGATGTCCGAGGGGTACCTCGCGCAGGTGCGCGAGGCGATCCGCGCGCACGACCTGGACGGTGCCGTCACGCTGACCGGCTCGGTCCCGATGCCGGCGCTCGTCGCGTACTACCGCGGCGCGACGGCCCTCGTGACGCTCTCGGAGCACGAGGGATTCTGCGTGCCGCTCCTCGAAGCGATGCGCAGCGGGCTGCCGATCGTGGCGAGCGATGCCGGCGCCATTCCCGACACCCTCGGGGACGCGGGGCTCCTGCTCTCGGACACCGCGCCCGACCCGGTGGCCGCGGCGCTCGAGCGCGCCGTGCGCGACGCGGCGCTGCGCAAGGATCTGATCACGCGCGGGCACCGGCACCTCGCGGCGTTCACGCCCGAAGCCGTCGCCGACGATCTGGCTCGCGCCCTCGCCCTCGCGGACTGGGAGCTCCCCGCGTACCGGAGCCGCGAGATCGCCGTCGTGTCGAGCGAGCGGCGCTCGGGCATCCATCATTACGCGCTCGCGGTGTGCGATGGCCTGCGCGCCGCGGGGCATCACGCGACCTTCATCGGGACGAAACACCTCGACGCGAAGGATCTCGCGACGAAGCTGCGGTATGTCGCCAAAACCACGGATGCGGTCATCTTCGAGCACGAGGCCGGCATCTTCAGTGACATCCCGTTCGTGCGGGCGCTCGTCGGCCTGCGGCGGCGGGGGATCCCGTCGGTGCTGTCGGCGCACGAGATCGAACCAGAGAAGTTCCATCACTACCGCAAGCTCTCGCACGCGCTGCACTACCGCCCAAGCTACGCGTGGTACCTCGAATGGGTGCGCGCGCTGTCCGTCGCGCTGCGCATCGGCGTGTGGTTCCTCGCGTACCGGGCGATCCTCGCGCTCATGGGCTGGCTGCCTGCGCGAATCGTCGTCCACTCGCACCGCTCGAATTTCTGGGTGGGCCTGCTCACCCGCGACGAGCGCAAGCGAGACCTCGTGCCACTCGTCGTGATGCCGCTCGAGGACACCGTGCTGCCGGCGAACGCGGAGGAGAAACGTGCGCTCCGCGCGCGGCTCGGGCTGCCGCCGGACGCCTTCGTATTCGTGTCGCCTGGTTTCTTCTTCAAGCGCAAGCGCTACATCGAGGTCATCGAGGCGCTTCCCGACGACGCGGTCCTCGTGCTGTCGGGCACCGAGTCGCAGTGGGAGCGTGGGTACGTTCAGGAGGTCCAGGAGGCCGCCGCGGGGCGGCCGAACGTGATCGTCAACACCGAGTACGAGACGATGGGTCAGCTCGTCGCTGCCTCGGACTGCGTCGTCCTCTTCTACGAGGACGTGTTCCAGAGCGCCGTGGTGACGCAGGCGATCTGGGCGGGGCTCCCGTGCATCTTCTCCGACACGCCGGGGTTCCGCCTGTACGAGGGCGCGGGCCTGGTCGCGCGCGACACCGCGCAGCTCGCCCGGGCGATGCAACAGATCCGGCAGCCCGACGTCTACGCGCGTTGCGCGCGCCAGGTCGAGATCCTGCGCCGGCTCCTCTCGCCGGAGCGGAACGCGATGCGCTACCTCATCGGCCTCTAAGTGGCCGGCCGGCGGCTGCTCCTGGTGGTCCAGCGGTACGGCGCCGACGTGGTCGGCGGCTCGGAGCAGCACGCCCGACTGGTCGCCCAGCGCCTCGCGCAGCGGCACACCGTGGAGGTCGCGACCACGACCGCCCTCGACTACTGGACCTGGGCGCCGCACTACGCCGCGGGCGACGACTTCCTCGACGGTATCCACGTCCGTCGCTTCGCCGTCCGGTCCGGGCGGGATCCGGAGTTCAAGGCGTTCGAGCATCACGTGCTCGAGGAGGAGCATCACGTCGCCGACGAGCTCGCCTGGCCCCGCCGGCAAGGCCCGGACTGTCCGGAGCTCCTCGAGTTCCTGCACGCGCATGGACGCGACTACGACGCGGTGCTCTTCTATACGTACATCTACGCGCCGACCGCGCTCGGGCTGCCGATCGTGCCGGAGCGCGCGGCGCTCATCTCGACCGCGCACGACGAGTACCCGCTGCGCCTCGCGCCGTACCGCGCGCTCTTCCATCTGCCGCGGGCGATCGGTTACCTCACGCCCGAGGAGCGCGCGATGGTCCATGCGCGCTTCCACAACGAGCAGGTGCCGGACGAGGTGCTTGGATACGCGCTCGCCGACGCGCCGGCCGGCGACGTCGCCGGATTCCGCGCGCGCCACGGGATCACTGGGCCATACGTGCTGTATCTGGGGCAGGTGAGCGAGGGGAAGGGCTGCGACGAGCTGCTCGCGGAGTGGATCGCGCACCGCGAGCGCGGCGGCGCGCCGGACACGACGCTCGTGCTCGCGGGCACGGTGCGGATGGAGATCCCGGATCGCCCGGACGTGCGGGCGCTCGGCCGGGTGAGCGAGGCCGACAAGGCCGGGGCCCTGGCGGGGGCCCTCGTCCTGGTGCAGCCATCGCGCCTGGAGAGCCTCGGCATCGTGCTGTTCGAGGCCTGGCAGCACGGGACGCCGGTCCTCGTGCACGCGGCGAACCTCGTGACCGCGGGTCAGACCGCGCGTGCCGGGGCGGGCCGCAGCTACCGCGATGGCGAGCTCGGCCCGGCACTGGACGCCCTCCGCCTGGAGCGCGACACGTACGGTGCGTCCGGTCGCGCGTTCGTGGAGCGCGAGTGCTCGTTCGCCGCGTTCGACGAGCGGCTCGAGCGGTTGGTCGAGGCGACCGCCGGTGCCTGATCGGCCGAGCGTGCTCGTGGTCGTGCAGCGCTACGGGGACGTGAGCGGCGGCGCGGAGGCGCACGCTCGCCAGCTCGTCGCGCATCTGCGGCCGCACGCGGATCTCGCCGTCGCGACGACGACCGCAGCGGACTACTGGACCTGGGAGAACACGTACACCGCGGGGATCGACGCGGTCGACGGGGTGCCGGTCCATCGCTTCCCTGTCGAGTCGGGACGGGCGCGGGACTTCCGGCTGCGCGAGCACCGCGCGTTCGCCAAGGTCCACGCCCTCTCGGACGAGGATGCCTTCATCCGCGCGCAGGGCCCGGTCGCGCCCGAGCTGCTCGAACACCTCCGCCGATACGGCCGGGACTTCGACGCGGTGCTCTTCTTCACGTACATCTACTACCCGACCGCCTACGGGCTGCCGCTCGTGCCCGAGCGCGCGGTGCTCGTACCGACGGCGCACGACGAGCCCGCGCTGCGGCTCTCGGTGTACCGGCGCCTCTTCCACGCGCCGCGCGCGATCGCGTTCAACAGCGTCGAGGAGCGGCAGCTTGTGCATCGCACCTTCGCGAACGAGCGGATCCCGGGTGACGTCGTCGGCGTCGGCGTCGACGTGCCGGCACAGCGCGACGCGTCACGCTTTCGCGCGCGCTTCGGCATTGAAGGTCCGTATCTCCTGTATCTGGGGCGGATCGTCGAGAGCAAGGGCTGCGGGACCCTGTTCGACCACTTCCTCCGCTGGCAGGGCACGATCGGCGCAGCGAGCGCGACGCTGGTGCTCGCGGGCCGTGGTGACCCGGAGATGGCCGTGCCGAGCGACCCGCGCATCCGCCATGTCGGCAGCCTCAGCGACCAGCAGAAGTTCGACGCGCTCGCCGGTGGTGCGGCGCTCGTCATGCCGAGCCTGCTCGAGTCCCTCTCGATGGTCACGCTCGAGGCCTGGGCCGCGGGACGTCCGGTCATCGTCGATGCGCGTTCGCCGGTGCTCTCCTCGATGGCCGCGCGCGCCGGGGCGGGGCTGGCGTTTCGCTCGTGGATTGAGTTCGCCCAGATCGCCGAGCTGCTCGTGGTCGACGGCGGCCTTGGCGATCGCCTGGGGCGCGCGGGCGAGCGGTTCGTCCAGGCGACGTACACGTGGCCGGTGGTGGTGCAGAAGTACCGCGACCTCTTCGCCGAAGTCGCCGTGCGCAACTCCTAGCGGCGCCGGTCAGTCCGGGAGCGTGTAGAGCCCCAGGCGGAGCTCGCCCCCCTCTGTGCCGAGGACGAACTGCCGCCCGATCTCCTGACCGTCGACCCCGACCTTGTAGATGAAGTTCCAGTTGATCGGTCCGGCGGGAATGTCGGTGAACCAAACCCCCTGCTCGTCGGTCGCGATCGGGCAGAGGCCCTGCTGCAGCACCACACAGATCCCCTTGGCCGGCGACCCGTCCGCGTGACGGAGCGTGCCGATCACCCGGGTGCTGCCGGGGGTGATCGTGGCGCCGGGCGTGGGGAAGGGTGTCGTGCCCGGCGGCGGCCCGGGCGTCCCCTCCGCGGTCACTTCCGGTGTCGGGCTGGCCGTCGGCGACGGCGTCGGGGTCGCCCGCACGACCTCTGGGCTGGTGCAGCCAGCCAGCAGCATCGCCGAGCCCACGAGGAAGCCGAACGTCCGCCGCATCCCTCCATGTTCGGACATCGCTCCCAGGGAGCGGTCGCCAGCCCGGTCCGGCCGAGCCGACCTAGCATGGCCAGGTGAGGAACGGCCCCGGTCGCGGCGACTGGGGGAACATCGACTGGTCGCGCGTGGACCTCCCTGGACTCCGCCGGAGCCGCGGGCCGCGCCGGCCCGCGAACCGCCTCTCGACGGTCATCACGATCGTCGTCATCGCTCTCTTCCTCGTGCCGCTCGTGTTCGGCCCGATCGTCGGCTTCCTCACCGACCTGCTCTGGTTTCGCAGTCTCGGGCTCGAGGACGTGTTCCTTCGCCGGTACACCGCGGGCTTCTGGGCGTTCGTCGTCTTCCTCATCGCGTTCTTCCTCATCGCGGTCCCGAATCTGTACTTCGCGCTGCGGCCGCAGGTCCCGCGCATCGTCGTGGACACCGACGCCCCCCGGCGCGCAGGCGCGCTCGCGCTCACGCTTCGGCTCATGCCGCTCCTGCTCATCCCGTCGTTCTTCTTCGGTCTCGCCGGTGGCGACGAGTGGGACTCGCTCCTCCGCTGGCTGAACGGGGTTCCGTTCGGCACGACGGATCCGGTCTTCGGCCGGGACATCGGCTTCTACTTCTTCACGCTCCCGGTGCTCGAGTTCGTCCGCGGCTGGCTGCTCGCCGCGGTGATCCTGATCGCCATCGGCGTGGTGGGTCTCTACGTCGTCCGAGGGGTCATCGGCGTCGCGACCCAGCCGCTCGCCGGCGCGGACATCGGGGTGTCGGCGCGGAACGCGCTCGCCCTCGCGCGGCCGGCCCGCGCGCATCTCTCGATCCTCGGTGGCCTGTTCCTCGCGCTCATCGCGTTCGGCTACCTCCTGGATCAGTTCGACCTTCTGTTCCGCGACGAGACCGTGCTCACCGGCGCGGGCTTCACGAGCATCACCGCGCGGCTGCCCGCCCTGCAGATCCTCACGGTCGTCGTAGCGATCGCGGCGATCGCGACGTTCGCCAACGCGTTCTTCCGCACGCTCTGGGTGCTCGCGGGGACCCTCGGGCTCTGGCTGGTCGCCTCGATCCTGTTGCTCGGCGTCTACCCCTCGCTCATCGAGCGCTTCGTGGTGACGCCCGATCAGCTGAACAAGGAGAAGCCGTACATCGCCCGGAACATCGAGGCAACGCGACAGGCGTACGCGCTCACTGCGGTCGACGAATCGGACATCGACGTCGCGAACGATCCCGTCGAGGCGGATGTCCGGACGCAGTTCGCGGACATCTCGAGCGTGAGGCTCTGGGACTACCGCCCGCTGCTGGCGGCGTACCAGCAACTCCAGGCGCTCCGCCAGTACTACGCGTTCAACGATGTCGACGTGGACCGGTACATCCTCAACGGCAACGAAACGCCGGTCATGCTGTCGGCGCGGGAGCTCGCCGCGAACCAGCTGCCCGCCGCGGCGCAGACCTGGGTGAACCGGCACCTCTATTACACCCACGGCTTCGGCGCGGTCATGACGCCCGTCGGCTCGGTCGGGATCGAGGGCCGTCCGGGCTTCGTCCTGCAGGACATCCCACCGGCCGGCCAGCCGAAGATCGACGAGCCGCGCATCTACTACGGCGAGCTCACGACTGACTATGCGATCGTCGGCACGAGCCAACCCGAGTTCGACTACGCCCAGGAGCCGAACGACGTCACCACGCGCTTCTCCGGCAGCGGTGGGATCGGCGTCTCGAGCCTCTGGGACCGGCTGCTGTTCGCGCTGCGCTTCGGCGACCTCAATGTCCTGATCTCGTCGCAGCTGTCCGACGGCGCGCGCGTGCTCTTCCACCGCCAGATCAGCGAGCGGGAGCAGCTCATCGCGCCGTTCCTGACCTACGACCCCGACCCGTACTTCGTCATCGCCGACGGGAAGCAGTACTGGATCAACGACGCGTACACGACCGGCACCAGCTACCCGTACAGCGAGCGCTACGGCTCGGGGGCGAGCGGCCGCACCTCGAAGCTGAACGCGTCCGACATCAACTACATCCGGAACAGCGTGAAGGTCGTGACGAACGCGTACGACGGATCGATCACCTATTACATCGTCGACGAGCAGGACCCTGTCCTCCGGACGCTACGCAACATCTACCCCTCGCTGTTCAAGCCGATCGCGCAGATGCCGCCGTCGCTGCTGGCGCACCTGCGCTACCCCGAACAGCTCTTCAGCATCCAGACCCAGATCTTCGCGACGTACCACATGACCGACCCGAGTAACTTCTACAACCGCAACGACGCGTGGCGGATCGCGAACGAGAACTTCAACGCCGGCTCGTCGGCGCAGCCGATCGAGCCGTACTACGTGACGGCGCAGCTGCCAGGCTCGACGAAGCGGGAGTTCTTCCTGTTCGTGCCGATGACCCCTGCGGGCACGCAGCGCGACAACATGGTGGCGTGGGTCGCCGGCCGCGCCGACCCATCCGATTACGGGAAGTTCCGTGTCCTGAAGCTCCCGCAGAGTCGCGCCATCTTCGGGCCGCTGCAGATCGAGGCGCGCATCACGGCCGACGCGACCATCCGGCAGCAGACCTCGCTGCTCACCGTTGGCGGTGGCGCGCAGGTGATCTACGGGAACCTCATCGTGCTCCCCGTTGGAAACTCGTTCCTGTACGTCGAGCCGCTGTTCGTGCAGGCGAACAACGGGAAGTTCCCCGAGCTCCAGCGGGTCATCCTCGCGACCCAGGACAAGATCGCGATGTCCGATTCATTCCCGTCGGCGCTGAACGCGCTCTTCGGGAGCGCGCCGGTCACGACGCAGCCGGGACCATCGCCGACACCGGGACCGAGCGCGACGCCCGCACCATCGGGGTCCGCGGCGGCCGCGACCATCGCGCAGCTCGTGAAGTCGGCATCGGACCATTACGCGAACGCGCAGGCCGCGCTCAAGAACGGCGACTTCGCGACGTACGGTCAGGAGCTCAAGGCTCTCGAGGCCGACCTCGCAAGGCTCCGTGCGCTCACGGGCCAATGACGCGGCGATCCTCGCCGGTCTGTTCTGGTGCGTCGGCGGGATCGAGCTCAACGCACCGCAGCTGGATCGTGTGTTCCTGCTCATCGCCGGGGCGGTGCTCCTCGGCCTGAGCCTGTCGGGCCGCGATCAGGGGAAGTTCGTCTGCTGGTGGGCGGTCCTTATCGGGATCAGCGAGCGCGTCTCGCGGTCCCCGCTCCTCGACGGCAGCGACGTGCTGCGAGCGACGCAGGAGGGGATCGTGAATCTCCTGCACGGGCTGAACCCCTACACCGTCCCGCTCACCTCGACGATCCCGCCGGGCTCGCCGCTCGTGTATCCGCCTGGCGAGCTCCTCTGGTACCTGCCGGCGCATGTCTTCTTCGGGGACATCACCCGCGTGGACACGGTCGCCGGCATCCTCACGACCGTGGCGATCTCGATCGCGGGTCTGCGGGCGGGGTGGGACCGGGTGGCGCTGCCGGCGGTCCTCTACGCGACCTGGGGCATCGGCGCGTTCCGCGCGGTCGATGGATCGAACGACGTCTCGGCCGCCTTCATGGTCGTCCTCGCACTTGCCATCCTCGTGTTCGCCGATCGTGACACGCGCGTCGGGCGTGTCGCCTTCGTGCTTTCGGCGATCGCGTTCGGGTGGGCCGTCGCGTTCAAGCAGTTCGCGGTCGTGATCCTGCCGCTCGTGCTCCGGCATCTCGCCGTGGCCGGGCGGGACTGGCGGCGGTTCGGCGTCATCAGCCTTGCGACGATCGCCGTCTTCGTGGTGCCGTTCCTCGTCTGGGCGCCCGGCGCGTTCGTCTCCCAGCAGCTCGCCACGTTGACGTTCCACGCCGAGGTCTGGGGCGCGAACCTGCCGGCGCTCCTCCAGGAGTACATCGACGTCACCGCGTGGCTCCCGTTCTTCTTCGCTGCCGAGATCCTCGTGACGCTCGGGATCTTGGGACTGTTCCTGCGCGCGCGGCTGGCCACGCTCGGCGTCGCGGCGTTCGCGGGATGCGCGGTGATCCTCGCCGCGCTCCTCCTCGCGCGCTGGACGACCCAGCCGTACTACGCATACCTGGGCGGCGTCGCCGCGATGGCTCTCGCACTCATCGATCGCGACGCGCGCGCGGTTCGCCGCCGCGCAACCTAGGATTCATCGCGTGTCCCACACGGTCGTGATCGGAGGCGGGATCTGCGGGCTCGCCGCCGGATCGAGCCTCGCCGCGCAGGGCGAGCAGGTCACGGTCCTCGAGGCCCAGCACTTCCTCGGCGGGCTCGCCACGACCCTTCCGGGGAAGACCGGCGCGGGGTTCGACTTCGGTCCGCATGCTTATCACGCCCGGAATCAGCGGGTGCTGGACCTGTTCAAGGAGATCGCGTCCGATGGCTTTCCCGCGCGAAAAAAGAACGTGAGCATCAAGTTCCGGGGGAAGTACTACAAGTACCCGCTCGAGGCGCTCGACATCGCGAAGAGCATGTCGCCGATCATCGCGGCTCGCGCCTTCCTCGACTACCTCTGGGAGTCGGTGCGCCGGAAGATCCGGCCCAAGGCGCTCGTGTCGGCCGAGGACTGGGTGGTCCAGGCAATGGGCCGGACGCTCTACGACATGTTCTTCGGCCCGTATACGACGAAGGTGTGGGGGATGCCCCCGTCGCAGCTCGCGGCGTCGTTCGCCCAGCACCGCATCCCGCACATCTCGCTCATGAAGGTCGTGGTGTCGTCGCTGCGCAAGGGATACGCGAAGCGGACCGGCACCGAGCACCGCTACGCGCCGCTCGTGATCGAGCTGTTCTATCCCCCCAAGGGGGCTGGGCTGATCTCGCAGCGGCTGGCGCAGCGTGTCCGCGACGCCTCGCCGCACAACCGCGTCTGCACGAACACGCTGGTGACGGGCATTGACGTCGACGGCGATCGGGTCACCGGGGTCCGGTACCGCACGGTGCCGCGCACCGACAGCGGCGGGCAGCTCTGTGTTCTCGCGGCCGGCACGGAGGGCACCGTCGACCCGTTCGCGGGTCAGCGGGGCCCCGAGGAGCGGGTCGCGTGCGACCGGGTGGTGAACACCGCGCCGCTGCCGGCCCTCGTCGAGCTCCTCGGCGACGCGGTCTCGGCGGAGGCGAAGGCCGCCGCCGGCTACCTGCGGTTCCGCGCCCTCACGATCGTCGGGTTGCGCGTCAAGCGTCCGACCGCCCTGCCGGCGCAGTCCATCTACTTCCAGGACAAGACGTTCAACCGGCTCTCGGAGACCCGCAACTACGGCGGCTCGGAGATCTGCGCGCCGGATGAGACCATCCTGCTCTGCGACATCACGTGTGACCTCAACGACGCGATCTGGAACGCCGATCCCGACGAGCTCGGACGCGTGTGCGCGAAGGAGCTCGAGCAGGAGGGGTTCATCAAGCTGTCGGAGCTCGCCGAGTCCGTTGTGCTGCGCTCGACGTTCGGGTATCCGGTGTACATGGTCGGCTACGAGCGCGCCATCGACACGCTCATGACGGAGCTCATGCGCTTTCCCGGGCTCGTGACCGGCGGTCGACAGGGCCTGTATAAGTACGTCGACATGGATATCGCCTCGGAGATGGGGCTCGCCATGGCCGACTTCCTCGCCTCCGGCAGGTCGAAGCAGGAAGCGATCGGGAACATCCCGTATGAGGACCGGGTGTTCGCGTGAGTTCGGCCGAGCTGCGGGTCGGCGTCATCGGCGCGGGCTATTGGGGTCCCAATCTCGTCCGCAACTTCAGCGAGGCGCCCGGGGCCGACATCGTCGCCGTCGCGGATCTCGATCCCGAGCGACTCGGTGCGCTGCACAAGCGTTTCCCGGCCGTGCGCACCACGACGGACCATCGTGAACTGCTGAGCGATCCGGCGATCGACGCGGTGTGCGTCGTGACGCCGATCTCGACGCATCGCCCGCTCGCCGAGGAGGCCTTCGCCGCCGGGAAGCACGTGTTCGTCGAGAAACCGCTCGCCGGCACCGTCACGGACGCCGAGGCGATCGTGGTGGCGGCTCGCCGCGCGAACCGTGTCCTGATGGTCGGCCACACGTTCGTGTACAACCCCGCGGTCACGATGGTGCGCGCGATCATCGAGCGCGGCGAGCTCGGCAAGATCCAGTACGTCGATAGCCAGCGCGTGAACCTCGGCCTGCATCAATTCGACTTCAACGTCCTCTGGGATCTCGGACCGCACGATGCCTCCATCGTCCTCTACTGGCTCCAGGAGGAGCCAGAGTGGGTGCAGTGCGTGGGCGGCTGCTACGTGCAGTCCGACATCGAGGACGTCGTGTTCCTCACGATGGGCTTCCCGTCCGGCGCGCTCGCCCACGCCCACCTCTCGTGGCTCGCGCCGAGCAAGGTGCGGACGATGACGGTCATCGGCGACAAGAAGATGGCGCTGTACGACGATGGCCACTCTTCCGAGAAGGTGAAGGTGTACGACCACGGCGTCGCGGAGCTGTCCGCGGACGAGCTGCGGCGCAGCTATCGCTCGGGAGACATCCACAGCCCGCGCGTGCCGGTGACCGAGGCGCTGCAGCTCGAGGTGCGGCACTTCATCGAATGCGTGCGCGACGGCAAAACTCCACGCAGCGACGGCGAGGCCGGTGTGCGCGTCGTGCGGGTGCTCGAGGCCGCCAACCGGTCGTTGAAGGCCGCGGGCGCGCGGGTCTCGCTCAAGGAGCCGGTCCGATCGTGAGTGAGGCGTGACGAGCATCGGGCTCGACATCCACAAGACCGCGATCGTCGGCCCCAACGTCGAGCTCGGCGCCGGCTGCGTCGTCGGCGCGTACGCGATCCTCGGTCACGCGCCGCGTGGCAAGGCCGACGGCGAGCTGCCGCTGGTCATCGGTCCCGGTGCCGTGATCCGTCCGTTCACCACGATCTACGCCGGCTCCCGGATCGGCGCGCGGCTCCAGACCGGACAGGGTGCCTCGATCCGCGAGGACAACGTCATCGGCGACGACGTTTCCGTTGGCACGCACGCGTCGCTCGAGTTCGGGAACCGCATCGGCTCGCGCGTTCGCGTGCACACCGGCTGCTTCCTCGAGCTCACCACGATCGAGGACGACGTCTTCCTCGGCCCGCACGTCGTGTTCACGGATGATCCGCACCCGATGTGCCCGGCCTACCTCGAGTGCGTGCGCGGCGGTGTCGTGCGGAAGGGCGCGCGCATCGGCGCGAACAGCACGATCCTGCCCGGCGTCGAGATCGGCGCCGACGCCCTTGTCGGTGCCGGCAGCGTCGTGCGCAAGAGGGTGCCTCCACGCAGCGTCTGGGCCGGCAATCCGGCCATCGAGCTCAAGGACGAGATCACGAAGCTCGAGTGCTTCGCCGGCATCTTCCCGCACGCCTACAGCTGGTTGGACAAGGACAAGCAGGACACAAAGGCGTGAGCGGCGCAGAAGAGCAGCTCAGGGCCATCGGTCTGCTCGAGCGCGAGTGGCAGGGCCTCGATGCGTGGCTCCGCTCGCTGGACGACCGCCAGCTCGACCAGCCCATGTTCGGCGAAGCCCCGGGGTGGCGGGTACGCGACATGCCCACGCACATGGCGTGGTGGCAGGAGCTTGCCGGGCGCGTCGCCGAGAAGATCGCGAACGAGGGCGGCGCTCCGGACGAGCGCGGCTCACGGCCATTCCTTGGCATCGAGACCCCGCTCGACGAGCTGAACGCCACGACCTACGAGGCGTGGCGAGAGCGACCGATGGCCGACCGGTGGGACCGGTGGCTCGCGGCGCACAGCCGCATGATGGACGCGTTCCGGGCTCTAGAGCCCGACCAGCTCCTGCAGGCGGAGGGCGGCATCGAGGGCATGAAGCGCTACTTCGCCGTTCCCGGGCTGATCCACCTCCGCATGCATCGCGAGAACATCGAGGCCGCAGTGAAGGAGATATCCGACCCATGACCGTGATGACCAAGACCGACATCCCGCTCGTCGACCTCAAGGCGCAGTACCGGACCATCCGCGACGAGGTCCGGACCGCGATCGACGACGTGCTCGACGGCATGCAGCTCACGATCGGGCCGAACGTCAAGGCGTTCGACCAGGAGTTTGCGACGTTCTGCGGCGCCAAGCACGCGATCGGCGTCGGCAGCGGCACAGACGCGCTCCAGCTCGCGATCCGCGCACTCGGCATCTCCGCCGGCGACGAGGTCATCACCGTCTCCCACACGTTCTTCGCGACGGTCGAGGCGATCCTGTACTCCGGCGCGCGGCCGATCCTCGTCGACGTCGACGAGAAGACCTTCAACATGGACTTCGCGGCCGCGGCGCAGGCCATCACACCACGGACCAAGGCCATCATGCCGGTCCACCTCTACGGCCGGACGGTCGACCTGAAGCCGTACCTCGCGCTCGCGAGAGAGAAGGGTCTGCAGATCATCGAGGACGCCTGCCAGGCTCACGGGGCGATGCTCGATACGGGAGCGAAAGCCGGTGCATCGGGCCGGGTATCCGCCTTCTCCTTCTACTGCAGCAAGAACCTCGGCGCGTACGGCGAGGCCGGCAGCATCACGACGAATGACGACACGCTCGCCACCGAGCTGCGCTCGCTCCGAGAGCACGGGCAGAGCACCCGCTACTACCACCCCGTCGTGGGTTACAACGCGCGCCTTGACGAGATCCAGGCCGCGATCCTCCGGATCAAGCTGCGCAAGCTGCCGGAATGGAACACGCGCCGGCTCGCGATCGCGCGTCATTACGACGACCGGCTGAAGGAGAGCGGCGTCATCACGCCGGAGATCCCGGCCGGCGGTCGCCACGTCTTCCACTGCTACGTCGTCCGGGTACCCGGTGCGAAGCGCGACGCGCTGCGGCAGTACCTCGCTGAGCGCGGCATCGGGACCGGCGTGCACTACCCGGTGCCGATCCACCTGCAGGAAGCGTCGGCCTTCCTCGGCTATCGCCAGGGCGACTTCCCGGTGACCGAACGCCTCGCGGGGGAAGTCGTGTCGCTCCCCATGTACGCCGAGCTGACGGACGCGCAGGTCGATACCGTCGCCGCCGCGGTCACCGAGTTCATGCGCGCGTGACCGAACGCGTCGTCAAGGCGGTCCATGGCGTTCAGGAGGTCCAGCCCGATCCCGCCGATGAGCTGAAGGAGTCGGCGGACCTTCGCGCGACCGAGACGAAGGAGCAATTGCTCGCCCGCTACTCGGAGGCGTGCTACGCGGACACCGCCGCCGGAGCGCGCGCGCGGCGCGTGGTGCTGCGCGCCATCTGCAAGTCTTTCGGCAGCGGGGTGAAGGTCGGCGTCGGCGTGCTCGCGCTCCATCCGCACACGTTCGAGATCGGCGATGCGGTGTTCATCGGGAACCAGACGTTCCTGCAGGGCCGGCACGATGGCCGCTGCGTCATCGGCGCGCACACCTGGATCGGACCGCAGTCGTACTTCGACTGCCGCGACATGGAGCTCGGTGCATACGTCGGCTGGGGTCCCGGCGCGAAGGTGCTCGGCAGCGAGCACACCGGGGAGCCGGCGGACATCCCGATCATCCAGACCGATCTCGTGATCAAGCCGGTGCGGGTCGGCGACGGCGCTGACATCGGCGTGAACGCGGTGCTCCTTCCGGGCGTGACCGTCGGGGCCGGCGCGATCGTCGGCGCGGGCGCTGTCGTGACGAAGGACGTCGCGCCGTACGCGATCGTCGCGGGCGTACCCGCGAAGTTCCTCCGGTCGCGCACGGACACGTAGTGCCGCTTTTCGGCAAGCCGACGACCAAGACGCTGAGAGCTGTGCCGCGGCAAGCGGGCGACACGACACCGTTGGACCCGCGGATCGCCGACGCCCTCCGCAAGGCCGGGATGGATCCGCAGATGTTCACGCTGGCGCCGGACGACGGGACCGCCGCGCCGGACGACATCGGCATGCCGCCGGCCGGACAGCGCATCCTCCACAGCTTCCTGTTCGCCGACCTCCGCACGGCGCTCGACGTGATCGAACGGTCGATCGACGACGACGGTCCGGTGCGCATCGTCAAGGAGCCTCAGGGCTGGCTGGTCGTCTTCGATCGCGCGGACGATCCGGCGACGGATCACGCGATCGGGCACGCGCGGCTCGCCGCTGCCATTGGGCCGCTGGGCGGGGCGGACCGGGGCTTCGGGAGCGAAACCGTCGTCCGGACCACCACCAGGGAGCGTCTCTGACCGCGCTGTCCGGCGCTCGCGTCGTCGTCACCGGCGGCGCGGGTAACGTCGGCTCGCACATCGTCGACGCGGCGATCGCCGCGGGCGCGCGCGAGGTCGTCGCGCTCGACGCCCTTGTCCGCGGCGTCCCGGCGAATTTGGACGCCGCGCTGAAGACAGGGAAGGCGAGCCTCCGCGAGCTCGACATCCGGGACCGCGAGGCGGTCGGGGCCTCGATCGCCGGCGCCGACGTCGTCTTCCATCAAGCGGCGCTCCGCTGGACGCGCTGCCAGGAATCGCCGCGCGAGTGCCAGGAGGTCATGGTCGACGGGACGTTCAACGTGCTCGAGGCGGCAGCGGCGGCGAAGGCGAAGCACGTCGTGCTCGCGTCGAGCGCCGTCGTCTACGGCGATCCCGAGGTGCTGCCGATGCACGAGGACCAGCCGCTCAACGGCACGACCTTCTACGGGTCGATGAAGGTCGCGAACGAGCAGCTTGCGCGCGCGTTCGCGCATCTCCACGGCGTGCACACCACGACGCTCCGGTACTTCAACGTGTATGGGCCGCGGATGGACGTGCGCTCGCGGTTCGTGGAGGTCATGGTCCGCTGGCTCAACCTCATCGACGAAGGGAAGCCGCTCACGCTGTTCGGCGATGGGTCGTCATCGGTCGATTTCGTGTACGTAGGCGACGTCGTACGGGCGAACCTGCTCGCGTGCGAGACGGATCGGCCGGCCGCTATCGTGAACGTCTGCAGCGGGGTCGAGACGAAGATGCGTGACCTCGCCGCGCTCCTGCTCAAGCTCACCGGCAGCTCCGCCGGGATGGAGTTCAAGCCCCAGCCCAGAGGTGGGCTCCCTCCGCGGCGGGTTGGAGACCCGACGCGGGCCAGGGAATTGCTCGGCTTCGAGGCGCGGACGAGCCTCGAGGACGGCGTGCGCAGGCTCATCGAATGGCGGAAAGAGGTCCTGAAGAATGGCACTTGAAGCGAAGAAGAAGCTGAACGTTCCGATCACGAAGCCGTCGCTCGGCGAGGAAGAAGCCCGCGCGCCGTACGAGTCGATCAAGAGCGGGTGGGTGA
The DNA here is from genome assembly GCA_030773995.1 of Chloroflexota bacterium. GTDB lineage: Bacteria > Chloroflexota > Limnocylindria > P2-11E > P2-11E > UBA4735. The sequence goes on from JALYLX010000074.1 coordinate 16,780, forward strand.
CCCAGGGCCCGAAGGTCGCGGAGTTCGAGAAGGCCGTCGCGTCGTACGTCGGCGCGAGGCACGGCATCGCGACCACGTCATGCACCACCGGCCTGCACCTCGCGCTCGCCACGGCCGGCATTGGCCCTGGCGATGAGGTCATCGTCCCCTCGTTCACGTTCATCGCGTCGGCGAACGCGATCCTGTACACCGGCGCGACCGTGGTCTTCGCGGAGATCGACCCGCGCACGTACAACATCGATCCGAACGACATCGAGCACCGCATCACCAAGAGGACGAAAGCGATCATGCCTGTCGATCAGATCGGCATGACCGCGGACATGGACGCGATCAACGCGATCGCCACGAAACACGGGATCGACGTGGTCGAGGACGCCGCGCCGACCATCGGCAGCGAATACAAGGGCCACAGGACCGGCTCGAACGCGCACCAGACCGTCTTCAGCTTCCACCCGCGGAAGGTCATCACGACCGGCGAGGGCGGCATGATCACGACCGACGACGACGCGCTCGCCGACCGTGCGAGGAAGCTCCGCGCCCACGGGATGAGCGTTTCGGATCTCGACCGGCACAACGCGGACCGAGTGATCATCGAGGAGTACAACGAGCTCGGTTTCAACTACCGCATGACCGACATCCAGGCCTCCATCGGCCTCGTACAGCTGCGCCGGCTCCCAGAGCTGCTGAAGACCCGCATCGAGAAGGCCCATCGCTACGACCGCGAGCTGCCGGAGATCAAGGGCCTCGAGATCCCATACGTGCCGCCGTACGCGATGCACACGTACCAGAGCTACTGCCTGCGCCTCACGAAGGACTGCAGCCTCGACCGCGAGGAGCTGATGACGAACCTCTTGCGGCGCGGCATCGCCACGCGTCGTGGGGTCATGGCCTCGCACCTCGAGAAGACCTACATCGACCGCATCGAGAAGGTCTCGCTGCCGATCACCGAGGAGGCGACGGCGCACACGATGCTGATCCCGCTGTTCGCCACGATGACCGACGAGGAGCAGACCTACGTGATCGATGCCCTGCGCGAGGAGCTCGGCCCGGCCTGAGGCCGCCCGAACGATGCCGACCGAGCTGATCATCTACTCCGACTTCGTCTGACCTTGGTGCTACATCGACTCCGTGCGAGTCGACCGGCTGGCGGCGGAAGGCCGGGTCGCATCGTCGTGGCTCCCGTTCGAGCTGCACCCCGAGGTTCCGCGCGAAGGTAGGCCGATGCCTGAGCGAGTTCGCGGCGCGTGGGGTCACCTCGAGGCGATCGCTGCCGAGGTCGGACTCACGCTGAAGCGCCCCGACCGCCTGATCAACTCCCGGCTCGCCTTATCGACGGCGGAGTTCGCACGCGACCGCGGGAAGTACGACGAGGTGCGGGTCGCCCTCACGAAAGCCCACTGGGCGGGCACGGCGGAGCTTGACCGGGTGGACGACCTTCAACGCGTCGTCGCAGGCGCGGGTCTCGACCCCGAGGAGCTCGAGCGCGAGCTGGACGCGGGCCGCTACGAGGCGCTCCTCGACCGGCACCGCGCAGATGCAGAGTCAGTCGGGATCAACGCGATCCCGGCGCACATCATCGGCCAGCGCTACCTCCTTCTCGGAGCGCAGCCGTACGACGCCTTCGTTGAAGTTCTCGACACGTTGCGCGCCGAACAACGTGCGGCTGACGACGCGTGATCACGCGGGCTTCATCAGCTGGATCATGTCCGTGAGCCGCGTGTAGCCCATCGATGCGTTGAGGTGCAGGATCGGCGCGTTCTCGCCGTCGTTGTCGGTCCGCACCCGGTCGACGCCGAGCACGATCGCCTGCATGACGGTCTCGCACTTGAGGGCACGCGCGACGCCGCGGCCCCGCACTCTTCGAGCGGTGCCGGTCCAGTCCGTCTCGACGTGGCCGCGAGTCGGCGGATAGCTGAGCTGCGAGACGCCGACGATGTCGTCGCCGTCCCGCGCGATCCATTGCCGGTCCTCCCGGAGACCCGGTGATCGCATCCACTCCTCGAACACCTCCCACGTCGTTCCGATGTGCGGCACGGTGGTCGGGACGTCCTGTTCCGCTTCGTCGCTCATCCGCCACAGCTTGCGGTACTTCTCGGGATCGGTGTCCCGCGCGAGTGTCAGGATCTGGACGCCGTCCGTGCGCATCCGCGCGCGTGACTCGTCGGTCATCTTCTCGATGCGGTCCTTGTTCGCGACGAGATCGAGCTCCCAGAAACGCTCCCGCCGCTCCTCCTTGAAGCCGCGGGCCGCCAGGACGTCCAGCCGCAGGCGGTCGTCCTCCCACGTCCACGTCGTGAAGGTCTTGGTGCCGTCGCCGCGGGAGCGTTCCTCCGCGAACGCGTGCAGCGCGTCGAGACGAGCCGGCGTCCGCACCGCCGGCAGAAGGTCGCCCGACACGCGGCCGAAACGCTTGGGCATCTTCTCCCAGGGAGCGTGACGGTGGAATACGAGCCCGACCGGCTGACCGCTCTGCGTCGCGACCCACCGTTCGACGACGTTGTCCGCGTCTTCGATCGTCCACCAATGCCGGGTGAGTGCCGGATCCGACGGATCATCCGGCCGAAGTGCGGTCTCGAGGTCCGCGTCGAAGGTCGCGTCATCGAGCGTCGCGGGCCGGAGCTCGAGGTCGGCGACCTTCATCGGATCCTCCGTAGCAGCTTGTCTCTCGCGACCTGGCCGAGCTGCACGACGTACTGCGCGATCTCACGCCGCCCGAACTTCGAGGCACCGAGCTCGCGGTCCCGGAAGGTATAGGGCACCTCGACGACGGTCTTGTATCGGCCTCGCGCGACCACCTCGAAGCCGATCTTGAAGCCGATCGGATTGAGCTTCACGCCGTCGAGGATCGCGCGGCGCAGCGCGAAGAAGCCGCTCGTCGCATCGCGGACCGGGACGAGGACATTGCCCATGAGGCAGGCGACCCGCGAGACCACGCGGCGCATCAGTGGCCAGTCCATCACTCCTCCGCCCCTGACATAGCGGGAGCCGACCGCGAGGTCGGCGCCGCGTTCGATCGCGTCGACGAGCGCGGGCACCGTCTCGGGTGGATGCGAGAGATCCGCATCCATGACCACGAGGATGTCGCCGCGTGCCGCCGCGAATCCCGCGACCACGGCGCTCGCGAGCCCCGCCTTCCCCGCGCGGCGCACGACGTGCACCGGGATCCGCGGGGCCAGCGCGGCAGCGACATTCGCGGTGCCGTCGGGTGATCCGTCGTCGACGATGACGAGCTCCCACTCGCGTCCCGCGAGCGCGGCGTGTAGGCGCTCCGCGAGCCCGGTCACCGAGCCCGCTTCGTTGTACGTCGGGACCACGACCGAGAGCATGCGCGGCCTACTGTACGGAGGCCGATGCGGGTCGTCTTCGATGCGCGACATCTTCAAACGGTGAGCCGCACGCGCGGCATCGGACGTTATTCGCGCAACCTCCTCGCGGCGTTCGCGCGTCGCGCGCCCGATGATGTCGCGTGGACGCTGCTGACGCTGCGCACCTTCGCGCCGCCGGATCCATCGCCGCTCCCGCCACATCGCACGCGCGCGACGCTGCGGCTGCGGCGCCCGGAGCTCACGATGCTCGCACTCGATCCACTGCTCCTGACGTTCGAGCTCGCCCGTCAGGGCGACCTCTATCACTCCGTCCAGCTCGGGCTGCCGGCGATGCGCCGTGTCCCGGCCGTGCTCACGATCCACGACCTCGCGCCGCTGCGCTGGCCGTCCCATTACCTCCGCCTGCCGTACGCGCGTGTCGGCCACGCCTGGCAGTACGCGCTCGCGAAGCGCGCCGACGCGATCATCGCGGTCTCGGAGGCGACCAAGGCCGACGTCATCGCACGGCTCGGCATCCCGGCCGAGCGGATCCGCGTGATCCCGGAGGCCGTCGACGCATCGTTCCGTCCGCCATCGCATGACGTCGGAGCGTCGCTGGCGCGCGAACGCTTCGGCGTGCCCGGCCGCTATGTCCTCTACGTGGGGCAGTTCGATCCACGCAAGAACATGGACGGACTGTTCGCCGCCTTCGCGCGGGCCGCGGATCGCGACCGCGAGCTGCGGCTCGTGATCGTCGGGTCGCTTGGGAAGCTCGCCGGGCTGATGCGCGAGGCGCTCTCTCGGTCGCGGCTCGACCCGGCGAGGGTCGTTGTCGCCGGCGGCGTCGATGACGTGACGCTCGCCGCGCTCTACGCCGGCGCGGAATGCCTCCTCCACGCTGCCTGGCTCGAGGGCTTTGGGCTCACGGCGCTCGAGGCGCTCGCGGCGGGGACGCCGGTCGTGGGATACCGCGCGGGCGCGGTCGCGGAGGTCGTCGGCGACGCCGGGCTGCTGGTGGACGATCGCGATCCCGACGCACTCGGTGAGGCGCTCGCCACGGTGCTCGGCGACGAGTCACTCCGATCGAGCCTTCGCGCGCGAGCCAAGCCGCGGGCCGCGCGGTTCAGCTGGGACCGGGCCGCCGACGACACGCTCGCGATCTATCGAACTCTTACCTAGCTCGTAGCCGGCGGCGTTACCATTTGACGTGAGCCCGCATCGCGGGCTCGCAGCACGTTCAGGGAGATCTCGTGGCACGTCGTATCCCACTGCCCCGGCTGACCCAGCGCCAGCGTGAGGCCCGCTGGCAGCGCGACCGCCGTCAGCAGACGATCATCATCGTCGTGTTCACGGTGCTGCTCTGCAGCGCCATCGGCCTGATGGTTTGGGCGGGCACGAACCGCTACTACGACGCCAATCTGAAGCCGGCCGCGATGATCGACGGGCACGCGCTCCCGTACAGGCTCTACTACCACGAGCGCGACTACGAGCTCGTGAAGTTCTACCAGGACAACGGCGTTCCCGCGCAGTTCGAGAACGATCCGCAGATCGCGTCACAAAAGGCGGACTACGACGGCATCGCCGTCAACTCGCTCGTCGAGCAGGCCCTCCTCGACGCGATGGCCCGGCAGGAGGGCTACTCGGTCAGCGCCGCCGATCTGCAGGCGAAGTACGAGGAGTCCTTCGGCCAGTTCAACTCGCGCCACATTCTCGTGAAGATCGACGACACGGCGACGGACAAGGCCGCCGAGGACGCCGCGGCGCTCGCCAAAGCGCAGGACTTCGCGACACAGCTGCGCGCCGACCCGAACAATCAGGATCTGTGGAACACGCTGGCGAAGCAGTCGGACGACACTGGCTCGAAGGACGCCGGCGGCGAGGTCGGCTGGGTCGGACAGGGCCAGCTCGTTGCGGCGTACGAGACAGCCGCGAACAAGCTGAAGATCGGCGAGATCTCCGACCCGGTGAAGTCGGACTTCGGGTACCACGTCATCCAGGTGAAGGAGCGCCGCAGCGCGGCCGCGAACCCGGTCGTCGTGCGCTGGCTGGGCAGCGGCTTCGGCATGAACGAGATCCTCCTCCACACGAGATACGACATGCTCCGCGAGCACTTCACGGCGGTCGCGCAGGCGCAGTCGGTGACCTCTCCGACCGAACAGATCCACTTGTTGCACATCCTCATCAGCCTGCCGGCTCCGACGAGCCAGGTGCCCACGGACTTCACCGATGCCCTCAAGAAGATCGCTGCCGCCAAAGCCGAGCTCGACAAGGGCACGGACTTTGCGGCGGTCGCGAAGACGTACAGCGAGGACACGACGGAGGCCGCGAACGGCGGCGACGCCGGCTGGTTCGCCCACGGCCAGCTCGACAGCGTGTCGAAGGAGACCGAGCTGTTCGCGCTCGCGCCGGGCACCGTGAGCCGGCAGTTCTCGAACACTGGCCAGACCGAGTTCTACAAGGTCGTCGAGAAGGATCCAGCGAAGGATCTCACCGACGATCAGAAGACGAAGATCCACGACAGCGCGTACGCGTATTGGTTCGACAAGAATCGCCGCGCGCACGACGTCCGAAAGCTCGTGCCGGGCTATGAGTTCCAGCCCTAGCGAGCTGCTCCACGCGGTCCTCGAGCGGTGGCCGGGAGGCGTCGACATCGTCCCTGCGTCCGCTCTCGACCGGCACTCGTTCGGCACGGCGCGCGCGATCGTTATCGCGCTCGATGCGCCGGTCGATCGCGCGTTCCTCCTGAAGCACTACGCGGCCGAGATGCTCGACGTGGCGCAGACAGTGGAAGGGTTCCTCATCCTGCCGCCGCGCGACGCATTCGCTGATCTCGCCGCTCCCGGCACCGTGAGCCGCATCGCAGAGCGGCTCCGCGCGCCGGATGGCTGCCCGTGGGACCGCGAGCAGACGCACGCCAGCCTCCGGCCGCATCTCCTCGAGGAGGCCTATGAGGCGCTCGAGGCCGTCGACCGCGGCGACCTGGAGACGCTCCGCGATGAGCTCGGCGACCTGCTCTTCCAGATCGCGATCCACGCGCAGCTCGCGAGCGAGGCGGGCGTCTTCGACATGGCCGACGTCTCGCGGTCCATCGGCGAGAAGCTCGTCCGGCGCCACCCGCACGTTTTCGCGGGCACGACCCTCGAGGGCACCGATCTGCTCGTGCAGTGGGAGCAGATCAAGCGTCAGGAAAGGGCGGCGCAGGAGCAGCGCGGCTCGATCCTCGACGGCGTGCCGCGATCGCTGCCGGCGCTGTTCGCCGCAGAACGGCTGCAGGAGCGCGCGGCGCGCGTGAAGCTCCGTCCGCCGCGGATCGAGCTGCCGCTCGACGTCGACGATCCAGAGTTCCTCGGCGAGCTCCTGTTCGATCTCGTGGCGGAAGCTCGCGAGCGCGGCTTCGACGCTGAGACGGCGCTTCGTGAAGCGAATGCGCGGTTCGCGGCGCACGTGGGCCGGGTGGAGGAGCGGGCGCATGCCGAGGGTCGCGAGCTCGAGTCGTACAGCGCCGCCGAGCTGCGTGCCCTGTGGGAGGCGACGGGTGGCGAAGTTCAAGCGGCCTGACGGTCGCGCGGCAGATGCGCTGCGACCGGTGACGATCGAGGTCGGCGTATCGAAGTTCGCCGAGGGCTCCGCGCGTATCGCGTTCGGCGACACGATCGTGCTCTGCCTGGCGACGCTCACCGACAGCGTGCCACGATTCCTCGACGGCAAGGGAACTGGTTGGATCACCGCCGAGTACGCGATGCTGCCGCGGAGCACGCCCGAGCGCAGCCAGCGCGAGAGCATCGCCGGACGTCCCGGTGGCCGCACGTTCGAGATCCAGCGGCTCATCGGACGCGCGCTCCGCACGACCATCGACCTGAAAGCCCTCGGTCCCCGCAGCGTGACGGTCGACTGCGAGGTGCTCCAGGCTGACGGCGGGACTCGCACGGCCGCGGTCACCGGCGGGTACGTCGCGCTCGCGCACGCTCTCCGGAAGCTGTCGCCAAGCCCGCTCGTCAATCAGGTGGCCGCGGTATCCGCCGGATTCGTCGACGGCGAGCTCATGCTCGACCTGGCCTACGCGGAGGATTCGATCGCGGACGCGGACGTGAACGTTGTCGCGACGGACAAGGGCGAGCTCGTCGAGGTGCAAGGCACCGCCGAGAAGAAGCCGTTCTCGCGCCCGGACTTCGATCGCGTGCTCGCCCTCGCGATGCACGGGATCGATCAGCTCATGGACGCCCAGCGCCGCGCGTTGCGGTGACCCGCACGCTCCTGCTCGGCACCCGCAACCCGGGCAAGATCGCGGAGCTCCGCGCGTTGTTGAAGGGCCTCGATCTCGAGCTGCCGGGCGTCGGCGATCTCGCCGATCCGCCACCCGATCCGTCAGAGGACGCACCGTCCTATGCGGAGAATGCGATCTTCAAGGCCCGTGCCTACGCCCGCGCGACCGGGATCCCGACGATCGCGGACGACTCCGGCCTGGAGGTCGACGCGCTCGGCGGCGCGCCCGGCGTGCGGAGTCGCCGTTACTTCGGTGACGACGTTGGCGAGACGGGCCGCAACCAGATGCTCCTGGCGCTGCTCGACGGCGTCGGCGATCGCACCGCGCGCTTCGTCTCCGTCATCGCGTTCGCCCAACCCGACGGGCGTGTCGAAACGTTCGACGGTGAGGTCCGTGGCGAGATCGCGGAGGCGCCACGCGGACCGGAAGGCTTCGGCTATGACCCGGTCTTCGTCATCGACGGGAACGGCCGCACCATGGCCGAACTCCGGAATGACGAGAAGAACGCGATCTCGCACCGCGGGCTCGCCGCGGCGAAGCTGCGCGCCGCGCTGGCGGAGGCATGACCGCCCGGGTCATCCACGTCGCGGAGTACGTCGTGATCACGGGCGTGCTCGCCGGGGTCGCGTGGCTGCAGCGCGATCAGCTCGGGAGCCTGTTCTGGGTGCTGCTGGTCGCTCCGGACATCGGTCTTGTCATCGCGCCGGCATTAGGTCCGCTGCCGGGTCGCGGTCTGCTCCCGCCGCGCGCGGTGCCGGTCTACAACCTCTTCCACACGTACGCGATCCCGGTGCTGATCTGGGTCGGGGCGATCGCTGCGGGGATCGCTCCGTGGCCGCTGCTCGGCTGGCTCATCCACATCAGCGCGGACCGCGCGCTCGGGTATGGGCTTCGCGGCCCGGACGGCGGCCAGGCGCTCATCTAGGTCATTCCGCGATCTGCCCCTCCATCAGCTCGCGGAGCTTCGCTGCGTCGCGGCGGACATCGTCGATCCGGAGCGGCAGGGTCTTCTCCCCGGGGTTCATGAAGCGCGGCGGATGGCCGGGGTCGCGGTCGTCGACGTAGCGCGGGACCACGTGCGTGTGGAGATGGGGCAGCGAGTTGCCGAGCATCATGAGGTTCAGCTTCGCGGGCGTGTAGTGAAGCTCGACCGCACGCGCCACGCGGAGCACGTCGTCCCAATAGAGACCGGCCTCGGTGCTGCTGAGCTCCGTCGGCTCGGCGACGTGCCGGCCGCGCCAGATGACGATGCAGTAGCCGCGCTGCCCGACATCCGCCTTCTGCAGGTACGCGTCGGACGTGTCGCTTTCGTAGACGCGGATCCCGAACTCGGTCTCCGCAGGCCGGCCCTGCGCGCACATCGCGCACCCGACGCCACGCAGTCGCTGGTCCCAGTCGGCCGGCCAGGTCCTCGGCACGCCGGGAGTATCAGTCATAGGAGAGCCGGCCCTGCTCGACGCGCGCGGCGTCGGTCAGGCGATGCGGCTCCGCCGGCCCGCCGACCCGGAGCTGCACGACCGTCCAGCCGTCCGCGGTCATCCGGTCGGCGAGGAGCCGGCGATGGCACTTCCACCAGAGCGTCTCCGCGCACATGAACGCGGTCGGCACGAGTCGCGCGAATTCCTCGAGGCGCGCGAGGTCCGCGCGGAACCCCTCGGTCGCCATGTGGTCGGCGTAGCCGCGGAACGCGGCGACACGAAGGCCCGTGTGCAGCGAGTCCGGCCGCGGCTCGCGGCGTCCGCCGAGCCCCGGAAGGTGTGCGTACTCGATCCCGGCGGCGGCGAGCGCGTCGCGGACGGCGCCTTGGCCGAACTGGGGGTTGCGCCGCGAGCCTGGCGCGCTCCGGATATCGGCGACCAGGCGGACGCCGGCGTCGGTGAGCGTCCGGATGAAGTCCTCGGCGCTCGCGACGCCGTGACCGATGCTGTAGACCGTGCCGATCATGCGACCGAGTGTGGACCTTGAGATCCGGCCGCTCGGGCCTGATCGACTCGACGATTTCCTTTCGTACTTCGACCACGACGCCTTCGCAGATAACCCCTGGTGGGCGGGCTGCTTCTGCAATTTCTACGAGTCGCTCGTCCATCCGGCCGAAAATCCCGATCCGACGACGCCAGCGTTCGCGCCGTTCCGCGATCGCAACCGAGCGGAGAAGGCCGGGCGCATCCGCGCTCAGCAAGCGCGCGGCTACGTGGCGTACCACGACGGGAAGGTCGTCGGGTGGCTGAATGCGCAGCCCAAGGAGGCGTATGCGAATCCGCGTGGCTTCGCTCTCGCGTTCGGGGACATGCCTGGTCGGACCGGCGTGCTCATGTGCTTCGTCGTCGCGCCGGACCGGCGCGGCCAGGGTGTCGGGACCGCGCTGCTGAAGGCCGCGCTCGAGGGATTCCGGACGGAAGGCCTCGAACACGCGCAGGGCTTCGCGCGCCGGCCCGGCGCGCCGCTCCGGGAATGGGAGACCTTCGCGACGAGCAGCTACCACGGCACCCACTCGATGTACGTGGAGAACGGATTCGCCGAGGTCGGGACCGTGGGAAACTATGCCGTGATGCGGAGATCGCTCTGACAGCCCGGGTCGTCTCGCTACAGCTGCACGAGGGTCACGGCAAGCCGATGCGGAACGTCGCCGAGGCCGCGGTGCGAGTCGGCGGCGGGATCGAGGGCGATTCGCACGTGGGACGCGCGAGGCGCGCGGTCACGGTGGTCGATCGCTCCACGCATGACGCTGTTGGCGTCAAGCCTGGCGACCTCCGCGAGCAGATCACGGTCGAGGGGATGCCCACGCTCGGGTCGCTCGCTGAGGGCGCACTGCTGCGGATCGGCACGATCACCCTACGGGTGAACGGTTCCTGTGATCCCTGCACGCACATCGGCGAGATGAACGGCATCGCGGATCCGAACGAATTCCAGTCGATGCTCGAGGGCCGGCGGGGCCTCGTGTGCAACGTCGTCGCGGCTGACGGGCCGGTCCGGGTAGGGGACGGGGTCAGCGTCATGGAGACCGCGGACTCTCGGTAGCTGGCTCTTTTTTTGCCCGACCACTTGATTCCCGGTAATAGAACGGATATTCTATCTGACCAACGAGATGAAGTGGTGCTCGCGCTGCGCGGCGGTCAAGCCTCGCTCTGCCTTCAATCGAAGCACGCGGAACGCAGATGGGCTCCAGGTCTACTGCAGGGATTGCTCCGCCGAGGTCAGTCACGCGCGATACGAGATGAAGGTCAGGCGCAGTGTTCCCCGAAAGTCTCGAAGCGTCTACGCGTCCGCGCGTGGCGCCTGGCTGCGCAGCATCAAGGCTGGACGACCGTGTACCGACTGCGGGCGTGTTTTCGATCCCCAAGTGATGCAGTGGGATCACCTGCCCGCGTTTGAGAAGATCGACGACATCAGTGGCGGATCATGGGCGGGCCGAACGGAAGAGGAGATCCTCAGCGAGATCGCGAAGTGCGAGCTCGGCTGTACTAATTGCCACAGTATCCGAACCTTCAAGCGCAATGGATGGGGCCCATGGGCGCTCCATGAGGCCGAAGCGGCTTGCGGAGAGACGTGGACGCCGACCGTGGCCTAGGAGCCAACGAGCCGCACGAAATCATTCGACGCTGCGCGATGTGCGGGGAGTCGAAGCCATCGACCGAGTTTCAACGCTCGCGCACCGGCCAGTTCTCGTACTGCCGTGATTGCCGATGCGCTTACGACCGGCGTTATTACGCGGAGCGCGGTAAGGCAAGCCGCCAAGAACGAATACACGCACGCCGCGAAGCGGCCCACGTATGGATGGACTCCCTGAAGGCGGGTCGTCCGTGTGCGGACTGCGGCGAACGTTTCCTCCATATGTGATGCACTGGGACCATTTACCTGGCCACATGAAAGTGGCAGCGATCGGTTCGATGGTCGGAAAGTGGGCACGCGACGCGGTCCTCGATGAGCTGAAGAAGTGCGAGCTCGTCTGCGCGAACTGCCATGTCATGCGCACCGTCGCGCGCGCGCGCCGAACGATCGCGGAAGAGGCGCTGGACGATCGATTCGAGGCCATCTCGGCCGCGTAGTTCCTGTCGGGGTGCCGGGATTTGAACCCGGGACTTCAACGTCCCAAACGTTGCGCGCTACCAGGCTGCGCCACACCCCGGCGACGACTTGATTATGACCGTGTCTCCAACCCTCGCACGATCACATCGAGCCCGAACTCGAACGTCTCATCGCAGTCATCTTCGGCGAGCTGCGGCAGGAGCTCCACGAGGTACGGATCCGCATGTGGGGGCAGCACGAAGGACTCGCGCGCGCCCTCGGCGCGGAACGGTGCGGTCCCGACCTCCCACTGCGCGACACCGATGACGTACGACGTGATCGTCGCGAGCGTCTTGAGCGCGGTCTGCGCATCGAAGCCCGCGGCGCGCAGCTGCGCCATCACCCCGCTGGCCGCGCGCGCGGCCGCGGGGTCGCTGAGCGGCAACGCGGCCAACAGCGGGATGGCGTGCGGATGCCGCAGCAGCAGGGCGCGGTACGCGCGCGACACCTCGCGGAACACGATCTGCCACGGGACATCGGACGGCGGCGGGATCACGAGCTCCGCGAGCAGTGCCTCGACGACGCCGGCGAGGACCGCGGCCTTGTTCGGGAAGTGGCGATAGATCGCCATACCCTCGACTCCGAGCTCGGCACCGAGCCGGCGCATCGAGAGTGCATCGAGCCCGTCGCGATCGACGATCGCGAGCGCGGCCTGCGCGATCCGTAAGCGACTCAGCGGCGTACGCGTATTGGTTGACAGAGCGGTCATCGGCCCGTAGTTTACAGCGTAAACACGGCTCTGAGTCAAAGGGGAAGGCGTCATGTTCTCGGCCTGGGGTCATCTGGTCTACCGGTTCCGCTGGGCGTTCCTGATCGTTTCCGGCGCGCTGATGGTCCTTTCGATCGCCGTGAGCGCCTCCGGCGGCGATCTGAAGAGCGGCGGCATCATCCAGACCTCCGAGTCGGGTCGCGCCGCGAAGCTCATCCAGGACGAGCTGCCGCGATCGACCGGGACGTCGTTCACCGTCGTCTTCGGGAGCGGCACCCTGCTCGCGACCGACCCGGCGTACAAGGCCGCGGTGACGCAGGCACTCGCGTCCGTTCGCACCGACCCGCGCGTGCAGGAGGTGCTGACCGCGTACGACCCGGGCCCGCAGGCCGCGAGCCTCGTGTCGAAGGACCAGCACAACCTGCTTGCGATCGTGAGCGTGAAGGACGATTCGGTCACGGCCGGGAAGTACTACCCCGAGCTGCGCGCGAAGATCTCGTCGGACGTGCTCACGGTGCAGGCCACCGGCTACCTCGCGATCAACCACGACTTCAACACCATCCTCGAGAACGATCTCCAGCGCGCCGAGTACGTCTCGCTCCCGCTCGCGCTCATCCTGCTGCTGCTCGTCTTTGGCACCCTGCTCGCCGCGATGCTGCCGCTCGGCGTCGGGATGCTCGCCGTCGTCGGTGGGATCGCGGCGGCGTTCACGCTCAGTCACGCGACCGACGTGTCGCAGTACGCGCTCAATATCGTGACCCTCATCGGCCTCGGCGTCGCGATCGACTATTCGCTCTTCATCGTGAACCGTTTCCGCGAGGAGCTCGCGCGCGGCCGGACCGTCGACGACGCGATCGCGCGCTCGATGGCGACCGCCGGCCGTGCGATCACGTTCTCGGGCATCACGGTCGCCATCGGCCTCGCGGGGATGTTCTTCTACCAGGGCACGTTCCTCGCCTCGATGGGTTACGCGGGCGCGCTCGTCGTGGCGATCGCCGTCTTCTACGGGCTCACGTTCCTGCCGGCGGTCCTGTCGCTGCTCGGACCGCGGGTGAACAGCCTGCGCCTGTCGGAGCTGTGGCGCCGGATCCGCCGCCGTCCGGTCAGCACGGCCCAGCGCGGGCCTGGCCTGTGGCACCGCCTCGCGCTCGCGGTGATGGCCCGGCCGCTCGTCGTGCTCATCCCGGTGCTCGTCTTCATCCTGCTCGCCGGCTCACCGTTCCTGCGGCTGCGTCTCGCGAACGGCGACGTTGACATGCTCCCGCCGACCGCTGAGTCGCGGGTCGCGCTGCACACCATCACCGATGGCTTCCCGAACCAGGACCAGAACTCCTACCAGATCGTCGTGCACTTCACGAACGGCAGCAGCCCACTCGGCCCTGAGAACGTGAACGCGCTGTACGACCTGTCGCGCAGGATCGCCGCGATCCCCGGGGTCCTGCACGTCGCGAGCATCGTCGACCTGCCGAACGTCCCGAAGGCGCAGTACCCGGTGATGTATACGAACCCGGCTGCGCTCCCGCCAGATCTCCAGGCGGGCATCAAGCAGAGCATCGGCAAGGACGTCGCGGTGCTCACCGCGTACAACGCGGACCCGATCGGAAGCGACGCCTCGCGCGGACTGCTGACGAGCCTCCGCGCGGTCGCGCCACCGCCCGGCGCGGAGCTTCTCGTCACCGGCTTCACGGCGTACGACGTCGATGCCATCGACTTCATCCTGGGTAAGACACCGCTCGCCGTCGGATTCGTCGTCGTGGCGACGTACCTCGTGCTGTTCCTGCTGCTCGGGTCCGTGATCCTCCCGCTGAAGGCCGTCCTCATGAACTTCCTGTCGATCAGCGCCTCGTTCGGCGCCCTCGTATGGATCTTCCAGGATGGCCACCTGGCGTCACAGCTGAACTTCACGCCGTCATCGATCGATCCCACGCTGCCGGTGATCATGTTCTGCATCGTCTTCGGACTCTCGATGGACTACGAAGTCCTGCTCCTCAGCCGGATGCAGGAGGAATACAACCGCACGCGCGACAACCGCCACGCCGTCGCCGAGGGTCTCGAGAAGATCGGCCGGCTCATCACTGGCGCGGCCGCGATCATGGTCGGCGTCTTCCTCGCGTTCGCCCTCGCGGACGTCGTGATCATCAAGGCGATCGGGCTCGGGATGGCGATCGCCGTCGCGATCGACGCCACGCTCGTGCGTGCGCTCGTGGTGCCCGCGACGATGCGGCTTCTCGGCGATCTCAACTGGTGGGCACCCCGTCCCCTCGCGCGGCTGTATCGCCGCCTGGGCCTGGGCGAGGCGCACACGCCAGCCGAGCCGGCTGCGGCGGGCGCGGAGTAGCCACCGGTAGACAATGTCGCGGTGACGGACGCCACCGCGCCGACCCTGCGGCCGCTGGGCGTCGGCGACATCGTCGATCGGACCATCGGCCTGTACCGCGCGTCACCCCGTCTGTTCCTCGTCCTCGCGGCGCTGCCGTACATCGTCCTGGCGATCGTGTCGCTCGTGCTCAATCTCGCCTTCGTCCACACGACGCCGTTCACGACCCTGCCGACGAATATCTTCGACCCCAGCGACCCGACGAGCTTCACGTCGTTCACGCCGAGCCAGCTGTCCGGCCTCGTCACGTACGGCGTCGTCATCGGTGTCATGAGCCTGCTCGTGCTCTCGGTGCAGGCCGCGGCCATCGTCGACGCGATGTCCAAGCGCTATCTCGGCCAGCCGGCGACCCTCGGCGGCTCGCTGCGCACCGGCCTGCGCGCGAGCGTGCGGCTCATCCTCGCGAGCGTCGTGGCGTTCGTCGCGTTCATCGTGCTCGTCAGCCTCGGCGTCCTCGCGGTGGTGGGGGTGAGCGCCGCGCTCCGCAACCCGATCCCCGCGTTCATCGGCGTGCTCGGGCTCTTCGTGCTGATCTTCTACCTCGTTGCGTCGTGGATGCCGCTGCCGGCCGTGGTGACGCTCGAAGGCATCGGCCCGATCGCCGGCTTGCGCCGCGCGTGGCGGCTCGCGGGTGGCGCGCGGTGGCGGATCCTCGGTCTGCTCACCCTGATGACCATCCTGCAGGGCATCCTCGGGATCCTCTTCGCCTTCGTGTTCCTCGGGACCGTCGTCACGGAGGGCGCGACGAGGACGGTGCTCCAGGAGGTCGCGAATCTCGCCGTGAACGCGCTCTGGGCGCCGATCCAATGGGGCGTGTTCACGCTCCTCTACTACGACCTGCGTGTCCGGAAGGAGGCGTTCGACCTCCAGCTCGCGGCGGAGGCCATACCTCGCGTCACCTAGCCGCGCTCCTCCTCGGCGTCGCGCTGTGGTCCGCGACGGGCGGCATCGCGCGCGCCGACACGCTCACGACGGCCGCGTATCGCGAGCGGTTGGTCCAAGTCCTCGCGCTGGTCGAGCGGGCGCGGGCCGCCCCACTCGCCGAGCGCGAGCCGATCCTCGCGCAGGCCCGCGGGCTTCTGCGGCAGACGACGGACGTGCAGCTCGAGGACACGACGCTTGCGATCGATGACGGACCGCTCGCCGATCGGTTGACGCCCGATGCGGTCGAACGTGAGGCCACCGAGCTGAGCCGGTACCTGGCCGTCGCGACGGCGAGCCTCGCGCGGCGCGTCGACGCGGCCGCTGCGGACGCGAAGCTGCGTTCGCTCACGACGGATCAGCAGCTCGCACAACGCCTCAACCTCGGCGCGATCGTCGGCGGGCTCCTTCAGCGATTCGGGGGGTGGCTGTACGACCTCATCGGCCGCCCCGACCCCAACGTGCTGCTGAACGTGCAGGCCGTCATCGGCGTGCTCGTCGCGCTCGCGATCGTGGTGCTCCTCATCCGAGGCACGCGTGAACGCATCCGGCGCGAGACGGCCCTCGGGATCAGTACGGGCCAGCGGCGGACCGACCCGAGCGTGCACCTTCGTACGGCGGACGACGCGTTCAGGAGCGGACGGCCGCGCGACGCCATCCACGCGCTCTACCTGTACGCGTTCGCGACCCTCGCCGCGCGTGAAGCCTTGCGCTACGACCCGGCGCTCACCGATCACGAGCTGCTGCGCCGCGCGGCCCAGCTTCCGACCGCGGGTGCGCTCGGCGATCTCGTGCAGCTGCACGAGCGCGTGTGGTTCGGGCTGCGCGACGCGCGTGATGCGGACGTGGCACAGGCGCGCGCGCTCGCGGTGCAGGTGACCGCGTGAGACGCGTCGATCCGCTCGTCCTCGTCGCCCTCATCCTGTTCGCCGCGCTGGCGGCTCTTGCCGTCGCGTCGGGCACGAGCGGTAGCGGGGCGGGTGGCGGGTCAGGCTTCGGGCGCTCCGCGTCGATCTACGACGACTCTCCTGGGGGCGCGTCGGTGCTGCGACGCTACCTCGAGGGTGTCGGGCTGACGGTGGTCCCCGTGCAGGGGGACCGCTTCGCCCCGTCCGGCGCCGGGATCACGACGTTGTTCGTGCTCGGTCCGACCGACAGCATCGAAGCCACGGACCTCCAGCTGCTTCACGACTTCGTCCGCACCGGCGGCACCCTCGTCATCGCGACCGACATCGGCCTGAACGAGCGCCGGCTGCTCGACGATTTCGGCCTGTCGCCGCGCGGCAGCGCCCTGCGCGGAGGCGACGTGGCCGTGCGCTCGATCGCATTCGTCGCGCCGCCGGTGCGCACGCTCAATGTCGATTACGGCGTCGCGCTGCGGCCGCGCGACGACGCGACATCGCTCGTCCTCGATGACGGAGCACCGATCGTGGCGCTCGCGAGCGAAGGTCGCGGCTGGGTGTTCGCCGTTGGCTCGCTCGGACCGTTCGTGAACGCGGGTATCGGCCTGGCCGACAACGGACGGTTCGCGCTGGCGCTCGCGGGTGGCGCGGCGCGCGTTGGGTTCGACGAGTACCACCACGGCGCGCGGCCGGCGCCCAGCTTCACCGCGCTGCTGGAGCAGACCTGGCTCGGTCGAGGCCTCCTCGCCGCCTTCGCCCTCGGGTTCGTTTACCTCGCGCTCACCGGGCGGCGGCTCGGTCCACCGCTGCCGCTCGATCCACGGCCTCCGCGGTCGAGCCTGGAGTACATCCGGGGCTTCGCCGGGCTCGCGCGCCGGTCGGGTCATGGCGAGATCGCGCGCCGCAGGCTGCGTGACGACCTACGGCGCGAGCTCGCGCGGCATGCCGGCCTGGACCCCCGGAGCGATTTCGACCGCGTCGCCAACGCGATCGCGGCGCAGAGCCCGTCGCGTGCCGCGGAGGCCCGGCGCCTCCACGCGGCGCTCGCCGGTAGATTGCGCGACGACGCGCTCGTACGTGCCGCGAACGACGTGGCGCGGCTCATCCGCGCGGAGGAGGCGACGTGACGCTCAAGGAGACGGGCGAGGCCTTCCGTGCCCAGGTGCACCGGATCGTGGTCGGACAGGAGGAGACGATCACGCTGTCCTTCCTCGCACTCTGCCTCGGCGGCCACGTTCTGATCGAAGGGGTGCCGGGAACGGCGAAGACGCTGCTGGCGCGCACGATCGCCCAGCTCGTCGGCGGCTCGTTCAAGCGCATCCAATTCACGCCGGACCTCATGCCCAGCGACATCGTCGGAACGTCCGTGTATGAGCTCGCGACGTCGTCGTTCCGGATGCGGCTCGGCCCCATCTTCGCCAACATCGTGCTGGCCGACGAGGTGAACCGCGCGCCGGCGAAGACCCAATCGGCCCTCCTCGAAGCGATGGAGGAGAAGCAGGTCACGCTCGAAGGCGACGCGCGCCCGCTTCCCGATCCGTTCCTCGTTCTCGCGACGCAGAACCCGGTCGAGTACGAGGGTACGTACCCGCTGCCCGAGGCCGAGCTCGACCGCTTCCTGTTCAAGGCAGTGATGCGCTACCCGGAAGGCGCTGAGGAGCACGCGATCCTGCGCGCCCACGACAAGGGCCAGCCCTTGGCCGCCCTGCGCGGGCTCGCGCAGCTGCCGGCAGCGGCCCTCACCGACGCGCGCGCCGAGGTCGACCAGGTCACTGTGGAGGATTCGGTCGTCGACTACGTCGTCCGCATCGTCGCCGAGACGCGGAAGTCTCCGGACCTGCTCCTCGGTGCGAGCCCGCGCGCCGGCGTCCACTTGCTCCGCGCCGCAAAGGCTGCGGCGGCGCTCGACGGTCGTGATTTCGTCACGCCCGACGACGTGAAGTCGCTCGTGCCCCCGACCCTCCGCCATCGCGTCGTCCTGAAGGCCGAGGCCGAGATCGAGGGTCTCGACGCGGACGCCGTCCTCCGCCGCGCCCTGTCCCGGCTCGACGTTCCGCGATGAGGCGTCGGGAGCTGCCGGGGGTCATCCCGCGCCCGCGGCTGCTCGTCCTGCTGCTGTGCGCGCCGGCGCTGCTCGCGCTCGGCACCCTGTCGCCGGTCTTCGTCGGCCTCGCCGCTGTCGTGTTCGCCGCCGCGATCGTCCTCGCTGTCGTCGATTACCGGCTCGCGCCGGCGCTCGGGACCGCCGAGGTCGCGCGGGTCGCCGAGCCGCAGCTGATCATCGGCGCTCCGAACCGCATCGCCCTGACCCTCCACAACCCCACCGCGCGCACCCTGCGGCTACGGGTCAGGGACGAAGTGCCGGCCTCGTTCGCCGTTGCACCGCGCGTGACCGGCACCTCGCTCGGGCCGGCCGCATCCGGCACGGTCGAGTACGTCGCGCGACCACGGTATCGCGGCTCGTTCCGGTTCGGCGCGTTGCACACGCGGCAGCGTGGACCGCTCGATCTGGTCGAGCGGCAGAGCGACATTGCCGGCGACGCTCCGGCCCACGTGTATCCGAACCTTCGCGAGATCCGTCGCTACGAGGTCAGCCTCCGGCGCGGGCTCGCGTACGACGCGGGCCAGCGCCGAGCGCGCCTGCCCGGCGCGGGCAGCGTCTTCGAACGGCTGCGCGAGTACGGTCCGGACGACGATCCGCGCTCCATCTCGTGGACCGCGACCGCGCGGCGCGGGCGGCCCATCAGCGTCGAGTACGAGACCGAGCGCCAGCAGCGCGTCCTGATCCTGCTCGACGCCGGTCGCATGATGGCGAGCACGCTCGGCGAGCTCACGAAGCTCGACCATGCCGTCAACACGGCGCTCATGCTGTCGTACGTCGCGACGGCGAAAGGTGACGAGGTCGGGTTGCTCGGATTCGCCGACGACGTGCGTAGCTACCTGCTCCCGCGCCGGGGCCGCAGACAGTTCCTTCGGGTGACCGAGGAGCTGCGGCGGCTCGAGGTCACGACGACCGAGCCGGACTACCGCGCCGCCTTCGAGTTCCTCCGCTCGCGGACATCGCGCCGTGCGCTCGTCGTGCTGTTCACGGATCTCGTGGACGTCGAAGCGTCCCGTTCGCTTGTTGCCGCGGTGAACCGACTCGCCGGCAACAACCTCGTGCTGTGCTGCCTGCTGGCCGATCCGCAGCTCGCGGAGATCGCGGCACGGACACCGCGGTCGACGACCGAGCTCTACGAGCGCGTGGCCGCCGAAGAGGTCCGCGACGCGCGCGCCCGGGCGCTTGCGCTTCTACGCGAGCGTGGCGTGCATGTGGTCGACGTCCCCGCCGAACGCCTGACCGTGGCCGCGATCCAGCGCTACCTCGAGCTGAAGAAGCGCTGGTTGTAGGGCAGCAGGATGTAGCTCCAAAGAAGGAGCCCGGTGACGACGCCGACCGCGAGCTTGCCGGCCGGAGCGAGCGTGGAGGGTGACACGAACCCTTCGATGAGGCCCGCGAAGACCAGCGTCACCGCGACGAGCAGCATGACCGCCATCGCCTGCGCTCCCGCGATCCGCAGCGCATCGCCCCGGGTCCGCTCGCCCGGATGCAGGATCGCCCACGCCAGCCGGAGGCCGGCGCCGCCACTGAGAAAGATCGCGGACAGCTCGAGGAATCCATGGGCGAGGATGAAGATGACCAGCGAGGTGGCGACACCGGCCTGCTGCAGCACCGCGAAGACCGTGCCGAGCTCGGTGCCGTTCAGCACGAGGATGAACACCGTGTAGAGGCCAGCGGTCATGCCGCCCGCGAACGCGGCGATCGAGACCGTGATGTTGTTCACGATGATGAGCGGGCCGACGCGGGCACGCATGTCCGCGGGGATCTCGGCGCCTGGCGTCCGCCCGACGAGCGCGCGGCGCGCCTCCTCGCTCAGGGTGGAGCTCGCGACATCGGGCTGGATGATCCCCGCAGCGAAGGTGACGATCGCCGGGAGCAGGACGAGCGCGAACGCGACGAGCGTGAACGGCAGGGCGGCGCGCGCCGCCGCAGGCAGCTCACGCGTCACGAACCGGCGGAGGCGCCGGCCGCTCGCCGGCGATTCGCTGTACACGAGGGCGTGCGCCGCGGCCACCACGTCGTTCAGCCGCTCGGCGACAGCGTCGCGCGGGAAGTCTCGCCGGGCGACAGCGAGATCACTCGTCGCGCTGCGGTAGAGCGCGCCGAGCTCCAGCACCTCTTCGGCTGACAACCGCGCGACGCGGCCCCTCGCGCGTTCGACGAGCGCGCCAAGCCGTGCCCAGCGCGCGCGGTGATCCTCGACGAAGCGGTCGATGGATTGAACCGCGCGCATCGGGCGACCGTACCATGCTGACGTGGCGATCCGGGTCGGGCGGCTCGAGGTCGAGACCCCTGATCACGTCGTGCTCCGCTACACGCTCGCGGGCGTCGGCAACCGCGGCTTCGCCGCCGTCGTGGACTTCCTCGTCGCCCTCCTGATCACCGCCGGCCTCGAGATCGGATACGGCCAGATCGGCGCTCCGGGAGAGGCGGCCCTCGGCGGCGTGATCCGCCTCCTCCTCTTCGTCCTCGGCTGGAGCTACTTCATCTTGCTCGAATGGCTCTGGAACGGGCAGACCATCGGGAAGCGCGCCTACGGACTGCGCGTCATCAATGAGGACGGGTCCCCTGCGGGATTCGTGGCGGTGTTCGTCCGGAATCTCGTCCGCTTCGTGGACTTCCTGCCGTCGTTCTACGGGCTCGGATTGTTGTCGATCGTCTTCACGTCGCGATCCCAGCGACTCGGCGATCTCGCGGCCGGCACGTTCGTCGTTCGTGCGCCGAAGCCGCAGCTCGACTGGCTTTCGCTCCGCACGGTGACGCGCCCCGGCGCCCCGGTTGCCACCGCCGGCGTACGCGGGCTGTCCGGTGAGGCGCAGCGGATCGTGCGCGAGTTCGTCGCCCGCGAGGGAACGCTCTCCGAGCGCGATCGGGCTCGGCTCGCGACGGAGATCGCGTCGCGGATCCGCCCTCACGTGAGCGGGATCGACGCGGCAGATGACCTTGCGTATCTGCGCGTGCTCGCCGCGACCCTTCGCGATGCCGGAGAGCGGCGCCCGTGAACGAGATCCTCGGGGTCCTCGTCCTGGTGCTGGTGCTCGGCGGGTTCAGCGTCCTGACTGGTGGCGGACGCAGCGCGAGCGAGCTGCGGATGCGTCGTCGCTGGGAATCCTCGTTCGAGTCCGAGATCCGCCGAGTGCGCCCGACGGACGCCACCGGCGTGCTCACGTGCCGCCGGTGCGGCGCGTCTGGCTCGGAGCGCGCCGGCCGGTGCCCGAGCTGCGGCGCGATACTCTAGATGCCCACCCCCACCGGGAGGGGGTGGCGTGAGGAGAAGCATCAATGACCGAGCCGCGCGCCGAGCGGACCTACTCCGTGCCGGCGATCCACTGCGAAGGCTGCGCCGGAACGATCGAGGAAGCGCTCGAGCCGGTCGAGGGCATCGAGTCGGCCACGGTCGACCTCGGCGCGAAGACCGTGCGCGTTCGCGGCTCCGCCGACGATCGCGTCGTGCGCAAGGTCCTCACCGCAGCCGGTTACCCGCCGGCATAAGTGCGGACTATCAGGCGAGGGAGGGCTTCGCCCGACCGAAGCCGCAGGGCCCCCGA
>JALYLX010000075.1 GCA_030773995.1 Chloroflexota bacterium
GTCTCATCGACCGCGTAGATCATCGGCAGCGTCGGCATGCCCTCGGCGAGATCGCGGCCCACCGTCTTTCCGAAATCGGTCTCGTCTCCCGCCACATCGAGCACGTCATCCGTGATCTGGAACGCGAGTCCGAGGCTCGTGCCGTACGCCCCGAGCGCCGCGACGTCGTCGGGCTCGGCGTCCGCGAGGAGTGCCGCGCCCTGGCAGCAGGCCGCGTAGAGCGACGCGGTCTTGAGCTCGATCCGCTCCATGTAGCTCGACTCGCTCGGCAGTGCGCGGGTGGCCGTCACCTCGTTCAGCTCGCCGTCGCAGAGCGCGAACACGGTCTGGGCCACGATCGCGATGACCTCCGGCTTGGGGAGCACGGCCGCAAGGGCGTACGCCTTCGCGAAGAGGTAATCCCCGACGATGAGCGCGACATCATCGTCCCACGTGGCGTTCACGGTGGGGACGTTCCGGCGCAGCTCGGCCTCATCGACGATGTCGTCGTGGACGAGGGACGCCGTGTGCACGAGCTCGAGCGACTGCGCGAGGTTGAGGACGACCTCGCCATCGCGCGCCGGCCCGAACCGCGCGGACAGGAACACGAGCGTCGGTCGGAGCAGCTTGCCCGGCGAACCGAAGAGATGCTCGACCGCCGCTGCGAAGGTCGGGTGACCGCCGCTCCCCACCTCGAGCAGCCGCCGCTGGAGCTCCTGCAGCTCCGCGTCGACGGGCGTGTAGAAGGTCGGTTCGGCTCCCCTCGTGACCACGCGCGAAGTTTAGGTTCGGTCTAGGGCTTCTTCGTTGGGGTCGGCGCCGGGGTCCGGCCCGGAGGAGGATTGGGCGATGGAGCCCCGGGGCTGCTCGACGGGGAGGGGCTCGGCTTCGCGTAGCCACAGAGGTTCCAGCTGAACCGGCCGTAGCCGTAGGCGCCGCCGTTCGCGGCGCTCGCCCACTTCGCGATGTCACCGGTCCAGTCCGGGAACGGGATGCTGATCTTGTAGCAGCCGCCGGGCAGGTACACGTCACGATCGTCGCTCGTCGGCTCGGTGCCCTGCACGTACTGCTCGGTCCAGCGGAAATTCGACGGGCAGTTCGGGCCGGGCAGCTTGCCCGAGCCGTTGCCGCCGGTGAGCGCGGGATTGACGCAGACCACCTTGTCGACGATCCCGGCCGGGCGCTTGAAGTCATCGGGCGGCAGCGCGCCCACGACCGTCTTCATGTAGTCGCGCCAAAGGATGCCCGGGCCGAGCGCCGAGCTGATGCCGTTCATCTCGCTGTTGTCCGAGTTGCCCATCCAGATCGCGGTGAGCCGCGTCGGCGTGTAGCCGATCGCCAGCACGTCCTGCAGGTTGTCCGTCGTCCCGGTCTTCAGGGCGGCCGGCCGGCCGATCGAGGTGAACGGGCCGAACACGAAGGAACCGTGCACCGGATCGGTGTTGTCCTTGAGGATGTTGGTCATGATCCAGGCGTAGCGCTCATCGATGACCTGCTTGGTCTCCGGCTTCGTGAAGTCCCTCACGACCTTGCCGCCGCTGTCGACGATCTTCAGGATGAACGTGGGGTCGATCCGACGCCCGTAGTTCGCGACCACCTGGTACGCGCTGGCCATGTCCAGGAGGCGCATCTCCCCCGCCCCGATACCGAACGAGAGCCCCAGCCTCGAGCGGTCCCAGTCGCGCTGGATGCCGAGCTGGTGGACGGTATCGATGATCGCGTCGACGCCGACCATGCGCGTCACGTTGAGCGCCGGCAGGTTCAGCGACTCGCGCAGCGCCTGGCGGATCGTCGTCGGCCCGTGCTGCTCCTTTGTCGCGTCCTTCGGCGAGTACGTCTTCCCGCTGCCATCGGGCATGTTGAACTCGACGTCGTTCAGAACGGTCGACGCCGTCATCCCGCCCTTCAGCAAGCCGGTGAGGTACGTGAACAGCTTGAACGTCGAGCCGGGCTGACGGAGCCCGATGCCGGCGACGTCGTAGTCGCCCTGCACCTTGGGCGAATGGTCGTAGTAATCCTTGCTGCCGACGTACGCGAGGATCTCGCCGGTCGTCGGATCCATCGTGATGAGCGCGGCGTTGCCGACGTTCGAGAACTTCAGCCCGTCGACGTGGTCCTTCACCTCTTTCTCGGCGAGCTGCTGCATGTTGTAGTCGAGGGTCGTGTAGACGCGGTAGCCGCCACGGTACGCGGCCTTCTCACCGAGGAGCTGGATGAGCTGCTCGCGCGCCCGGAACGTGAAGTGCGGCGCGTACAGGGAGGTCTGCGCGGGCGTCACCTTGATCGGCTCGGCCTTCGCCTGCTCGGCCTTCGCGTCGCTGATGTAGCCCTGCTCCACCATCGCGTCGAGCACGAGCGCACGCCGTGCCGCGGCGGCGGTCGGGTTCTGCACCGGGTCGTAGTCCGATGGCGCTTGCGGAAGTCCGGCGAGCAGGGCCATCTGACCCAGGGTGAGCTGGCTGAGATCCGCGACGCCGAAGTACGTCTTCGCCGCGGCCTTCAGGCCGTACGCCTGATTGCCGTAGAAGATCTGGTCGAAGTACATCTCGAGGATCTGCTGCTTGCTGAACGTGCGCGTCGCCTCGATCGCGAGGATCGCTTCCTTGATCTTCCGCGTGACCGTCGGCTCGTCGCCGAGGAGTCGCGTCTTGATCAGCTGCTGCGTGATCGTCGAGCCGCCCTGGGTGACGCCGCCACGCGCCACGTTCACCTGGAACGCGCGGATGATGCCGCCGACGTCGATGCCCGGGTTCGACCAGAACGTGTGGTCCTCGATCGCGATCGTGGCGTCCTGCATGAGCTGAGGGACGTCCTCGAGCTTCACGAGGTCGCGGCGTTGCTCCTCGAGCGTGTACAGGAGGTGCTCGCCGGTCCGGTCGTAGATGTACGTCGAGAGCGGCACCGGGACGGTCGCGAGCTCGTGCGCCGCCGGTAGGTCCGCGGCGAAGTAGCCGAAGAACGCCGCGGCGGCGGTGCCGGCCAAGATGCCGAACGTGATGAGGATGGCGGTGAGGACGCCGGCCGTCGCCCCCAGCTTTCCGGCGGCCGACGGGCGCCGCGACATGCGGCCGCGCTTGTGCGGCATCCGGTAGGCGCGGTACGCCCGACCGAACTTCGGCCCATTCCCGTTCCCTAACGACATTGCGGCGCTCCGGTGCACGGAGCGTGCCGAGGCTGTCCGAGGAGGGTGCTCAGCGGCCGAGCAACCGAGCGATGGCCGAGAACAGCCTCGTCAGGAGCGACGCCGGGGGGCGGACGAGGTCAGCGCGGAGGCGGCGTTGGGCCTCGCGCGCGTCGCCCTCCCAGGCCTCGACGATCTCGCGATCCGCATCCTTCAGCGAGTTCGCCGGCCCGCGTCGCTCCATCGCGGACTCCGCCTCGGGCATCCGCTCGTACAGGTCGGCCACGAAGGCGTGGGCCTCCTGAAGCTCGCGGGCGATGGTGGCGCGGTGCAGCTGCCACTGACCGTTCTCCAGGACGAACGCCTGCTTCGTCTGGTCGAACATGCTCGTGAGCTCGAGATTGGCGGCCAGCTCGCGGTCGATCGCCGCGACGGCGCGCTCGAGCGCGACCTGAACCTCAGCGGATCGTCCCACCGGCCAGATCGTAGCACGTGTATACGGCAGATGCGTCCACTGTATACGTTCAATGTATGCTTAGGCGCGATGCCGCGCCCGTTCGCCAAAGCTTCCCTCCCCGCCGCGTACTTCCCGCTCGGTGGGCCCGTGCCGGCGGCGGACCTTGTCGGTCGGGAAGGCTACATCCGCCGCGCCGCGGCGCGGCTCGCGGACGGGAACCACATCCTCATCGCCGGGCCGCGCCGCATCGGCAAGACCTCGGTGATGCTGGAGATCCTGCGGCGGCTGCGCCGTAAGGGCCTGCACAACGCGTACGTCGACTGCATGGGCGCGACGGACATCCGGGGGCTCGGGGAGCGCCTGGCGGACGCGGTCCTCGAGAACGTGTCAGGCATGGAGCGGAGCTTCGAGCACGCGAAGGCCGTCGCTGCCGGGATGCGCCCGACCGCCAAGATCCGGTACGAGCACATCGAGGTCGCGCTCGAGCTCGCGCGCGAGAAGAACGCGCAACGGTTCTTCGACGGCGCCCTCGATCTCCCTCGGGCGCTCGCCGCCAAGACCGGCAAACGGGTCGTCGTCGCATTCGACGAGTTCCAGGCTGCCGGCCAGCTCGGACCGCGGATCTTCGACCTCATGCGCACGCGCTTCCAGGCGCAACGGGCGGTGTCCTACGCCTTCCTCGGCTCGGAAGAGGGGATCCTGGAGCAGCTGTTCAGCGGGAAAGGGCGCGCCTTCTACCGGTTCGCGCTGCCGCTCGACCTCGCGGACGCCGCGGGCCACCGGTTCGGCATCGACCCGGACGACTGGCTCTCGTACATCCAGGAGAAGCTCAGCGAGCGGAAGCTCGCGATCACCGAGGCCGAGGTCGACCGCATCCTCGACGCGACCGGCGGGCACCCGCAGGACACGATGCAGGTCTGCGCGGCCCTCTACTACCTCATGCGCGACGCGGGGTTGCGCGTCGTGAGCGGCGAGGCGATCGGCGTCGCGATCGAACAGGCCCTCCGCGAGCTGGAGCGGCCGTTCGCGCTCCACTGGGCCGACCTCGGCAAAGGCAAGTACCTCCAACCGGTCGCGAAGCGGATCGCGCATGGGGCCGTGCTGTACGCGAGCGACGGCGCGGGAGCTGTCCCGCGCGCGGAGGTCCTCCGAGCGCTTGCGGCGCTGCAAGCCCGCGGGCTCGTGGCGCACCTGGCGCGCGGGCGCTACGAGTTCGTCGAACCGCTGTTCGGCGAGTACGTGCGGCGCCTCGACGAGGCTATCGTGGCCCTGAAGTGATCAGCCCTCCGCTCGAGCTGCGCCCCGGCGTGACGGTGCAGTACCGCGCCGCGGACAGCGGTGAATGGCGCGAGGGCACGCTCGTGAAGGGCTCCGCGAACGGCGAAGAGTGGCTCGTGAAGAACCGCTTCGGGAAGTACTGGCTCCACGTGAGCCGACTGCGTCCCGCGAACGAGCTGCAGGAGCCGTAGCCCTCCGGACGGGCATCGCCGGTACCCCCGAGCGGACTCGAACCGCTGCTTCAGGCTTCGGAGGCCTGCGCTCTATCCACTGAGCTACGGGGGCTGATCGGAGCGCGCCGCGAAATGCCCTGCTCCGATGGTGATTCTAACCTTGCGCGGTGAGCAAGAACCTCCCGGAGCGCGACAAGGAACTGTCGCTGATGCAGCATCTCGGCGAGCTCCGGAGCCGCCTGATGGTCGCGTCGTTCGGAGTGCTCGTCGCGACCGGCGTCGGCTTCTACTTCGCGAAGGACATCATCCTGCTGCTCGAGGCGCCCGCGCACCTCGGCAAGCCACTCCAGATCATCAGCCCGACCGAGGGCTTTACGACCTACATGCGGGTATCGCTGTTCAGCGGGATCGCGCTCGCGATGCCGGTGATCCTCTACGAGATCTACGCCTATGTGGATCCCGCGCTCCGGCCGAAGGAGCGGCGGTTCCTATTGACGCTGGGCCCGTTCGTGCTGCTGCTCTTCATCGGCGGCATGGCATTCTGCTACTTCCTGCTCCTGCCGAACGCGATCAACTTTCTCTTCACGTTCGGCAGCGAGGTGTTCGAGGCTTCGCCGCGGGCCAGCGAGTACATCTCGTTCGTGACGACCTTCATCCTCGGCGTCGGTCTCGTGTTCGAGATGCCAGTCATCATCTTCGCGATCACTCGGATCGGTCTTGTCCAGCGGTCGTGGCTCGCGAAGCGGCGGCCCTACGTCGTGCTGATCTGCTTCATGCTCGGGGCGATCATCACGCCGACGCCGGACCCGTTCAACCAGACGTTGGTCGCGGTCCCGATGTATCTCTTGTTCGAGCTTGGCCTGCTTCTTTCACGCTTCGGCGGAGGCCCTCGACGCGCGACTTGAGCGCTGCCTCGGCGCCGAGGTCCGTGGGCTCGTAGTAGCGACGACCGTACAGGGACTCCGGGAGGAACGTCTCGTCGGGATCGAAGTGCTCGGGCTTGTCGTGCGCGTACTTGTACCCCTTGCCATACCCGAGGCCGCGCATGAGCCCGGTCACGGCGTTGCGCAGGTGGAGCGGCACCGGATCGGCCCGCGTCCCCTCGATATCGGCCGTCAGGGCGCCTGCGGCACGCTTGATGGAGTCCGACTTCGGCGCCAGCGCGAGATAGACGCTCGCCTCGGCGAGCGGGAAGTAACCCTCGGGCAGGCCGATGAGATGGACCGCCTGTTGCGCGGCCGCCGCGATGACGAGCGCCTGCGGATCCGCGAGGCCGACGTCCTCTGCCGCAAGGATGACGAGGCGCCGCGCGATGAACATCGGATCCTCGCCCGCGTCGATCATCCGCACGAGCCAGTACAGCGATGCGTCCGGGTCGGAGCCGCGAAGACTCTTGATGAACGCGGAGATCGTGTCGTAGTGCGAGTCGCCGGCGCGGTCATAGACGAGCGAGCGGCGCTGCAAGGCGTCTTTCACCGCGGCGAGATCGACGTGCCGGCCGCCCAGCGGATCGGCGGTGGCCGCGTCCGACGCGAGCTCCAGCGTGTTGAGTGCCACCCTGGCGTCGCCGTTCGCGACGACGACGAGCGAGCCGAGCGCGTCGGGTGCGACCGTCACCTTGCCGTCCAGCCCCCGAGGGTCGGCGAGGGCGCGCTCGACGATGAGGCGCACGTCGTCTTCACCGAGCGGCTGGAGGACGAACACGCGGGAGCGCGACAGCAATGCGGAGATGACCTCGAACGACGGGTTCTCGGTGGTCGCGCCGATGAGCGTCACGTCACCCTCCTCGACGAACGGGAGCACCGCATCCTGCTGCGCCTTGTTGAAGCGATGGATCTCGTCGATGAACATGACCGTCCGCTCGCCGGTCGCGCGGCGGAGCTCGCGGGCCTCCTCGATCACGCGCCGGAGATCGGCGACCCCGGCGGAGACGGCTGACAGCCCAACGAAGCGCGCGTTCGCGCGGCGGGCGGCAATGGCCGCGAGCGTGGTCTTCCCGGTGCCCGGCGGGCCCCAGAGGATCATCGACGGGAGCTGCCCCGCGTCGATGGCTTTACGCAACACCCGTCCCGGACCGACGAGGTGTGGCTGACCGACGTACTCGTCGAGATCGCGAGGCCGGACCCGGGCGGCGAGCGGTCGCCCCTTCGCCTTCGCCGGATCGTCCGCCATTTCGGCGGCGGTGAACAACGGAGAAACGCCGGTCGGGCGCTGCGACCGGCGAGGGTGTGGCATCCACCGAGTATGGCGGTTCACTGAGGCCTCCCCTCCCCTACCCCCGGGGGTACGATGGCGGCATGAAGCCCGACACCAAGAAGGACGTGGCAGCGCGGCTCCGGTCGGTCGCCGGCCACCTCAAAGCGGTCGAGCGCATGGTCGACGAGGACACGTACTGCGTCGATGTGCTCAAGCAGACGATGGCGATCGAGAAGGCCCTCGAGCGTGTGGATACCATGATCCTCGGCTCGCACCTCGAGACCTGCGTCGCCGACGCGTTCCGCGAGGGCCGCGCCGAAAAGACCGTCCAAGAGCTCGCCGAGATCTTCAACACCGCGCGGAAGTAACCGCTCGCCTGCCGGCGAAAGACCGCAAAGGGCGCGGTTGACATGAATTTCGAGCCTGCGACAATACATAAGCGATAGTTTTTCTTTCGCGCGCGACAAGGGAGAAGCCGTTTGCTGACCGAGGCGAGCATCCGCGATCTGCGCGTGTACTACCGCGCGCTGGGCGACGACACGCGCCTGCGGATCCTGCAGCTCCTCGCCACCGACGGTGAACACACCGTGACGGAGCTCGCCGAGCACCTCCGGCTGTCCCAACCGTTGCTCTCCTGGCATCTGCGCCGCCTGCGTCGCGCGGGAGTGGTCAGGACCGTGCGGGTCGGGCGCGAGGTCCGCTGCACCTTCGACCGCGAGCGCTTCGCGCAGCTCCATGAGCGCGGCTTCCGCACCCTGATGAATCCGAGCAGCTCTCGATGAGCCACGGCCTGATGCCGAACGAGGTCGCCGAGGGAACCAGACTCGGCCTCGCGCCCCTCGCGCGCGGGCTGCACCGCTTCGGCATCACCGCGAACGCGGTGACGGTGGTCGGTGTGCTCGTGACGTTCGCCGGGTCGGCGCTCCTCGCGACGGCGCGACCGCTTCCCGCGCTCATCGTGCTGCTCGTCGGTGCCCTCGCCGACACGCTCGATGGCCAGCTCGCGAAGGCCGCCGGTGGCGGGACGCGTTTCGGCGCGTTCCTCGACTCGACGCTCGATCGCGTATCCGACGCCGCCCTGTCCTGCGGCGCGGCCGCGCTCGGCGCGGCGCTCGGCGACCCACTTCTGTTCTGGTCCGCGCTCGTCGGACTGGTCGCGTCCTCCCTCGTGAGCTACGTCCGCGCGAAGGCCGAGTCCATGGGTGCCACTGCGACGGTCGGTCTCATGCCGCGCGAGGCGCGTCTCACCGTTCTGCTCGTCGGGATCGGGCTGTGGGGCGTGCTCGATCTCTATCAGCTCTTCGTGGCGGCGTTCGCCGCGGTCGCGCTGCTCTCCGTCTTCACGCTCTTCCAGCGCATCGCCTTCGTGGCCCACGAGCTCAACACCACCACCAAGGAAGGAACCCAATAGCCATGGCCGCTTCCACCACGATCACCCGAAAGGGGACCAAGACGACCGCACGTCGCGTCGGCAGACCGACCACCCGCCGGCGCCCGATCCGCGTCGCGATCATCGGTGTCGGAAACTGCG
Organism: Chloroflexota bacterium; assembly: GCA_030773995.1. Lineage (GTDB taxonomy): Bacteria > Chloroflexota > Limnocylindria > P2-11E > P2-11E > UBA4735. The sequence goes on from JALYLX010000075.1 coordinate 8,736, forward strand.
CGAGCTCGCTCGTGCAGGGCGTTCACTACTACCGCAACGCGAAGCCAGGCGACAAGATCCCCGGCCTGATGCACGTCGATCTCGCCGGTTATCACCTGCGGGACGTCGAGTTCGTGGCGGCGTTCGACGTGGACCGGAACAAGGTCGGGAAGGACCTCGCGGACGCGATCTACGCAGCGCCAAACAACACCTACCGCTTTGCCGACGTACCCAAGACCGGCGTGATGGTGTCGCGCGGCATGACCCACGACGGCATCGGGAAGTACCTCGCGGCGGTCGTCAAGAAGGCCGATGGGCCGACCGACGACATCGTCGCGATCCTCAAGGAGCGCAAGGTGGACGTCGTCGTCTCCTACCTGCCTGTCGGCAGCGAGGAGGCCACGAAGTGGTACGTCGAGCAGGTGCTCGACGCCGGCTGCGCATTCATCAACTGCGTGCCGGTGTTCATCGGTCGCGAGCCGTACTGGCAGAAGCGTTTCGCCGACCGCAAGCTGCCCATCATCGGGGACGACATCAAGTCGCAGGTCGGCGCGACGATCACCCACCGCGTCCTCACCCGCCTGTTCATGGACCGCGGCGTCCGATTGGACCGCACCTATCAGCTGAACTTCGGTGGCAACACGGACTTCCTCAACATGCTCGAGCGCGAGCGTCTGGAGTCGAAGAAGATCAGCAAGACGAACGCTGTGACGAGCATGCTGGATTACGACATGAGCCCCAACGATGTGCACGTCGGGCCTTCCGACTACGTGCCGTGGCTCCTCGACCGCAAGTGGTGCTACATCCGGATGGAGGGCACGACGTTCGGCGACGTGCCGCTGAACGTCGAGGTGAAGCTCGAGGTGTGGGACTCGCCGAACAGCGCCGGCGTCGTCATCGACGCGATCCGCTGCTGCAAGCTCGCGCTGGACCGTGGTCTCGGTGGCACCATCGTCGCTCCGGCGTCGTATTTCATGAAGTCCCCGCCGAAGCAGATCCACGATGACCGCGCGCGTGTCCGGGTCGAGGAATTCATCGCCGGCCGCGACAATGAGACCCTCGTCGGCAAGGCGTCGTGATCGACCGAGTCGTCCAGGGTCTCGGCTTCTGGGGCTGGCGGATCGGGGCGGGCGTCGCGCAACGCCTCCCCGCGCGTCCCCTCTATGCATGCGCCGTCGTCTTCGGGGAGCTTGGCTACGTCGCCTGGACGGCGAAGCGGCGTATCGCGAAGGGCAACTTCGCGATCGTCCTCGGCCGGCCGTCCACCGACCGTGAGGTCGCACAGGTCGCGCGGCGGGCGTTCCGCAACTTCGCAAAGTACATCGTCGAGATCATGCGATTCCCGCGCCTCAGCGTCGCGGACTTCGAGCGACTCGTCGCGGTCGAGGGGTGGGAGCACCTCCGCGGCGCTCTCGCTTTGGGCAAGGGCGTCATCTTCGTCTCGATCCACTTCGGGAACTTCGAGCTCGGTGGCGCGCGCATCGCGGACGAGATCCCGCTCAACGTGATCGCCGACGACCTCGAGAACCAGCGATTGATGGATCTCCTCGTCGGCAACCGCGCGCACAAGAACATCACCCTCCTCGCCCCGGACGGCGCCGCGAAGAAAGTGCTCGGCGCCCTCCGTCGCAACGAGATGGTCGGCCTGATGATGGATCTCGGACCGCGCGCGCAGGCCTTCGACATCGTCGAGGCCGAGTTCTTCGGCACCCCGACCGCGTTCCCCTCGGTCGCAGCCAACCTCGCGCGGGTATCCGGGGCGCCGATCGTCGTCGCCGCGGTCGTCCGCAGGAAGGACAACACCTTCACCGGCATCGCGCTTCCCCCGATCTTCGTCGAGCGCACGAAGCAGGCGGCGGAGGACGTCCAGCGCGCCACGCAGGCGATCGCCCGCGGGCTCGAGACCTTCGTCACCCGGTGGCCGGACCAGTGGTACATCTTCCGGCCGATGTGGCCGCAGCCGGTCCTCGCCCCCGCCACGTGATCGCCAGCGCGGCCGTTCGGGTCGCCGAGGGCACCCTGCCCAGGCTCCCGTCGTCGCTCGAGCTGCCGATCGCGATGCTGGGCGGAGCCATCGCGTATCGCGCGTCGGAGGCCTCGCGCGCCGCGGTCCGTGAGAATCTGGCCATCGTCGCCCCCGACCGGCGCGATCGCGAACGCCTCGTACGGCAGGCGTTCGTGGAACAGCTGCGGAACTACATCGAGATCTTCCGGCTGGCGCGCCTCGACCACGAGAAGGTCAAACGGACCGTCGTCACGGAGGGGTGGGAGCGCTTTGAGACCGCCGCCGCGAGCGGCCGAGGCGTCGTTGTCGCCAGCGCGCATGTCGGACCGATCTCCGTCTGCGGCCAGATCATCGTCGCGAACGGTCACCAGATCACGCTCCCGATCGAGAACGAGTCCGGTGAGCTCGCGCGGGCGATCAACCGGGCGCGCACGCGGATGGGTCTGCGGTTCGTCGAGACCGACTCCGCGTTGGGCATCGCTCGGATCCTCAAGCGTGGGGGTGTCCTGGGCGTGATCGCGGACCGCGCCGTGACCGGTGTCGGAGAGCGGGTCCTCTTCTTCGGACGCCCGGCGCTCCTTCCGTCGGCGCACGTCGCGCTGGCCCTTCGGACAGGCGCCGTCCTCATGCCCGCGTTCGCGCATCGGGACGGGAACATCTTTCGCGCGGTCTTCGAGCCGGAGCTCGAGCTGCAGCGGACCGGCGATCGCGACGCCGACGTGCGGGAAGGGGTGCGCCGCTGGGCGGCGGTGCTCGAGCCGCATATCAGCGTCGCGCCCGAGCAGTGGACGGTGTTCGAGCCGGTGTGGCGGCGGTGAGGTCGCTGGGCTACGGTCCGCGCAGTGGGTAGGGCGGACCTGCAGCTCCATTCAGACCTCGGCGACGGGCTGAACTCGCCGGAGGAGATCCTCGACGCCGCCCTGGCCGTGGGCCTCGACGTCATCGCGCTCACGGACCATGACGACATCCGCGGCTCGTTCCTCCTCCGCGACCTTGCGGCGAAGCGCCGGTCGAAGATCGTCGTCGTGACCGGCATCGAGGTGACGACACGCGCCGGGCACCTGCTCGCGCTCTTCGTCGAGGACGAGATCCCGATGTTCCGCCCACTACCCGAGACCGTGATCGCGATCCACCGCGCCGGCGGCCTCGCGATCGTCCCCCATCCGCTGTCCTATCTCACCTTCTCGGTCGGCGAGCGCGCGCTGCGAACGCTCGCGGCTCGCGGGGATGGATCCTCGTTCGTCGACGGGATCGAGGTCCGCAACCCGAGCTACGCCGGCCGCGTGCGCGGTGAACGCGCGCGCCACCTCAACGAGCACGTGCTGCGGGTCGCGGAGACCGGGTCGAGCGACGCGCACCACGCGAAGCTCGTCGGGACGGCCTGGACCGAGTTCCCCGGTGCCGACGGCGACGCCCTGCGTGCGGCGATCCTCGCGCGGACCACGCGCGCCCTGGGCCGCACGTGGACCCTCCGCGAGCATCTGGACGGAGTCGCGGTGCAGCAATGGCGGTCGATGGTCCGTGACCCGTACAAGCGTGCGCGGCGCCGAATCCGCCGGAAGACGCGGCCGGTATGAAGATCGGCATCGTCAGTCCCTACGCGTACCCGCGACCAGGTGGAGCGAACGACAACATCCGCGAGACCTACGAGAACCTCCGCGACCGTGGCCACGAGGTGCGCATCATCACCGCGCCATGGGGCGACGACCCGCCCGCGCAGGATGTGATCCAGATCGGCCAGGCCATTGCCGTGCCGTACAACGGGAGCGTCGGCCGGATCACGCTGTCAGCGCGCCTCGAGTACCTCGTGACCAGGATCCTCGATCGCGAGCAGTTCGACATCATCCACCACCACGAGCCGCTCGTGCCGCTGCTTTCCGCCCAGATCCTCGACCGGAAGTCCTGCCCGCAGGTCGCGACATTCCACGCGTTCGGCGGCTTCTCCTTCAGCTACTGGGCGTTCCGGCCGATCGCACAGCGCTACATGAACAGGCTCGACGGCCGGATCGCCGTATCGAGCGCGGCGCGGCACTTCATATCGCGTTACTTCCCAGGCGACTACGAGATCATCCCGAACGGCGTCGACGTCGACTTCTTCGCGAACGCGAAGCCATTTCCCGAGTACGGGGACGGCAAGACGAACATCCTGTTCGTCGGCCGGGTCGAGCCGCGTAAAGGCGCGCTCTACCTGGTACGTGCCTACGCGAAGCTGAAGGAACGCTATCCGGCGACCCGGCTCATCGTTTGCGGCCGCGGTCCAGAGCTCGGCGATCTCCGGGACTTCGTGCACAAGGAGCACGTCGCGGATGTGCTCTTTGCCGGCCGGGTGAGCGAGCTCGACAAGGCCCGCTTCTACAAGACGGCCGACATCTTCTGCGCACCGTCCACCGGCCAGGAGTCGTTCGGCATCGTGCTGCTCGAAGCGATGGCCGCGGGCACCGCCGCGATCGCGAGCGATATCCACGGCTACAAGAAGGTGATCCAGCGGAACCTGTCCGGCCTTCTCGTGGAGCCGCGCGACGTCGACGCGCTCTGCACCGCGCTCGAGCGGCTTGTCACCAAGCCCGAGCTGAGAAAAGCCCTGGGTGAGGGCGGATCCACGCGCGCGCGCGAGTTCGACTGGTCGCACGTGACCGATCAGCTCCTCGCGTTCTACGACAAGGTCATCGGTGCCTACCGCGGCCCGTGAAGCGAGCGTAGATGTGGCCGACATCGACGCGCCGCTCGTGACCACAGCGTGACGGTCCGCCTCGAGCGGCGCGACCACGTCGCATGGGTCACCTTCGACCGGCCAGAGGCGCGCAACGCGCTCACCCAGGAGATGTACGCGAGCCTCGCCGACATCTGCGCCGATCTCGCGGCCGACGACGCGATCCGGGCGGTCGTGTTCCAGGGAACCGGGAATGAGGCGTTCGTCTCGGGTAGCGACATCCGGAACGTCGGCGAGATCCGAGGGCTCGAGGACGCGCTCGCCTACGAGAAGCACGTCGAACGCACGATCGCCGCGGTGGAGCGGTTGCCGATGGCAACGATCGCGCTCATCCGTGGGGTCGCCGCCGGCGGGGGCGCGGCGCTCGCGCTCGCCTGCGACATCCGCATCGCGGCAGACAACGCGCGATTCGGTGTTCCGATCGCGCAGACGGTGGGCAACACACTCTCCCTCCGGAACATCGCTCGGCTCGTCCAGATCGTCGGTCCCGCGGTCACGAAGGAGCTGCTGTTCACCGGGCGGCTCGCGACGGCCACCGAAGCGCAGATCGCGGGCGCGTTCAACGACGTCGTGCCGCTCGAGCGCATCGAGGCGCACGTGGCCGCGCTCGCCGATCGGATCAGCAAGAACGCACCACTCACCATCCGCGCGACGAAGATGGCGGTGCTCCGCGTTCTGGAGTCCGAGCGGGATCGACTGGGCGCCGGCGAGGACATCGTCGGGCTCGCGTATCTCTCGGAGGACTTTCGTGAGGGCGTGACCGCATTCCTGGAGAAGCGCCCGCCCGTGTGGAAAGGGCGCTAGCCGGGGATCTCCGTCTCGTCGACCACTTCGACGACGCCGGGCACGGACAGTGCGATCGCTTCCGCGTCCTCGCTGTCGTCGATGCTCAGGACCGTTCCGCGGAGGTGGACCACGCCATCGACGACGTCGACGGTGAGCGTGAGGTCCGCGGTCGATGCGTCGAGCGCCAAGGTGTCCCGCACCGCGTCGGCGAGCGCTTCGTCGCCGATACGGCCATCGGATGATCGCTCCGGCGCGGTCGGCTCGGCCGTCGGCGAGAAGCCGCCCACGATCTCGGGCTGTCCACCCGGACCGGCACGGACAACGGGGTCCGTCGGCGGGAAGAACACCTCGTCCCCGTCACTCTCTTCGACCACCTCGGTGGCGTCGGTCGTCAGCGGCTGGTCGGTGAAATCCGCGTCGTCGTCGACAACGAGGTCCTCCTCGCTGCTCTCGTTCCCGACCGGACGCGGTGAGGTGTCGTCCGTGCGCTCGGGTCGCTTGTTCATGCCCTCGCGGGCTGCATGCGCGGTGCCAGCTACCCGGCGATCGTCCTGCCCGCAGGACCGGGCGCGGCATCGCGATCGGTCCGGCGCGCGACGCCGTCGGCGCGCGCGGCCGCACTCACCGCCTTCGCGATCGCGGGCACGACCGCGGCGTCAAAGACCGACGGGAGGATGTACTCCGCCGACCGTAGCGCCGCGGGCACGCTGTCGGCGAGGGCCGCGGCCGCCGCGAGCTCCATGTTCGTCGTGACGGTGCTCGCGCGGGCGTCCAACAGCCCGCGGAAGACGCCGGGGAAGGCGAGCACGTTGTTCACCTGGTTAGGGAAGTCGCTTCGTCCGGTGGCCATCACGTCGACCTCGGCGGCTGCGGCGACCGGATCGACCTCGGGGTCCGGGTTGGCCATCGCGAACACAATGCGTGGCCTCGCCATCGTCCGGATCATCGCGATGCTCACGAGGCGCGGGCCCGAGAGGCCGACGAGCACGTTCGCGTCCTTGAGGGCTTCCGCGAGCGGCCGCGCCGCGTCGGCCGAGCCGAGCTCCTCCGCGAGGGCTCGTTTCTCGGCGTTGAGATCGGCCCGCCTCGTGGTGACCGTTCCGTTCCGGTCCGCCACGAGCACGTGCTTCGCGCCCGCGATGCGCAGCAGCCGGGCCGTCGCGATGCCCGCCGCGCCCGCGCCAAGGACGACGACCCGTAGATCGTTCAATGAGACGTTGCACACGGCCGCCGCGTTGCGCAGCCCGGCCAAGACCGCGATCGCCGTGCCGTGCTGGTCGTCGTGGAACACGGGGATGTCGAGCCGCTCGCGCAGCCGGCGCTCGATCTCGAAGCATGCCGGCGCCGCGATGTCCTCGAGGTTGATGCCGCCGAAGCCGACGGAGATCCGGGCGACGGCTTCGACGGTCTGCTCGACGGTGCCGGGTTGGATGACGATCGGGAACGCCGACACCCCGGCGAGATCTGCGAAGAGCAGCGACTTCCCCTCCATCACCGGCAACGCGGCGAGCGGCCCGACGTTTCCCAGGCCGAGGACAGCGGTGCCGTCCGAGATGATCGCGATCGCGTTGGCCCGCTGGGTCAGCGCCCAGGAGCGCTCTGGGTCCGCCGCGATCGCCCGCGAGACCCGCGCGACGCCCGGCGTGTACACGAGGGACAGGTCGTCGCGGTTGCGGACCGCGATACGTCCTTTCATCGCGACCTTGCCGCCAAGATGCATGAGGAAGGTGCGGTCAGACACCGACCGGACGACGACACCCTTCATCGCCTTCAGGTCCTCTGTGAGCCGCTCGCCGGTCGCCTCGTCCGGCACGTCCACGGTCACGTCGCGCACGTGCTTCGCCGGCGTGGCCTCGACCAGGTCGATCGCGCCGAGGCTCCCGCCGCGCGCGCCGATGGTCCGCGCCACTTCGGCGAACATGCCGGGCCGGTTGTCGATCTCCAGACGGATGACGAGCCGGTACGCCGGCGTCAGGACGGGGGGCATGTCGGTCACTGCGTCGAGGATAGGCAGGAACGCCGCCGCGCGTCATGCGCGCCGGCCGGATCAGAGCCCGAGGTACGCGCTCCGGACGTTCGGATCGTCGGCCATCTCGGCCGCGGACTTCGACAGCACGACGCGGCCGTTCTCGATCACGCTCGCCGTTGCCGCGACCTCGAGCGCCCGGTGCACGTTCTGCTCGACGAGAAGGACGGTGACGCCCCGCGCGACGATGTCCGTGATCACGCGAAAGACCTCATCGACCAGGATCGGCGCGAGCCCCAGTGACGGCTCATCGAGCATGAGGACTTGCGGCTTCCCCATGAGCCCGCGGCCGATCGCGGCCATCTGCTGCTCGCCGCCGGACAGCGTGCCGGCGAGCTGCGCGCGACGCTCGGCCAGGCGAGGAAAGAGCGCGTACACCGTGCGCAGCGTTTCCGCCCGATCGCCGCGCGACCGCGTGCTGTACGCCCCGAGGAGGAGATTGTCCTCCACGGTCATGTTGGGCCAGAGGTGCCGGCCCTCGGGTACCTGGATGACACCGAGCTCGACGATGCGGTGCGGCAACAGGCCGCTGATGCGCTCGCCGTGCAGCAGGACCTCGCCCTCGAGCGCCGGCATGAGCCCCGAGACGACCCGCAGCGTGGTCGTCTTTCCTGCCCCATTGCTGCCGAGGAGCGTCGCGACCTTCCCCTCCTCGACGCTGAAGGTCACGTCCCAAAGCGCCTGAACGTCGCCGTACGCGGCCGCGATGTTGCGGACCTCCAGGACCGCGGTCATCAGGAGGCCACCGCGCGCTCGCCCAGATACGCCTTGATGACGGCGGGATCGTTCGCGATCTCGGTCGGTGTCCCAAGCGCGATCTTGCGCCCAAGGTCCATGACCATGATCCGGTCGGAGAGCGACATGATCGCCTTCATCACGTGCTCGACCATGACGATCGTGACCCCGGATGCGCGGATCTTTCTGATCAGGTCGATCATCCGTGCGCCCTCGGTGGGGTTCAGGCCCGCAGCCACCTCGTCGAGGAGCAGCACGTCCGGCTTCGTTGCGACCGCGCGAGCGACCTCGAGCCGCTTGCGGCGCGCGAGTGTGAGCGACCGTCCCAGCGTCGCGCGGTGCGGGGTGAGCTCGGTCAGCTCGAGGATGCGATCGACCTCGGCGTCTGCGGCGCGACCGCGCAAGCGGCTGCGGCCGTACAACGCGCCAACGAGCACATTCTTCTCGACCGGCATCTCCGCGAACGGACGGACGATCTGGTGGGTCGTCGCGATCCCCATGGCGTTGACGGCGTGCGCCGAGCGCCCGCCGATCTCGTTGCCCCGCAGCGCGATGGAACCGCTGCTCGGCGCGTAGACGCCTGAAAGGAGCCGGAACAACGTCGTCTTGCCCGCGCCGTTCGGACCGATGAGCCCGAAGATCTCGCCCTCGCGCACCTCCAGGTCCACGGCGTTCACCGCGATCAGGCCGCCGAACCGGCGGGTCACCGCGCGTCCGACGAGGATCGGCTCGCCTGCGCTCACGGTTCGCCGTCCTTCGGCATGAGCAGGGCTCGCGCGTACTTCGTGCTGCGTCCGAGCAGGCCAGCGACGCCGAGCGGCTCGAACATCACGATGACGATCAGGAGCACGCCGTATATCAGCGACGGCAGATACGGGTCGCTGACGACCCGCGTCAACTGATCCTGTACCGGGAAATACAGCACCGCGCCGAAGACCGGGCCCCATACCGTGCCGAGACCGCCGACCACCGGCATGAGGACGAGGGCGATGGATTTGTCGAAGCCGAACATCGACGACGGATCGAGGAACTGCTGCCGCATCGCATAGAGCGCGCCGGCGCTCCCGGCGAAGAACGCCGAGACCGCGAGCGCGACCACCTGGAGGCGAGCGGTCGGCACGCCGGCCGTTTCAGCCGCATCGCGATCCATGTTGATTGCGAAGAGGCCGAGCCCGAAACGACCCGCGCGGATCCACATGGTGGTCAGCATCACCACCACGAACACGACCACCGTCGCGTTGAGGACGACCACCGGCTCGATGGTGGGCATGGACCCGCCGCCCAGCGAGATACCCGTGACGCCCTTCGTGAGGGTCACCCCGAAGATGTCGTCGAAGTTCGTGAAGAAGAGCCGGGTCGCTTCGCCGACGCCGATGGTCGCGATCGCGAAGTACGGCCCGCGCAGCCTGAGCGTCGGGATCCCGACGAGCACCGCGTAGCCGGCCGCTGCGAGACCGGCAATGGGTAGGGTCACGAGCGGAGACCACTTCGCCTGGGACCAGAGGATGCCGGTGACATACGCGCCCATCCCAAGGAAGGCGGCGTGGCCGAAGGAGATCTGCCCGACGTAGCCGCCGATGATGTTCCAGGTGGAGGCGAGGATCGCGTACCAGAGCAGGAAGAACGCGATGCGCTGCAGATTGAACGAGCGCTCGTCGATCACCGGGATGAGCGCGATCGCGATCGCCGCGACGAGGATGAAGACCACCTGGCCGATCAGGAGCGCGCGCTTCGAGTAGCGCGACAGGTAGGCGGTCACGCGAGCCGTCGCCGGCGGATCACCGCCGCAAGGCCCCCGGGCATGACGACGAGGACCACCACCAGCAGGACGAAGGAGACGAGGTTCTCGAGCTGCGGCTTCGTCAGCGTGACCGTCAGGTTCTCCGCGGCGGCGAGCAGGAAGGCGGCCGCGGCGACCCCGGGGATCGACTCAAGGCCCCCGAGCACGATGATCGTGAAGCTCTTGAGCTGCAGCACGCTGAACGGCGTGACCGGGTCGAACGCGAAGACGAGCGTCAGGAGGGATCCGGCGACGCCCGCGAGCGCGCTGCCGAGGCCGAAGGCGATCATCGAGACACGCTCTACGTCGATGCCCGCGAGCCGGCAGGCGTCTCGGTCCTGCGCGAGAGCACGGATCGCGCGGCCGAGGAACGTCCGCCGAAGGAAGACCTCGAGCCCAACCAGGATGATGGCGCCGGCGACGAACACGAGCAGCCGGGTCCAGGCGAGCGTGACGTCGCCGATATGGACGACCTCTTGCACGTATGCGGGTCTGACGGATCGCACGTCGCCGCCGTGGAACGCGAAGCTGGCACCCTGCTGCATGACGAGCAGGATCCCGAACAGGAGCAGCAAGGAGATCACGGGCTTCTCGTTCAGGACCCGGCGGACGAAGACCACCTCGATGAATGCACCGACGATGAAGAACAGCGGCGCGACCAGAAGGACTGAGGCCAGCGGGTCGAGCCCAAAGGTCTGCCAGAGGAAGAACGTGGTGAATGCCGCCAGCATCATCACGCCTGCGTTGGCGAGGTTGATGATCTTCATCACGCCATAGATGATGGCGAGCCCGTACGACATCGTCGCGTACAGGCCCGCCACCAACAGCGCGCTGATGAGCGCCTCGACGAGGCGCATCTAGTACCGCTGCAACTTAGTCTCGGGAATGTAGTACAGACGCTTCGGCGTGCCCGGCCGCCTTCGTGGGTGTCAAGAAGCACGCTTCCGCCGCGGCGACACCGGCGCCCGCGGCGACGTCGTGGCCGCACTCGCGCAGCGCCATCTCGACCCCGCCGAGCGTGGCGAGGACCTCGAGCTCGCCGAGGGCGCCGAGGTGACCGATGCGGAACACCCGGCCGCGCAGCTTGCCGAGCCCGACCCCAAGCGCGAGGTCGAATCGATCGCGCGCTCGGGCGATCAGCGCGTTCGAGTCGAGGCCCTCCGGCATCACGACGGCCGTGAGGCTGTCCGAGAACGCGTCGGGCTCCTCACACAGGATGTCGAGGCCCCACGCGCGTACGGCCGCGCGGACGCCATCCGCGAGGCGATGGTGCCGCGCGAAAACGGCGTCAAGACCCTCGGCGAAGAGCATGTCGAGCGCCTCGCGCAGCCCGAACAGCGCGAGCGTCGCCGGCGTGTACGGGAAGAATCCCGCGGCGTTGTCCTCGAGGATCGGGCCCCAGTCGAAAAAGTTGCGCGGGCTGCCGCCGTGCGACGCCACCTCCATGGCTCGCGGCGACGCGCACACGAATCCGAGGCCGGGCGGGAGCATGAGGCCCTTCTGGCTGCCGGTGAGCGCGACATCGACGCCCCACTCGTCGAAGCGGAAGTCCATGCTGCCGAGCGAGCTGACCGTGTCGACGATAAGCAAGGCTGCGCTGCGCTCCGCGGCGATCGCCTCCCGGACCGCGCGCACGTCGGTGCGCACGCCGGTGGAGGTCTCGTTGTGCACGATAAGCACGGCGCGGTGCTCCGGCCGCAGATGCTCCCGGACTGCCGCTGCGGGCACGCTCTGGCTCCAGCGCAGGGGCACGAGGTCGACGGCGAAGCCGCACTTGCGCGCGGCGGCGGCGAAGTGGGCGCTGAAATGCCCGTAGTCGAACGCGAGGACCGCATCGCCCGGCGCGAGCACGTTCACGAGCGAGGCCTCCCAGGCGCCGGTCCCCGACGTCGGGTAGATGATCACCTGTCCGTGCTCGGTCTTGAACACCCGCGCCAGGTCGGGCAGCAGGCCGCGCACGAGCGCCGCGAACGCGGGGCCGCGGTGATCGATGACCGAACGGTCCATCGCGCGCAGCACGCGATCGGGAACATTCGTCGGGCCCGGGATCTGGAGGAAGGGCCTGCCGCTCACGGTCGCGCTCGCCGAACGGCCATCGCGTGCCAGATTAGCGCGGCGTGGAAAGTCGTTTCCAGAAGATGAAACCGCGGGAGTGGACCGCCTCGCGCACACGACGAGGCCCGGGACCGATCCCGGGCCTCGTCCGTCGCTACGCGATCACTTCTTGGGGATCGGCATCGTCGCCGCGCCGGTGGCGATGTCCTTCGGCCAGATCAGGATCCGGGCGCCGGCCGGCGTGTTCTGGGTCATGACGTAGTCGTTGTTCGCCTGGCCGGTCTTATCGAACTTGATCGTGCCGCTCGGGAAGAGCGAGCCGTCCCAGCTCGTGCTGAGCAGGATGTCGTGGATCTTCTGCTTGTCGACGCTCAACGTTTTCTGGATGGCGCCGGTCAGGATACGGGAGCACTCCCACGCGGAAGCTGCGTACCACTCAGGTGAGTCACCGGTCTTCGCGAACGTGCTCAGCCAGCTCTTGATGAGGTCGCCGGGCATGAGGCTGTCGAACCAGGTCGCCGCGGTGATGTAGTCGCTCGAAGCCTGGAGCGCGTCGCGCGCCGCCTTCTCCGGGCCGCGCGGCCCGTAGGTGAGGTACTGGTGATACATGCCGAGCTGCTTGTACTGGGTCTGCATGGTGATGTAGTCGGCGACGCGCGCGTCGACCATGTACGCGTCGGCGTTCGCGTCCTTCACCTTGTTCAGGAGCGAGGTGTAGTCCTTGCCGTTCAGGTCGAACGTCTCGTTGAAGACGACCTTGAACCGGTCGGGCGACGCCGTCTCGCCGGCCTTGATGCCAGCGAGGAATTCCTTGCCGTGCGAGCTGTTCTCATACGCGACCGCGATCTTCAGCGGCTTCGGGAGCTTGTTCGCGTCCTGCTGGGTCTTGATGTAGTCGAGCTGCGTCGCCGCGAGCTTCTCGATCGAAGCGAGAACGCCGACCGCCCACACGTTGTCGACGTAGATCGACGATGACGCGCCGCCACCGCCGATGTACGGGATCTTGTAGCGGTTCGCGACCTTGACCTCCTGCGTGACGATGGTCGTGTTGTACCCACCGAGGAGGAGATCGACGTTGTCCTGGGTGATGAACTTCTCGTAGAGCTGACCGCTCACGGCGGCGTCGCCCTTGTTGTCCTCGATCTTCAGGTCGAACTTGACCTTCTTGTTGCCGACCTGGAGTCCGCCGGCGTCGTTGAGCTGCTTGAAGTACAGCTCGTAGCTGTCCTTCATGATCTTGGCGATCGACGCGTCCGCCCCGGTGAGCGGCAAGGCCGCCGCCAGGTGGACCGTGTCCGGGACGTTGACCGTGACGGCCGCGCTACCGCTGGCCGCCCCGCCGCCGGTCCCACCGCCACCGCATGCTGCGATGACGAACGCCGCGACGAGCGCGACCGCTCCGAGCCTCTGCATGTTCATCCTCCCGCCACGTGGTCTGGAAACCGGAGGATTATGCGCCGCGTCCCGACAGGCGCTACGGGCATTGCCCCCAGCGAAACACCGTGCCACTGGCGATCCGCCAGACCGCCGCGTGGCCGCCGTCGGAGCCCACGACCCAGACCTCGTCGCCCCGGCTGAAGAGACCCCGGAGCGTGCAGGTGGTCCCGAGGTCGATCCGGGCGAACGATGGCGACGCCGCCCCGCCGCTCAACCTGAGCAAGGTGCCCTGGTCGCCGGCGATATACGTGGCTTCGCCGACCCGCAGCGCCGCGCGGAACGTGACCGGCACCGGGGCATCGAGGCGCTTCCAGGCGCCGGACCAGATGAGGACCACCGCGTCGTCGCCGACGACGACCGCATCGTCGACGGCGCGGGCCGCGATCGCGCGAAGGGTCGCACTCACGCCACTGTCGACCGGGCGCCATCCGGCGGGCTCGAGCCGGTACGTCACGCCGCCCGCGCCGACAGCCCAGGCGGACGTCGCGCCGAATGCGGCGACCGCGAAGAGGTCGTCGTCGATCCCAGTCGCGTAGATCCCCCACGCGCCGCCGCCCTGACGCTGGACCGTCCCGCTGCGACCGACGGCAAGGACGCCGTCGGCGAGCGGGGCGACGCCGAGGAAATCGTCGAGCTGCACGGCGTCGGAGCGGATCGTCTGCTCGCGGTCGTCGATCGTGACGACC
>JALYLX010000076.1 GCA_030773995.1 Chloroflexota bacterium
GTCGAGGTCGTCCGGCCGCTCATCGACGAGCGTGGCCACCGCCTCAGCCTCGACCTGCCGGAGACCCCGGTGCTGTTCCGCGGCGACCAGTCGCGGCTCGAGCAGGTCCTGGCCAACCTGCTCTCGAATGCCGCGAAGTACACCGACCTCGGTGGCCGCATCTGGCTCAGCGCGTCCGTCGACCCCGATCAGGTGGTCATCTCCGTTCGTGACGACGGCGAGGGCCTCGCGCCGGAGCTGCGCGAGCGGGTCTTCGACCTGTTCGTGCAAGGACCGGACACCCGGTCGATGGCCCGCGGCGGTCTTGGCCTTGGCCTCACGCTCGTCCGCCAGCTGGTGCACCTTCACGGCGGGACGATCGAGGCGTTGAGCGAGGGACAGGGAAATGGGAGCGAGTTCGTGATCCGCCTGCCGTACGTTCGAGTGACGCATGCGCCAAGCTCAGGCGCTCCCGCGCTCGAGGCGCCCGGCCACCAGCGGCGCATCCTGGTCGTCGACGACAACGTGGATGCCGCCGAGGCCCTGGCGGAGCTCCTGCGCGAGTACGGTCACAACGTGCGGACCGCCCACGGCGCCGGATCGGGCGTCAACGAGGCGCTGCGGATGCGCCCTGAGATCGTCCTACTCGACATCAGCATGCCCGACGCCGACGGCTACGAGGTCGCGCGACGGCTTCGGGCTGAGCAGATCGACGCCACCCTCATTGCGCTGACCGGATACGGAGAGCGACGCCACCGCCAGCGGTCACACGAGGCTGGTTTCGATCATCACCTGACCAAGCCGGTCGACATGCGCGAGCTGGAGAAGCTGCTCACTCGGCCGACCTGACCCCGGAGCGGTCCACAGTCCTCACCTGACGCGGCCCAAGGCCCGCGTTGAGAAATGGACCGCGGCGATACTTGGTAGTCGTGCCCGGTGACTTCGACCTCGTCAAGGAACGCGTGGACATCGTCCAGCTCGTGGGCGAGCGCGTGCAGCTCCGCAAGGCCGGACGCGCATATAGCGGCCTCTGCCCGTTCCACGCCGAGAAAACGCCGTCGTTCAGTGTCGATCCCGATCGCCGCACGTTCCACTGCTGGGGATGCGGGGAGAAGGGTGATGTCTTCGACTGGCTCATCAAGATCGATGGCATCGACAAGGCGGAGGCGTTGAAGGTCCTCGCCGACAAGGCCGGGGTGCCGCTGACGGGCGGCCGCCCGCCGGCCGAACGCGAGCGCGAGAAGCGCCTCCTGGCCGCCCATGAGACCGCGCACTTCTACTTCCGCCAGGCCCTGCGCGGCACGCCGAAGGGCCAGGCCGCCGCCGAGTACGTGGCCGCCCGGGGGATCGACCAGAAGATGGTCGAGCAGTTCGGGGTCGCGTACGCGCCCGACCAGCCCGATGGCCTGCTTACGTATCTGCGGAAGAAGGGGTACGCCGACGAGGAGATCCTGTCGAGCGGGCTTGCCGTCCAGACCGACCGCGGGCTCTTCGACCGCTTCCGCGACCGGCTCATCGTCCCGATCCGGGACGCGCGGGGGCGGATCATCGCCTTCGGGGGGCGCGCCCTGCGAGCCGACCAGCGCGGGAAGTACATCAACTCGCCCCAGTCGATGCTGTTCAACAAGAGCGCGACGCTCTACGCGCTGGACGCGGCGAAGGCCGAGGCCCGCCGGCAGAGCGAGGCCGTGATCGTGGAGGGGTACTTCGACGCGATCGCCTGCCACCAGGCCGGGCTGGTGAACGTCGTCGCATCGATGGGCACCGCGCTGACCGAGGATCAGTACCGCACGCTCGACGATCTCCACCTCGAGCGCGCCGTCGTGGCCTTCGATGGCGACGCGGCGGGCCAGCGCTCCGCGGAAGCGCGCGGGAAGGAGCTCGCGCGGATCGCGCAACGCGCCAGCCTGCGTGCGCGCAAAGGGACTGTCACGGCTCGCACCGGTCTCGGCGTGTACGTCACGGTCCTGCCGCCGGACACCGATCCCGACGACCTCGCGCGGAAGGAACCGGCACACCTGCGGGGGCTCATCGGAGCCGCGAAACCGGTCCTCGAGTTCGTCATCGACGCGATCGCGGCGCGCTTCGAGGGTCGTCTCGAGAACCCCGATGGCCGGAGGCGGTTCCTCGCGGAGGCACTGCCGATCCTCGCCGACGAGCCGGATGCGCTCACCCGCGAGCTGTACCTGGGCACCCTGTCCCGGCTCACCGGGCTCGATCAGGAAACGCTCCGGGCCGAGGTCGCGACTGCGGGGGCCACCCGGCGGACGCCGGCGAACGTATCTTTCGGTGCGGACGCCGACCCGCAGCCCGCCGAACGGAAACAAACGACTTCTCTCGAGCGTTACTTAATGGCACAATTGACCAAGTTTCCTGAAGAAGCCGCACGCCTCGACCTGGACCCCGTTGACCTGGCAGACCCCGTCCACCGAGCGATCTTCGAACAGCTCCGTGGCGGACGATCGACCGCTGACCTTCCGGCTCACCTTGCCGCTACGGCGGCGACATTGGGCGCAAATGCGCCGGAGCCAGGTTCTGGGGCCGACCCGGGTCACGAGATCGAGATCGTGGCGCTCCGGCTTCGGGAAGGGAACTTGCGGCGACGGCTTGACGACGTGCGCGCGACATTCGCGCGTGCGGACGGAGACGTCGGCGGGCTCGACGAGGAGGTAAGCCGCTTGGCGCACGACCTGGAAGAGGTCCAGCGTTCGCTCCAGCGGTCGACCGTCCTTCGCAGCACTGAGCAGGAGTAAAGATGGCCAAGACAGCGACCAAAGACAAGGAATCCGCGAAGCCGGCGACCCCTGAGCGCGTCGGGATCCATCCCGAGCACCGCGAGCAGGCGGAGCGTCTCGTGGCGCGCGGCAAGCAGCAGGGCTACCTGACCCAAGAGGACATCGCCCGCGGGCTCCCGGACGCCGAAGCCGGCGAGATCGAAGAGCTCCTCGTCACCCTCGACGACAACAACGTCGAGATCCTCGAAGCCGACCGTGGGCCGACGTGGCACCAGGTCAAGGAAGAGGAAGAGGAAGCCGAAGAGCTGCAGCGCGAGGACAGCATCTCCGCGGTCCTGGCATCCGACCTCATCAGCGTGGACGACCCGGTCCGCATGTACCTCAAGGAGATCGGGAAGGTCCCGCTCCTCACCGCCGAAGAAGAGGTCAACCTCGCGAAGTCCATCGAGCTCGGCGAGATGGCCCTCGAGTCGCCCGCGCTCTCGGTCGTCCATCTGTACGAGCTCGGCGTCGAGGTCAAGAAGCGCATGGCGCTCGGCCGGCCGAAGGAATTCGTCGACGAGGCGACCCGCTTCACCGGCAAGGCGCTGCGCTTCACGCTCAAGGACGCCGAGGGCGGCAAGGAGCTGAAGCGTCTCACGAACCGGTTGCTCCGGCTGCGCGAGCCGTTGCAGGCGGAGGCGAACAGCAAGGAGATCTCGGCGGAAGCCGCGATCCTCATCGCCGAGCTCGTCGCCATCATCGATGGCGCGAAGCGCGATCCCGAGCGGCTCACGATCCGGATCCTGCCGGCGTATTCGAAGATCCACGGACCGGCGGAAGGGGCGGAGCGCCTGGGTGAGCTCGTCATGATCGGCCAGGAGATGCGCACCGTCCTGGTGAAGCACCTCGACCTCCTCGTGCGCGACGACCCCGACGAGCAGCGCGGGCTGCGCCGGCTCGCGGACGAGCTCATCCAGAAGGGCGACGACGCGCGGCACAACCTGACCGAGGCGAACCTCCGGCTCGTGGTGTCGATCGCGAAGAAGTACATCGGCCGCGGCATGAGCTTCCTGGACCTCATCCAGGAGGGCAACATCGGCCTCATTCGCGCCGTCGAGAAGTTCGACTACCGGAAGGGCTACAAGTTCTCGACGTACGCGACCTGGTGGATCCGTCAGGCGATCACCAGGGCGATCGCGGACCAGGCGCGGACCATCCGCATCCCGGTCCACATGGTCGAGACGATCAACAAGCTCATCCGCGTGTCGCGTGGCCTGCTCCAGGAGCTTGGCCGCGAGCCGACCGCGGAAGAGATCGCCGAGCGCATGCTCATCACCGCGGACAAGGTCCGCGAGATCGTGAAGGTCTCGCAGGAGCCGGTCTCGCTCGAGACACCGATCGGTGAGGAAGAGGACTCGCATCTTGGCGACTTCATCCCCGACAACCAGGCGTTGGCACCCTCCGACGCCGCGTCGCACAAGCTCCTCAAGGAGCAGGTCGAGAGCGTGCTCGAGGGCCTGACCGGCCGCGAGCGCCGCGTTCTACAGCTCCGATTCGGGCTGGAGGACGGCCGCACCCGCACGCTCGAAGAGGTCGGGCGCGAGTTCAACGTCACCCGCGAGCGCATCCGGCAGATCGAAGCGAAGGCGCTGCGCAAGCTGCGGCATCCGAGCCGGTCGCGGAAGCTCAAGGACTACCTGGAGTAATGGAGGTGGGAGCCGCCGATCGGGCGGCTCCCATTCTCGTTCAGCCCTTCGGCTTACCCCAGCGCTCGTAGCTCACCATCTCAGAGAGCGGCTTCCGTCCGCGGGTGATCACATCGAGCACCGGATCCTTGCCCGCCCTCGGATGGCCGATCCCGACCAGCGACCGTGCGGTCCGATCGGCGGGGATACCGAGGATGCGCTTCGCCTCCGCCTCCTCCGCGTCGCCGCCGAACCAGGCGTTCCCGGCGCCAAGGCCGAGCATGTGCGCGCCGATGAGCAGCCGCTCGGTCACGCGGCCCTCGTCGTACGCCTGGCTGGTGCCCGCGCCGTCGAGCATGATCGCGATCGCGAGCGGCACATCGGCGAGCCAGGCCATGAACGGCCGCAGCTGACTGATGCGCCGCAGCGTGTCGCGGTCGCGGATGACGACGAAGTGCCACGGCTGCGAGTTGGCCCAGCTGCCCGACGAACGCGCGATCTGCAGGAGCTCCGCAACGACCTCATCCGGGACCGGCTCCTGCGAGTACGTCCGCATCTGCCGTAGACGAAGCTGTTCGGAGACCATGCGGGACCACAACGCCGCTCAGCGCTTGGGCATTCCCCAGCGGTCGTAGCTGACGATCTCCGCGATCGGCTTCCGCCCGCCCGCTCGCGGGTTCGGCCGAGGATCCTTGATCGAGGTCGGGCGGCCGATCGCCACCATCGAGCGTGCCATCCGCTCTGCGGGGATGCCCAAGATCCGCTTCGCCTCGGCCTGCTGGCTCTCCTCGCCGAACCACGCCGTCCCGCCGCCGAGCCCGAGTGCGTGCGCGGCGATCAGGAGTCGTTCGGTCACGCGGCCTTCGTCGTAGGCCTCGCTGGTGCCGGCGCCGTCGAGCACGATCGCGATCGCGAGTGGCGCGCCGGCGAGCCAGTTGATGTTGACTCGCAGCTGGCTGATCCGCCGCAGCGCGTCGCGGTCGCGGACGACGACGAAGTGCCATGGCTGCGAGTTCTTCGAGCTGCCGGTCCACTGTGCGACCTCGAGCAGCCGCGCCACGATCTCATCCGGGACCGGATCGGACGAGTACTGCCGGATCTGCCGGACGGTGCGGAGCTTCTCGATCATCTGCGTGAGCATACGGTCGCCCGCCGTGGCACCATCCGATGCATGACTGTCGACCAAGGGGAGCTCGAGCGCTTGGCCTCGGCACTTCGGCTCGCCGGTTCCGCGCTCGAGGAGGCGCTCGAAGCCGCGGAGAACCTCGGGAACTTCGATCACCGCTTCGATGTGCCGCGTGCCCTCGGTGGCGCGCAGCGGCTCATCGGCAACTGCGAGGAGGCGGTGGCCGCGGCGCGCGAACTCCGCTAGCTCGGCATCGCCTCCACGCTGAGGGCAACGTTCCCCTTCAGCGCCTTCGAGATCGGGCAATTCTCTTTCGCATCCTCGGCCACGGCCTGGAGCTTCGCGGCGTCGCCGTCCGGCGCCTGCGCGCGCACGGTGAGTGCGCTCGACAGCACTCCATTGCCGCCGGCGGGACTCGGTCCGAAGCTCACCGTCGCGGTCACCGTGAAGTTCGGATCCGCGACGCCGGCCTTCGCGAGCCGGGTCGAGAACGCCATCGCAAAGCAGCTCGCGTGCGCCGCGGCGAGCAGCTCCTCCGGGCTGGTCGCGCCCTCCGCGCCGGTGCCCTCGGTGCGCTCCTTCCAGCTCGTGCCGGCCTGCTTCAGCACGCCGCTCTTCGTCGAGACGTCCCCTTTGCCCGAGGCCAGGTCGCCGCGCCAGGTGGCGGTCGCCTCATGCGTGGTCGGCATCACGATCCCTCCGCTACGTTGATCGCTGTCGAGGCTATCGGCTCCAGCGGACGTCCGCCGGAAGCGAGTCCTCGAGGATCGGCTCGAGCACACGAACGTACTTCGCGAGCGTCTTCGTGACCTGTGCGCTGAACGGTTCGCCGAATGGCTCCAGTGGGATCGGCTCCCAGACGCGCGCCCATCCCTTGTCCCACGCCTCGATGCGTGCCGTTGGCAGCCGCCGCGCGATCGCCTTGGCGCGGCCACGGAAGGCTCCGAGCAGGAGCTGGTTCGTGAACGCGTCGCTCTCGAAGTGCAGGCCGAGCTCGACGACCTTCCGGTGCAGATACACGCCGCACTCGTAATGGAGGTCCTTGTTCCCGAACCAGAGCTTGACCATCCAGCCGGTGGCGAGATGATGTGGCGCGGCGGCGTTGCCGAGCTCGTGGGCGACGGCGTGGGGCAGACCCTTGCAGAATGTCTGATGGGTCGCCACTAGGGCACGCGCGCGCGAAGATATCGGTCGAACACGGGAGCAATTACATTCCCATCGTTCCCATCCGGTAAACTGACGACGCGATCCCCGATAGCTCAGCTGGTAGAGCAAGCGACTGTCGACCATGGTGGCAGCCTTCTGAGGAAACTCAGGAGTGAGAACCGGGTGAATTGCGGGAAACCTAAAGCGTGAGAACGTCAAGGCAATCCGCAGCCAAGCCCGAGGAACGCCTCGGGAAGGTTCAGAGACTAAGCGCCCGGCACCTACGGACCTCAAGGGGTCACGGTGATGAGATAGTCCACGTCCGAGGGAAATCTCGGGGAGCGGGTAATCGCTGGGTCGGAGGTTCGAGTCCTCCTCGGGGAGCACGAGATCGGCACGCAAGGGCGTGCCGATCTTCATATGTTGGCTATCTGCATGCTCTTGTGGCGAACCGATCCGGCCGACGGTCTTCCTCGGCGATCGTCGCCTCAACTTGCGCGGTCGAAAGCGCTGCCTGCGATGTCAGCCGTATCGCCCGCTCCGGGGACCGCGCAAGCCAGTGGTCCGGACCGCCACGCCGAAGAAGTGTGCAGCGTGCGGGCAGAACTTCCCGCGCCGCGCGATGGTGGATGGACTGCTTCGTAACCTCGACAGCCGACGCTTCTGTTTGGAGTGCTCGCCCTTCGCACAGCACAACACGTCGGCATCACCCTACGGCCCGGTCGCGCCGGGGGAGCTCGCTAACCTCCGGCGGAAGAGGCGGAACGCCAAGACCTATCGCCACCAGAAGAAAGAGCGCGCGCGACTTCGGGCGGAGTTGCTGGCATCGCGAGGCGGTCTCTGCGAGACCTGCGGTTACGGGCGAGCGCCCTCGGCCCTCGAGTTCCATCACCGCGATCCGGCATTGAAGGAATTCACGCTCAGCCGCGTGAGCACGTCGCGAGCAAGGGTGTGGGCTGAGGTGGCGAAGTGCGATCTGCTGTGCGCGAATTGCCATCGCCGCCGTCATTTGATCAGCCAGGCGTCGGATGACGACCCCGTCGCGCGCTGGCGGCGCGAGACGAAGCGTCGAGCTGTGTCGTTGCTCGGCGGGGTGCGCGGGCTGTGCCGCGGTGGTTCCCGAATCGCTTTTCGAGTTCCATCACCTGGACGCGCGAACCAAGGACTTCGCGATATCGCACGATGGAATCACCCGCCGATGGTCCAAGATCGAGGCGGAACTGGCCAAATGCGTCCTCCTGTGCGCGAATTGCCACCGCGAGACCCACGCCGGGCTTCGGTCGTTCACCAACGACCGGACGATCGGGGAGGTCTGCGGCGACTACTGCGCCTCCGTCGACGGTCCGGCGGCCTAGTGCCGCGATGCGGACGTCCCGTCGCCCTTTGGTAGGCTCCACCGACCACTGAGGGGAGGGGACCATGCTGCGGACCGTCGCGGCCTACCAGCCGCGCCCCTGGGTGCTACTCGCCTCGGTCTTCTGCGCCACGCTGGTCTTCGGGTTCCTGACCCAGGCCGCCGGCAGCCTCTACCTCCGCTGGACCGCCGACCCGATCATCCTGCACTACCGCACGACGCTCTCGTACACGTCCGCGATCGTCGGCGATGCGTTCCTGCTGCCGGTCGTGAACCTGTTCATCGCGAGCCAGCTTGCGCTCTGGCGTCGCCGCCCACGCATCGCCGAGATAACCGGCGCCGTCCTGCTCGGTGCGGTGCTGACGGTCGGGGTGCACCTGTATCAGGCGACACACGCGCTCCTCAACTGGACCATGACCCAGCCGTACTCCTGGACGCCGCTCGGCTACGTCCACGCGGCGTTCATGTTCAGCGAGCTGTCGCTCGTCCTGTTCTTCTGGGGTCAGGTCGCCCAGGTCGCGCGCGAGCAACCGCGAGCGATCTTCTCGCATCGGATCGCGATCGTGATCCTGTGCTCGCTGTTCTTCCTGCGCCTCTTGCTCGGGGACTACGGCTACTTCGCCTAGCTCCTAACGGATGCCGGTGTCGGCGTGCAGCTCGACGCCCGTGTACTCGCCGGCCGCCACGACCACCGTCGATGACTTGAGGGCGGGCAGTCCGCTCTTCGAGCGCAACGTGTACGTCCCCGGAGCCAGGCTCACGCTGAACGTTCCCGCCGCATCGGTCGTGAACGTGGCCACGATCGCGGTACCGCTCACGACCTCGACCGTCATGGCCACCGGGCGGTCAGGGCACGGACTGTCGAGGCGAGCGGGGCCAGGGCAGGCGGGACCGGCGAGGATCGTCCCCCGGATGCCTGAGCTTGGCGCGTTGACCGAGCCGCATGCCGCGAGGACCAGAGCGAAGACCACCAGGACCCGCATGACCGGTAGACGCTGGCGCCGCCGGTCAGGTTCCGTAGATCTTCCCCGGGTTCAGGATCCCTTTCGGGTCGAGCGTGTCCTTGACGCGCTGCATCACGTCGAGCGCGGCGCCGTGCTCGAGCCGCATGTACGGCTGACGCACCGCACCGGTCCCGTGTTCGCCAGTCACCGTCCCGCCGACCTCGATCGCGAGCCGGTGGAGCCGGTCAGCGAGATCGTCCGCACGCCTCACCTCGTCGGCATCGGCCGGGTCGATGAGGATCGCGGAGTGGACGTTCCCGTCGCCGAAGTGTCCGTAGAAGATGACCGCGATCCCGAGCTCCGCCGCCAGCTGGCGGGCAGTGCGGATCGTTCGCGGGATCTCCGACAGTGGGACCGCGAGGTCCTCGCCGGCGAAGATGCGGTGCTTGTCCGGATGTGCGAGCGCCGACGCCGCGGCCATCCCGCTTCGCGCCGACCAGAGCTCCTGGATCTCGGCTTCGCTCTCGGCGAAGCGTGTTACGGTCGCCCGCCTCTTCACGATGCCGTCCACGTAGCGAACCGCCGAGGCGACGTAGTCCGGCGTGCCCTCGACCTCGATGAACAGCACCGCCTCGCCGTCGGGGAGCCCGAGCTCCGGGCGGTAGCGCTGGATCGCTTCGACGGCACTTCGGTCCAGCAGTTCCGCGGTGGACGGCAGGATGCCGGCGGCGAACAGGTCGTCAAGCGCCAGGACCGTGTCATCGACGCTCGCATACGCCGCGAGGCACACCGCGCGCGCCGCGGGCTTCGGCTGGACGCGCAAGCGGAGGCGGGTGAGGATCCCGAGCGTCCCCTCGGACCCCACGAAGAGCTTCGTGAGGTCGATGCCGCTCGACGACTTGAGCGCTTTGCTGTGCTCGCCACCGGTCACGATCACCGAACCGTCCGCAAGGACGACCTCGGCCCCGAGCACGTATGCCGACGTCGTGCCCCAGCGCACGGCGTGCGGGCCGCTTGCGTTGTTCGCCACCATGCCGCCGAGCGTGCACGCGCGACCGCTCCCGGGGTCCGGCGGGAAGAAGAGGCCGCGGTCGGCGAGGGCGAGCTGGAAGTCCGCGAACACGAGGCCTGGCTCCACGACCGCCTGAAGGTTCGGCCGGTCGATCTCGAGGATCTTCCGCATCCGCGCGAACGAGACGACGATGCCGCCGTGGGCGGCCACCGCACCGCCCGTCTGGCCGGTGCCCGCGCCGCGCGGCACGATCGGCGTGCCCGTCTCGGCCGCGACTCGCATCGTCGCGGCAACCTCAGCGGTCGACTGCGGCACGACCACGACATCGGGTCGGTGCTGCATCCGCAGCGACCAGAACGACGCGTCGTACGCATACGGCTCGAGCGTCGCGGGATCGTCGATGACACGGTCATGCGGCAGCACCGCGCGCAGTCGGACGGCGATCTCGTGACGCGTCTGGAGGACCATGCGGTCCCGGTATCGTAGGGACATCTCCATCCAGACCGCCCCGATCGTCCTCTCGTCGCACGTGCGGGCAGAAGACCTCGCGACCTGCATTTCATGCGGCCTGTGCTTGAACGACTGCCCGACGTACCGGGTGCTCGACGACGAGGCGGACTCGCCGCGTGGCCGCATCCAGCTCATCCGCCAGATGGTGTCCACCGAGGCGCCGGTCGACGATCAGCTGGCCGGCCATCTCGAGGCCTGCCTCGTGTGCCGCGCGTGCGAGACGGCGTGCCCATCTGGCGTGCCGTTCGGCCGGATCATGGAGGGCGCGCGAGAGGATCTGCGGCAGCGGGAGCGGCCACGCCGCGTCGCGCAGGCCGTGCGTCGGCTCGGCCTCGAGACGGTCACGCGGCAGGCTCGGCTTCGCCTGGCGACGCGCCTGCTCGACCTGTACGTGCGGAGCGGCGCGCAGCGCGCGGTCCGCGCGACCCGTCTCTTGCCCAAGCGGCTGCGGGCGATGGAGTCCCTTGCGACGAAGGCGGAAGGCGCGCCCTACGTCCCCGTGGAGCGCGCGGACGCCAGTCTCGCGTTCTTCGCCGGCTGCATCATGCGCACCGCGTTCGGGGAGACGGAGCGCGCGACGGTGCGGATGCTCGAGCGCGGCGGGGATCGCGTCACCGCGTGCGGGGAGCAGACCTGCTGCGGCGCGCTGCATGCGCACGCCGGGGACGGCGAAACCGCGCGCGAGCTCGCGCGGCTGAACATCGACGCGTTCTCCGGGACGCAGGGATCCGTCGTGGTGAACGCCGCGGGTTGCGGCGCGCAGCTGAAGGCGTATGGCGAGCTGCTCGCCGGCGATCCCGCGTGGGCGGGGCGGGCGCGCGAGTTCAGCGCCCGGGTGCGCGATGCATCCCAGGCCGTCAAGCCAGGTGCGGTCGAGAGCCGCCCGCCACGACCGCTACGCGTCGTCTACCAGGACGCCTGCCATCTCGCGCACGGCCAGAAGATCCGCCGGGAGCCACGGGCGCTCCTCGCGGCGGTGCCTAGCGTGACGATCGTGCCGATCGCCGACCCCGAGCGGTGCTGCGGTAGCGCCGGCATCTACAACCTCACCCATCCCGAAGTCGCCGGCGAGCTGCAGCGGCAGAAGGTCGCGGCGATCCTCGCGGCGCGTCCCGACGTCGTGGTGTCCGCGAACCCCGGCTGCATCCTGCAGGTCGCCGCCGGGCTCCGCGAAGCCGGCTCGGCCGTCCCGATGGTGCATTTGATGCGCTTTTTGGACGATCCGAGCGCCAGCTTGGGCGCTTCTCGGGCCTGAACACCGCATCCGACACAGGGGCCCCGCGATATGCGAAAATAGTGCTACCGAATGAGCGTTTCTCGTAGCACCTACCGTCACCGTCTCAGCTCCGAAGATGTCCGCAAGGGCCGGATCCTCATCACAAAGGATGCGTGGAAGCTGTTCCCCGAGCCTGGTGCGCCCGTGCACTTGCGCATCGGCGCACGCCGCTTCGACGCCGAGATCCAGGCTGAGCGATGCATGTGCGTGCCGCCGGAGCACGAGCACTACCACCTGTTCTGCAAGGACCTGAAAGGTCAGAGCGGCTTCAAGAACGGCGCACTCGTCGTGATCGCGAAGGATTCTGACGGGGGCTACCGCTTCGTCGAAGAGCGCGGGTAACATCGTGACGATGGCCGGTCCGTCGTACATCCTCATCCACGTCTTCGGGACCGTCCGCGACGAGCTCGATCGCGCCGATCGCGGCAAGCGCAGCTACTCCGGCTGGCTCCGCGAATTCGTTTCGGATACGCCGCAGCGCCTCACCGAGATCGCCCGGTTGGTCGACCTCCTCACCGAGAACGGATGGAGTCTCGTCGGGTCGCCATACGACTGCGACGTCATGCTCGAGCGGGCGGTCGATCGGGCGGGCGCCGAGCAGGAGCTTCGCCGCGCCGAGGTCTGGGACCGCCTCCTGCAGGTCTGCTCCGCCGACGACGACGGGCACGCCATCTGGAGCTCGCACCCCGAGGGCAAGCCGTCGCGGCCGCGCCGCCGCCGCCGCGTTCGCCGGCCGCCGACAAGCCGAGAACAAGGGAGTTGAGCGAGGCACGGCTTTGCCGGGC
>JALYLX010000077.1 GCA_030773995.1 Chloroflexota bacterium
ACGGCGACGACCGTGGGCCCCCGCGCTTCGGTGACCCGCGCCCTTGGCTCGAGTACCTGCGCGACCGCGCGCTGCAGGTCCCGAGGCCGGCCCGCGGCCGTTCCTTGGAACGCCAGCGCGAAGGTCCGCTGCGTCGCGGTGTCCACGGCCCTCCTTCTTTCCGTTCGTTTGCCGCCGGAAAACGAAAGACCTCCCATTTCCTGGGAGGTCTCTAACTTCCGGTCGGTGGTCTGTTGTCGCTACGCGGTGGCGGTGTTCCTCCCAGCATCGTTCAAGCCCCCCATAAGGAGCTCGATAACGATGATGCCGAGGGCGACGGACCGCATCGCGGCACACCGTACCACCGGGGCGGCGATGGGCCAAGCCCAGCTTCTGCTTAATACGTCCGGCCCCGCTGGCGAGCGATGTCGAAGCGCGCCGTCTTCGCCACGGCCATGACCGCCATGACCCCGGCCTGGACCGGGTCGCTGACGACGAGGTCAGCCGCCTTCGGCACCGAGCCGGCCATGTTCAGGCTGATGACGAGGATGCCGCGAGCGCGGACCTCCTCGACCGCCGTGGTGATCTCGCCGCCCATGAGCGCCCCCGCGAGCACGAGCGCGACCGCGCGGGGCAGCCGGGCGACCGCGCGGACCGCCGCCGCGAGGTTCTCTTCCCCGACGATCGGGATCGTGTCGATGCTGATCTTCTCGCCGCGGATGTTGTGCCGGTCGGCCTCCGAGATCGCGCCGAGCGCCACCTGGCCGACCTGGGCGCCTCCGCCCACGACGATGATCCGCTTGCCGTAGACCTCGGCCATCGTCGGCACGGTCTCGACGTGCTCGAGCACGTCGAGGGCGCGGAGGTCGCGCACCAGTCCATCGGCGTCACCACCCTCCGGGAGATCGACCTCGACGTGCACGCGCGCGTGCTCGCCGCGCTCGGGGATCTCGATACCGGTGATGTTCCCCCGGTGCGCGACGATCACCGCGGTGATCGCATGCAGCGTCCCCGGGCGATCCGCCCCGTCGCACACGAGCGCGACGGATCGCGAAGGCCGCTCGTCCCCCGCCTTCATCGCGACTCCAACCGTTCATCGGGCATCGTGGCCGGGCTCGATCGGTGCCGCAGCGCACGGACGCCGACGACGACGCCCAGGATCACGAGCGCCGCGGCGGCGCTGATGGCCCAATGGTCGGCGATGTGGGGGTCGAGCGCCGGATCGCCGAGGATCATGTCGGCGCTGGTCCAGATGAGCGCGAGCGCGCCGAGCCAGATGAGCCGTGGTGCTCGGTCCAGGACGCTCGCGATGAGCCCGCTCCCGAAAAGGACGATCGGGATCGAGATCACGAGCCCGAACGCGAGAAGCGGCAGGTCGCCGTGCGCGGCCCCGCCGACGCCAAGGACGTTCTCAACGCTCATCGCCGCGTCCGCGACGAGGATCGTCACGATCGCTTCGCGCAGGGTGCCGGCGGGCTGGACGGCCGCCTCGCCATGCGGGGCGTTCGGCCGCACGAGCCGGTAGGCGATGACCGCAAGGACGACCCCGCCGGCGAGCTGCAGGTACGGGATCGCGAGCAGGAACGTGACGACCGCCGCCGCGGCGATCCGCAGGACGACGGCGAGCGCGCCGCCGAGGACGATCGCGCGACGGCGCTGGTCGTCGGGGAGCCGGCGTGCAGCCATGCCGATGAGCAGGGCGTTGTCGCCCGAGAGCGCGAGGTCGATGAGCACGATCGCGACGATCGCGGAGACGTCCATCAGCTCATCAACCGTAGCAAGGCGGCCGCCGCGGCCGACAGCTCGGCCCCCTGCCGCGTGAGCGCGTGGATCGCGCGTTTCGGCGGCGGGTGTCCCTCGACGCGCAGCTGGATGAGATCGCCGCGACCGAGCTCCGCGCGAATGGCCATCTCGGGCAGCAGTGCCGCGCCGAGGCCGGACAGCACGACGCGCTTGCAGGCCTCGGTGTTGTCGAGCTCCATGAGGATCCGCGGAGCGGTGTCGCCCGCGGCGAAGAACGCGAGGGTGATCGTGTGGAGGTACGCCGCCGGATCGCGCACCACGAGCCCGGACTGGGCGAGCTCGTCCATCTTGACCGAGCTCCGGCGCGCGAGGCGGTGGGATGGCGCGACGACGACGGGCACCGCTTCTGTGAAGACGGCACGCGAGGCGAGGTCCGGGAGCAGGACCAGCTGGCTCACGAGCGCGAGCTCGACTTCCTCGGCACGCAGCAGATCGGCGACGAACCGCGAGTGTCCGCTACGCACGAGCGTCTCGACCTGCGGATGCCGGGACGCGAACCGCGCGAGGGCCCGAGGCGCGAGGTACAGCGCGAGGTCGGACGCGAGCCCGACCGCGAGGAGGCCCGCGCGCGCCTCGCTTCCCGCCTTTGCCTCCGTTGCGCCGCGGCGCAAGGAGTCCATGGCGGCGATGGCGCGGGGCAGGAAGCGCCGCCCCGCCGGCGTGAGCGACACGCCGCGCCGTCCCCGCACGAGCAGCTGGGACCCGAGCTCGCGCTCGAGGCCGTGCAGGCGGGCCGTGCAAGTCGGCTGGGTCAGGCCGAGGGCGTCAGCGGCGCGGCTGATCGATCCCCGGCGGTTCGCCTCGATGAACACCTCGACCTGGCCCAGCTCCATTGCCCAGATATAGATGAAACCTATGGTGATGGCAAGACAATAGGATTGTTCTATGCCGCATTCGCGACCTACGATGCCAGCAGGTGAGGGAGGGCTTAGCCCGACCGAGCCGCAGGCCCCCGATCGCGGAGTAGACGAAGTCGGCGCAGCGATCAGGGTTTAAAGGGGGAGCGGAACCGTGACGGCGCTGAACCTGACCCAGAAGATCATCCAGAGCCATCTGACCGCCGGTGACCTCGCGGTCGGCACCGAGATCTCCCTTCGCGTCGACCAGGGCCTCCTGCAGGACACCACCGGGACGATGGGCTTCCTCCAGCTCGAGGAGCTGGGGGTCGACCGCATCAAGATCCCGTTCGCGATCGTGTACGTCGACCACAACATCCTCGCGATCGACTTCAAGAACCCCGACGACCACGTGTTCCTGCGCTCGTTCGCCCAGAAATACGGCATCCATTTCTCTCGGCCGGGCACGGGCATCTGCCACTACCTGCACATGGAGCGCTTCGCGAAGCCCGGCCAGCTCCTGCTCGGGGCCGACAGCCACACCGTCATGGCCGGCTCGGTCTCGATGATCGCGATCGGGGCGGGCGGCCTCGACGTCGCGGTCGCGCTCGCCGGCCATGGCTTCACGATGGCGATGCCGAAGGTGGTCGAAGTGCGTCTCGAGAACAAGCTCGGGTCATGGATCCAGGCGAAGGACATCATCCTCGAGCTGCTCCGGCGCCGCGACGTGAAGGGCGGCGTCGGCCGGATCTTCGAGTTCACCGGCCCCGGCGTCGACACGCTCTCGGTCCCCGAGCGCGGGACGATCTGCAACATGATCGCCGAGCTCGGCGCGACCACCGGGATCTTCCCGAGCGACCGACGGACGAACGAGTGGCTGACCGAGCAGCAGCGTCCCGGCGATTTCGTCGAGCTGAACGCGGACGACGGTGCCACCTATGAGGAGCGCGAGGTCATCGACCTCGCGAAGCTCGAGCCGCTCATCGCCAAGCCGTCGAGCCCCGGCAATGTCGTCCCGGTCCGCGAGGTCGCGGGCATCAAGGTGCAGCAGGTCTGCGTCGGGTCGAGCGTGAACTCGGGCTACGCCGACCTCGCGATCGTCGCCGCCGTGATGAAGGGCAAGACCGCGCATCCCGAGGTCTTCCTGACGGTGACCCCGGGCTCGAAGCAGATCCTCGACGCCCTCGCCGACGGTGGTGCGTACCAGGCGATGCTCGCCGCCGGCGCGCGGATGCTCGAGCCGGCCTGCGGCCCGTGCGTCGGCATGGGCCAGGCGCCGCCCACGGGAAGCGTCTCGGTCCGCACGTTCAACCGCAACTTCCCCGGCCGCAGCGGCACGGACAACGATCAGGTCTACCTCTGCAGCCCGACGACCGCGGCCGCGACCGCGCTGCGCGGCGTCATCACCGACCCGCGCGACCTCGGCGAGGAGCCCACGTTCACGATCCCGGCCATGGACCCCGGCATCGACGATTCGAACATCCTCATCCCGCCCCCGCCCGATGAGGCGTCGAAGGTCCACCTCGTGAAGGGCCCGAACATCCAGCCGCCGCCGCCGCAGACGCCGCTACAGAACATGTTGCACGGCGAGGTGATCATCAAGCTCAGCGACAACGTGTCGACCGGCGACCTCTCGCCGGATGGCGCGGTCGTCATGGCGCTGCGCTCGAACGTGAACGCGATCGCCGAGTTCACCTTCAAGCGCTTCGACCCGATGTTCCCGCAGCGGGCCCGCGAGAAGGGCGGCGGGTTCATCGTCGCGGGCCAGAACTACGGCCAGGGCTCGAGCCGCGAACATGCGGCGCTGGCGCCGAAGGCCCTCGGGATCCGCGCCGTGATCGCTCAGTCGTTCGCCCGCATCCATCGCCGCAACCTCATCTCGCAAGGTATCCCCCCGCTCGTGTTCAAGAACGAGGCTGACCTCGCGAAGGTCGAGCAAGGCGACACGCTGACGATCGACGGCCTGCGGACGGCGCTCGAATCCAACACCGACAACGAGACGGTGATCGCCCGCACCGACAAGGGCGTCGAGATCCCGCTCAACGCGAGCTTCCTTCCGAGCGAGGCGAAGACCCTTCTCGCCGGCGGTCTCCTGGCCGAGCTCCGTCAAGGTGGCTCGACGCTCTCCGCCGGGGTCGTGGTGAGTGGGGCCATCGAGCAAGGGTCGCCCCAGGAGAGTCACAATCTCCCGATCGCCGGCAACGAGGCGGTGAAGACGGCGAAGGAAGCGGCGAAAACCCCCAAGTGACGACACATCGCATCACGCTCATCGCCGGTGACGGCACCGGGCCTGAGATCGTCGAGGCGACCCGCCGCGCGATCGAGGCCACCGGCGTGCTGATCGAATGGGACCGCCAAGAGATCGGCGTGCCCGCGATCGCGAAGTACGGCACGCCGTTCCCGCCAGAGGCACTCGCATCGATCCGCCGCAACAAGATCGGCCTGAAGGGGCCGCTCACGACGGAGCTCGGCAAGGGCTTCCGATCGGTCAACGTGGCCCTGCGACGAGAGTTCGATCTCTACGCCAACCTCCGCCCGGCGAAGACGTACCCGGGCGTCCGGGCGCCGCTGGGCAGCGTCGACCTCGTCGTCGTGCGCGAGAACATCGAGGACCTGTACGCGGGAATCGAGTTCGATATCGGAACGGCCGAGCTGCGCACGGTGCGCGCCGTCATCGAACAGGTCGCCAAGACGACGATCCGCGAGGACGCCGCCATCTCGATCAAGTACATCTCCGAGATGGGCAGCCGGCGGATCGTGAAGTTCGCCTTCGAGTACGCGCGAGAGAACGGCCGGAAGAAGGTCACCGCGGTCCACAAGGCGAACGTCATGAAGTTCACCGACGGCCTGTTCCTCCGCGTGGCCGGCGAGGTCGCGCGGGAGTATCCCGACATCGAGTTCGAGGACCGGATCGTCGACAACATGTGCATGCAGCTCGTGCAGAAGCCCGAGCTCTACGACGTTCTCGTCCTGCCGAACCTGTACGGTGACATCGTGAGCGACCTCGTCGCCGGTCTGGTCGGCGGGCTGGGCGTCGCCCCTGGGGCGAACATCGGCGAGAACGGCGTCGCGGTGTTCGAGGCGATCCACGGCTCGGCCCCCAAATACGCGGGCCAGAACAAGGTGAACCCGATGGCCCTCATGCTCGCCGGGGCGCTCATGCTCCGACACATCGGCGAGCGGGAGGCGGGCGACCGACTGGAGCGGGCGATCGCGGAGGTGGTCGCCATCGGGAAGGACGTCACCTATGACCTGAAGCCCGACCGCGACGACCCGACGGCCGTGGGCACGAAGGAATTCGCGGACGCGGTGATCGCTCAGATGGCGGTGGTCCATGCCTGAGCAAGACCCTCGAAACCCGAAGCGGTTCCTGTACAGCACGGGGACGACGTACGAGTTCCAGTTCGGCTACTCGCGCGCGGTCCGCCACGGCAACGTCATCCGGGTCGCTGGGACCGCGGGACGCGACGAGAACGGGAACCCGCTGACCGGCGGCATCGCGGACCAGACCCGTCGCGCGCTCGAGATCATCAGGGCGGCGATCGAGGACCTGGGCGGCAGGATCGAGGACACCATCATGACCCGGGTGTACGTCGCCGACGTGGCCTCGATCGAGAGCGTCGCGGTCATCCATGGCGACTTCTTCCGCGACATCCGTCCCGCTACGACGATCGTGCAGGTGAGCTTCATCGACTCGCGGATCCAGGTGGAGATCGAGGCCGAGGCCGTGTACGGCGGAGCGGACGCCAAGCAGCCGGGTCGATGACGGTCCGCGTCGTCGTCACCGGTGCCACGGGCCAGGTCGCGTATGCGCTTCTCCCCCGCATCGCCGCGGGTGAGATGTTCGGACCCGAGGTCGAGGTCGACCTGCGCCTCTCGGACATCCCACCGGTCATCGAGAAAGCCAAGGGCGTCGTCATGGAGCTCGAGGACGGCGCGTACCCGCTGCTCTCGCGCGTCTCGGCGAGCGCCGATCGGGCCGAGAGCCACAAGGACGCCGACTGGGTGCTCCTCGTCGGCAGCGTCCCGCGCGGGCCGGGCATGGAGCGCGGCGACCTCATCCGGAAGAACGGCCCGATCTTCGTCGACGAGGGCAGGGCGATCGCCCGATACGGCTCGAAGAACGTGCGCGCGGTCGTCGTCGGCAATCCGTGCAACACGAACTGCCTCATCGCTCGTCACGCGGCCGGTGACAGCGTTCCGGAAGATCGCTGGACGGCGCTCACCCGCCTCGATCAGAACCGGGCGACCGCGCTGCTCGCGGAGAAGGCGGGGAGGCGCACGAACGATGTGCAGCACCTCGCGATCTGGGGCAACCACAGCGCGACGCTCTACCCCGATTTCACGAACGCGACGGTCGGCGGCAAGCCGGCCGATCAAGTCGTGGAGCGGGCGTGGCTCGAGACCGAGTTTATTCCGGCGGTCCAGCAGCGCGGCGCCGCGGTCATCGCGGCGCGAGGCGCATCGAGCGCGCTCTCAGCCGCGCAGGCGATCGTCGATCACGTGAAGAGCCTCGTGAACCGGACCCCGGGCGACGAATGGTTCAGCGCCGCGGTCGTGTCGGACGGCAGCTACGGCGTCGCCCGCGGCATCGTCTCCTCGTTCCCGCTGCGCTCCGACGGCGATGGCGGGTATCAGATCGTCCAGGGCGTGAAGCTCGATGGCTTCGCGAAGGCCAAGATCGACGCCACGATCGCCGAGCTCGAGAAGGAGCGCGACATCGTGAAGGACCTGCTCGCCTAGTAACGGATCGCCGGCACCGCCGTCCCGTCATTGGGGCCGCCGGACCCGCCGCACGCGCCGGCGAGCAGGATCGCCGCAAGAAGGCTGGCAAGCAACGTCTTCATGTCATCTCCCTGCCCTTCCTACGGATCGGCGAGCGTGGCGGACGTATGGCACGCGTCGGGGATTGGCATACGAAGCTTGGCTGCGAGATCAACGCGGACGGCGTCGTGGTGACGGACATGCACGAGGTCAGCCGAGTGCCTGGCATCTACGCCGTGGGCGACGCCTCCGCCGGCGAGCAGCTGGTCGTTGTGGCCGCGGCGGAGGGTGCGATCGCCGCGACGAAGATCCACGCATCGCTGTGGGAGGAGGATCTCCGCGCCCGCGCCCGGCCGCGCTAGACCGTCGAGACGGCTGAGTAGATCGCGTTCAGGAACCGGCTTGGGACGCGGCCGAGCGATCGGGACCCACTGAATCCCGCGCTGGGCGCGACCGCGAGCCACGTCGTGTAGCTGATCGGATGCGGCACCCAGATGTTGCCGCGATCGGCGTCGTACTCGACGAGCACGAACGTCCCACCGGGCTTCAGATACGAGCGGATCAACGCGAGGACCGGCGCCTTGTCCTTCACGAAGTGCAGGGCGTTCGCCATGAGCACGCCGTCCATGCCGCTGAAGCCCAGCGAACGCGTGAAGTCGGCGCGACGCTGATCGAGCCGCACGGCACTGAAGCGCGATCGGACCGCCTTCGCCTGGGTCGTGAGCGCGCCGCGATCCGAGTCGACCGAGTGGATCGTGCCGCCGGCTCCGAGCAGGTCGGCGAGAGCCAGCGTGAATGCGCCGGTCCCGGACCCGAGCTCGAGCCACGTCTCGCCGGGGCTGACCGCCTCGCGGATCAGCCCGACATGATCCTCATGCTCCATTCAGGGCGTACGGGCGCGCTTGCGGGCGTAGACGCGAGTGTCTGCGTTCTCGACGAGCGCCTTCGCGGTCTGGCCATCGACCGGGTAACAGGCGATGGCCCACGACCGGGACGGCATGTGGATCGTGCTGCCGTCGCCGAGCTCGACCTCGCAGCGATCGAGCTCGTCCATCAGCCGTTGCACGACCCGCTCGGCCTCTTCGCGTGGTGTCTCCGGCATCACGATCGCGAACTCGTCGCCGC
The DNA here is from genome assembly GCA_030773995.1 of Chloroflexota bacterium. Lineage (GTDB taxonomy): Bacteria > Chloroflexota > Limnocylindria > P2-11E > P2-11E > UBA4735. Next base: position 8,508 of record JALYLX010000077.1, read on the forward strand.
CGTAGCGCGCGGGGATGTCCTCCGTGCGCACGCGGCGGCCGATGAGCCGGCCGAGCGTCCGCAGCACCGCGTCGCCGGCGAGGTGACCGTACGTGTCGTTCACGCGTTTCAGGCCGTCGATGTCGAAGTACGCGACCGCGAGCGGCGTCGTGTGGCGGTGGGCGCGGGCGACTTCCTCCTCGAGGCGGTCGTAGAAGTACCCGTAGTTGTGGATGCCGGTGAGCGCGTCGGTGTTCGCGGCGCGCTGCAGACGTTCGTGCAGGTCCGCCACATCGATCGCCGCGGCGATCTGCGCGGCGACGGCCTGCAACAGGGTAAGGTCCCGCTGGCCGAAGGCCCCGACCGAGGGATGCGAGACGACGAGCGCGCCGATCGCCCGGCCGGACGAGGCG
>JALYLX010000078.1 GCA_030773995.1 Chloroflexota bacterium
CGGCAAAGCCGCGTCTCGCTCGCATTTCATTTCAACACGACCTGCGACGCATCGGTCGCGATCGCGAGGATCCGCTGCACCGATGGCTCGATGATCGCGATGGCCGGCTGGGGGAACACGCCGAGCAGCACGGTGAGCACCAGGAGTGGCACGGCGCACACGACCTCGAGCGGCGACAGGTCAGGCAGCGCTCGGTAGGCGTCGCGGAGCGTCCCGTACATCACGCGCTGGAACATCCAGAGCAGGTAGACGGCCGCGAGGATGACGCCGATCGCCGCGGCGGGGCCCCAGAACAGGCCGCCCGGCCCGCTCGCGGGATTGAACTTGAACGTTCCGAGGAGCACAAGGAACTCACCCACGAATCCGTTCAGGCCGGGCAGGCCGAGCGAGGCGAGGACGAAGACGCCGAAGAACGCGGTGAACAACGGCCAGCTGTTCGCGAGTCCCCCGAGATCGGCGATCTGCCGCCGGTGGGTCTTCTCGTACTGGATGCCGACGAAGAGGAAGAGCGCACCGGTGACGAAGCCATGGTTGAGCATCTGCAGGACAGCACCGACGCCGCCCTGCTCGTTCAGCACGAAAATGCCGAGCGTCACGAAGCCCATGTGGGCGACGGAGGAGTACGCGACCAGCTTCTTGAGGTCTTTCTGCACGACCGACACGACCGCGCCGTAGAGGATCGCGACGACCGACAGGAGGATGAGGATCGGAAGCCAGGCCTGCGTGCCGATCGGGAAGAGCGGCACCGCGAAGCGCAGGAAGCCGTAGCCGCCGGCCTTCAGCAGCACGCCCGCGAGCACGATCGACCCCGCGGTCGGGGCCTCCACATGGGCATCGGGCAGCCAGGTATGGAACGGGACCATCGGCATCTTGATCGCGAACGCCAGCCCGAAGGCGAGGAAGACCCAGAACTGGAAGTCGGCGGGGAACCGGCCCGATCGCGTGAGCAGCTCCGGCAGCGACAACGTCCGATCGGCCGGAGGGCCGCTCTGCAGGTACACCGCGACGATGCCGACCAGCATGAGGAGCGACCCGCCGAGGGTGAACAGGACGAACTTCAGCGTCGCGTACACGCGCCGCGGCCCGCCCCAGATCCCGATGATCAGGTACATCGGGACGAGCATCAGCTCGAAGAACACGTAGAAGAGGAAGAGATCGAGGGCCATGAACACACCGACCATCCCGACCTCGAGCAACAGGAACGCGGCCATGAATTCGCCAATGCGCTCTTTGATCGCGCCACCGCTCGAGTACAGGACCGAGATGAACGTCAGGAGCGTCGTCATTGGGATGAGGAGGACGGAGATCCCGTCGACCCCCAGCTCGTAGCGGATCCCGAAGCTCGGGAGCCAAGCGGCCGACTCGACGAGCTGGAAACCCGCCTCGCCGACCTGGAACTGAGCGAGCATGACGAGCGACACCGCGAGCTCGATGAACGTCGTGACGATCGCGACCTGCTTCACCGCGCGCGCGTCGCGGAAGAACACGACGAGCGGGACGAGGCCCGCGATCGGAATGACGATGAGGAGCGTCAGCACGTGGTCCATCAGCGGTGCAGCAATCCGGTCGCGTAGCCGCCGTACACGACCATGATCAGGAGCAGGCCGCCGACGATCGACAGCGCGTAGTTGCCGACGATCCCGGTCTGGGCGCGGCGCAGTCCGCCGCCGCCGAGCTTGATGGCCCAGCCGAGGCGGTTCACGAGCCCGTCGATGATGTGGATGTCGAACGCCCACGCCGCGCCGGCAAAGGCCTTTGCGACATCGACGAAGCGCCGGTCGTACAGCTCGTCCACGTAGTACTTGTTCACGAGCACGTCGTAGTACGGACCAGCCGCGCGCGACACCGCGGCCGGGTCCGGCCGCCCGCGCGCGTACATCGAGAGCCCGATGAGGATCCCACCGACGCCGACTGCGGTCGAGATCGCGGCGATGGTCAGGAACTCGGGCCAGTTCGTACCCGCCTCCGGTGAAAGCGTGCGGGCTCCCGCTTCGACAGCTGGCCCCAGGAAGGAGTGAAGGAAGCCATTGTCCGGCGGGAAGCCGATGAAGCCGACGAGCGCGCTGCCGGCGGCCAGAGCGAGCAGCGGCCAGGTCATCACCCGTGGCGACTCGTGGGCGTGATCGAACAGGTGACGGTCACGCGGCTGGCCGTGGAAGGTGAGCCAGATCGCGCGCGTGATGTAGAACGCCGTGAGGCCCCCGGTGAACACGCCGACGGTCCAGAGGATCGGGTAGCCGTTCTTGAAGGCCGACCCGAGGATCTCGTCCTTCGACCAGAAGCCCGCGAGCGGCGGGAGCGCCGCGAGCGCGCCGCCGGCGATGACCATCGTCCAGTACGTGAACGGCATCTTCGAGCGCAGCCCGCCCATGCGTCGCATGTCCTGGACGTCGCCGACGCCATGGATCACCGAGCCGGAGCCGAGGAAGAGAAGCGCCTTGAAGAATGCGTGCGTGATCAGGTGGAACATCGCCGCGATCGGCGCGCCGACCCCGAGGGCGAGGAACATGTAGCCAAGCTGGCTCACGGTCGAGTAGGCCATGACGCGCTTGATGTCGAACTGCACGAGCGCGATCGTCGCCGCGAAGATCGCGGTGAGCGCACCGACCGCGCCCACACCGGCAAGCACGGGGCCGGCCGCCGCGAACAGGGGCGTCGAGCGCGCGACGAGGTAGACGCCGGCGGTGACCATCGTCGCCGCGTGGATGAGCGCGGAGACCGGGGTCGGACCCTCCATCGCGTCGGGCAGCCACGAATACAGGGGCAGCTGCGCCGACTTCCCCGTCGCGCCGAGGAAGAACGCGATGCAGATCAGCGCGAGCACTCCTTGCGCGGGCGGGTCCTTCGCGACACGCTCGAAAACGTCGACGAAATTCATCGAGCCGAAGACGAGGAACGTCGTGATCATGCCGATCATGAAGCCCCAGTCCCCGATCCGGTTCATCACGAAGGCCTTCTTGGCGGCGCCCGCCGGCTCGGGTCGCTCGAACCAGAAGCCGATGAGCAGGTAGCTACAGAGGCCCACGCCCTCCCACCCAACGAACATCACGAGGTAGTTGTCGCCGAGGACCAGGATGAGCATCGCGAACACGAACAGCGGGAACCAGCTGAAGAACCGCCAGAAGCCGTGGTCGTGGGCCATGTAGCCGATCGCGTACACGTGGATGAGGAACGAGATGATCGTGACGACGAGGAGCATTGCCGACGAGAGCGGGTCGACGAGCGCGGCCACGTCAACATGGAAGTCGCCGACGCTCATGAACGTGTACAGCGGCACGACGGTGCGTTCGGCGCCGGCGTGGACCTCGAGGAACACGCCGATCGCGACGATCGCCGACGCGGCAATGGCCGCCGACGCGATCGGGCCGGTCCAGTGCTTGAGCCAGCGCCGCCCAAAGAGCACGTTGACCAGGAACGCCGCGAGCGGGAAGGCCGGGATGAGCCAGACGGCCTGGATCACTTCATCCCTTCATCTCGTGGATCTCATCGACGTTCACGGTCGGGCGGTTGCGGTACGCGGCCAGGATGATCGCGAGGCCCACGGCGACCTCGGCCGCGGCGATGACGAAGACGAACACGACGAAGACGCTTCCGCGCTGATCGAGCGGATTTCCGGCACCGAGCTGGCCGGCCCGCCGCGCGAACGCTACGAGCGCGAGATTGCTCGCGTTGAGCATGAGCTCGACGCACATGAGGATCACCACCGCGTTGCGGCGGACGAGGACGCCCGCCGCGCCGATGAAGAACAGTGCCGCCGAGACGGCGATGAACGCGCCGACCGGAACGGTCACCGCTCCTCCTGCTTCACGAGGACGATCGCGCCGACGAGCGCGGCGAGGAGCAGCACCGAGGCGACCTCGAACGGGAACGCGTAGTCAGTGAACAGGCTCGCCGCGAGCGGGATGAGGTCGCCACCCTTCGGCGATGGCGTGATCGGGTCCTTGAACGAGAACGCGAGGAACGTGACCGGCAGGGCGATGACGGCGACGATCGCCGCGGCCCACGGCGTCTGCTCCTGGAAGAACAGTCCGTACGCGCGCGCGTCCTGCTTCGTGAACATGACGCCGAACAGGATGAGGATCGTGATGGCGCCCACGTAGATGAGCACTTGGAACAGGGCGATCGTCTCGGCGCCCAGGAGCAGGAACATGCCGGCCATGCACGCGAACGTGAGGGCCATGAGGAGGGCTTGCGCGGTGATGCGTCGCAGGACCACCACACAGACGCCCGCCCCGATGATGCCAGTGGCGAGCAGGGCGAAGATGAGCGGCTCGAGGATGTCGAACATGACTAGGGCGAAAGGCGCACGTCGCGCATGGCGACGCTCTCGCGCGTCCGCTTCCGGAAGCCGAGCAGCCTCCGCCGCTGCGTGAACGGCAACCCGAAGACGAGCGCCCCGACGAGGAGCCAGTTCACGATGGCGAGGGGTAGGCGTGGGTCCGCAAATGCCAGGATGATCACGGCCGAGGCCATGATGTTCGCGAGCGCGAGCGGGATGAGCACCTTCCAGCAGAATCCCATGAGCTGATCGATCCGCAGCCGCGGCAGCGTCGCGCGGATCCACATGAACAGCAGGACGAAGCCGTAGGTCTTCAGGGTGAACCAGACGAGCCCGAGGACCGGCAGTGCGTCGACCCCGGGACCGTGCCACCCACCGAACCAGAGGGTCGTCATGATCGCGCACACGACGGTGATCGCCCCATACTCCGAGAGGAAGAAGATGGCCCAGCGCATCCCCGAGTACTCCGTGAGGAAGCCGGCGACGAGCTCCGATTCGGCCTCCGGAAGATCGAACGGGTTGCGGTTCGTCTCCGCGAGTGCGGCGATGAAGTACGTCACGAAGGCGAACGGCAGGATGAGCGCGTTCACGAGCGGCCCGGGCTGCGAGTTGGTGATGTCGACCATCGAGAGCGAGCCGACGTACAGCACGACGGTCACGAGGCCGAGGATCTGCGGGACCTCGTAGGAGATGAGCTGGCCGGCCGAGCGCAGGCCCCCCATGAGCGAGTACTTGTTGTTGGACGCCCATCCGGCGATGACGATGCCGAGCACGGTCATCGAGCCGAGCGTCGTGAGGTAGAGCAGCCCAACGTTCAGGTTCGCCCCCATCACGTCGGGGGCGAACGGCAAGACGACGAACGAGGCGAGGATCGGGCTGAACACGATCGCCGGGGCGGCCAGGAAGAACGGCGCGTCTGTCAGCTTCGCGCGGATGTCCTCCTTGGTGAGGAGCTTGAGGGCGTCCGCGACGCTCTGCAGCAGCCCGTACGGGCCCACGTGGTACGGGCCGAGCCGGTCCTGCATCCACGCCTGGACCTTCCGCTCGAGGAGCGTCTGGGCGAGCGCGCCGTTGAGCAGCACGAAGACCGCGAGTCCAAGCGCGATGACGAGGCGCAGCACGGCCCAGATGACGGGATCGATCCCGAACGGCCCGATGGGCAAGGGCTCAGCCTCCGCGCGCGTCGCTGCGCGGCGGGAGGAAGCTCTTCCGCAGCGGATGTCCGGGAAACGACTCCTCGAGGAAGATCCGCCGCAGGTCGGGATGACCGTCGAACGTGATCCCGAACATGTCGTATGTCTCGCGCTCGCACCAGTTCGCGCCGGGCCACACGCCGGAGAGCGTCGGCACGCGGGGATCCATCTCCGGACAGGTCGTGCGCAGCATCGCGAAAACGTGCGTCGTCGTGCCGCGTACGAACGTCACGGAGCGCAGCTCGGCACCGGTGTCCACGCCGGCGTTCACGGAGTACAGGTCGCAGCGGGTGAGCGGATCGTCGCGGACGAGCGTCGCGACCTCGACGAGCCGGTCGCGGTCGACATCGATCACGACCATGTCGTGCAGCGTTGACACGCGGGCGCGCTGGCCGAGCTTCGCGCGGAGCTCCGCTGCGATGCGTGCGAGCTCGATCGTCGGTCGCGGCGCGCTCAGTACCACCGCAGGACCTGCTTGCGCCACGCGTAGACCAGGCCGACGACGAGGATGAGGATGAAGACGGCCATCTCGATGAGGCCATTCCACCCGAGCGATCGGAACAGCACTGCCCACGGGAACAGGAAGATCACCTCGACGTCGAAGACGACGAAGAGCAGGGCGAAGATGTAGAAGTGGCTGGGGTACCGGCCCCAGGCCTGGCCCACCGGCTCCTCGCCGGATTCGTAGGTCCGCGACTTCTCGAGGGACGGCTTCCGGGGCGCGATCAGCCGCGAGACGCCGAGCAATAGGGTGACGAAACCCGCGCCGACCACGAAAAAGGCAAAGACGTAGAAGTAGGACAGGTTGTAGTCGGGCACCGCGACGTAGCGTACGAACGGTCCTAGACCGCCGCAAACGGCCATCAATTCGCGTGGTCGGGCTGGCCCAATGGTCCCTGTGTCCGTAACGTGGCCTGCCCGTTGCGCGGTTGACACATCGTGAGTTGGCGCGATACGGTGCGCCGGTCTCAGACAGGTGAGTACGCAATGCGTACATGCGGTCGTTGGGATCGGCCACCACGAGGTGTCCGTCGAAGGCGCGGGGAGGAACTGGTTTTTGAGGGCGACGCTCAGTAGGCCGCTGGCCAGGCCGTGGGGGCAGCGATTCGACGCAATCGCAGAGATGGCCGGCGGCTCCATCGAGCGCGCGGCCCGCATCAGCACGCATCAGCTGGGGCAGCGCGCGCTGTACCTTCTCGTGAACCTCCTGGTCGCGGCAGTTGTGATGTCGCTCCCGTTCATTGCGAGCTCGGCGTCGCCCCTGGCCGGCGCACAACCCCTCGTGTCGGCACCCGTCGGATCAACGAGCCTCGCGCCCGTCGACGGCGAGCCGCAGGTCGCACGCGCGGCGCTGCAGGCCCGGGGCAGCACCATCGTCGCCGGACGCGATCCGTTCACCGTGCAATCGGAGAGCGTCCGGCCGATCCCGCAGTACATGCTCTCGACGAACGACACGCTCTGGACCATCGCGAATTACTACGGGATCTCCGCCGAAGCGATCGCGTTCGCGAACGGGATCAGCGACCCCTACCACCTCCAGGTCGGACGGCAGATCATGATCCCGCCGCTCGAGGGCGCCCTCTACACCGTGACCCAGAGCGACACCGTCGAGTCGGTCGCCACGCAGTTCAACGTCGATCCGTCGGTCATCCGGGACTACAACCGCCTCTACTTCGAGCCTGAGCACTTCGGGCCCGGCCAGCTCATCTTCATCGAGAACGCGACGCTCCCGGCGCTGCCAACGCCACAGACGCCGGCGGACGCGAACGCGAGCGTCATCGCGCGGCCCGCCGGGTCAGCGCCTGCGGCGCGGTCGGGCGGCTATCTCGCGTGGCCGGTGAACGGCGTGATCACGCAGTACATGTGGGCGGGTCACACCGGCGTGGACATCGCCGCGCCCTTCGGCACCGGCCTCGCCGCATCCGTCAGCGGCGTCATCAGCCAGAACGGGTGGGTCGCGGTCGGCGGGCTGCGCATCTGCATCCAGAGCGGCAGCCTCGAGGAGTGCTACTACCACCTGAGCGCGGCGTACCCCGCGGTCGGCACCCAGGTGAGCGCGGGACAGATCGTCGCGGCCATCGGGCTCTCCGGCGTGACCACTGGGCCGCACGTCCACTGGGAGACGAAGGTCAACGGCCAGTTGGTCAACCCGCTCACCGTGCAGCCGTAGCCGCATCCAGGCGCTGACGAGGAGAGGCCGGGGCACATCCCCGGCCTCTTCGCATACTTGGCCTGTGCTCCAAGCCGTTCACAGCGACCGGTCGGGCCGCGTGGTCGTCTCCGCTGACTATGGAGCGACCGCGCTCGACGGGGCCGTGCCCGTCGCGCTCGATCGGACCATCCCCCTGCCCGCGGGAGCGGAGCTGGTACCACTCGCGGATCGCGCGGCCGTGGGTCTCGACCGCCGAGGACAGCCGCGCTCGCTCGGGCCGGCGCGCTGGGCCCTCGCGGCGCTGCTCGGCCCAGGCCACGTGCGCACGCATCTCCCGTCGGTCGAAGCGGCGCCCGACGCCGACGCGCTGGAGCCGCTTGCCTACGCGGCCGTCGCCGCTGACGGGCGCGGTGAGCTCGTGGTCGCGGCGATGGAGCTCGGGATCACTTCGACGCCCGCGCCCGCCGATGTGACCACGGCGATCACCGCTCGACTTCGGGCCGAGCCGTCGAACACGCTGTTGCGCCAGCTCGCGCGCTGCGCCCGCGAGTACCACTGTGCGGCCGCGCGCAACGCGTTCCTCGGGCAGGGTGAATGCGCGCTGCCGCTCGGCGCGCCGGCCAACGACGAGGCCGCACCGGTCGTCGCGCTTCGGCGACGCGAAGAGCGCGCGCCGCTCGATCCGGTCGCCCTTCGCGTATCCGCAGACGACGCCGCGGCGGTCGCGATCGCCCATCTGGCATCCGGCGGCACGAGTGTGTCGTTCGGGCACGCGTGCGAGGGCGAGCCGCTCGAGCGGATCCGCGACCTCGCCGACGTGACGTCACGCGTGCGCCAAGCCAGCTCGACCGCCGAGATCGTCCTGCGGACGAGTGGATCGTCCGCCTCCGCCACCGGGAGG
>JALYLX010000079.1 GCA_030773995.1 Chloroflexota bacterium
GCCGGCATGTCGAGGGCCTTGGCGCGCGCGACGAGGTCGCGCAGCCGCGACAGCCCGTCGAGCAGGCTGTACTCACTGTGGGTGTGCAGATGGACGAACTGCTGCGAGATGCGGGACCCTTTCCGGAAGCAGTTGGCAGTCAGTTTAGACCGAGTGCTGTTGCTGCGGCCCATTCGCGACCGATCAGACAGGGTTGCCGCGGGCCCCCACCTAGACTTCGCCGCGATGAGGCACATCGCGCCGCCAGAATGGGTCGTCGAGTACGACGAACGGCTGTCGTCAGCAGGTCACGATCGGTCCACCAAGCCGCGGCTCGCATCGTTGCGCGACTACTACGTGGGCCGGCCCGTGCTCGTGACCGGCGGCGCGTCGTTCATCGGCAGCCATCTCGTCGAGCTGCTCGTCGCAGCCGGGGCGATCGTGCGCGTCGCCGATGACCTGTCGAGCGGGCGGCTCGACCACCTCGACGCCGTACGAACGAACGTCGCGTTCGATCGCGGCGACCTGCGTGATCCGGCGTTCGCTCGTGACAGCGTCGCCGGATCGACCGTCGTCTTCCACCTCGCGGCGGCGCACGGTGGGCGCGGGTACATCGACACGCACCCGGTCGAGTGCCTGAACAACATTTCCCTCGATCACTCGGTGTTCAGCGCCGCTGCACAGGCCGGCGTCAAGAAGGTCGTGTACGCCAGCTCCGCGTGCGTGTACCCGACGCAGCTGCAGGCCAGCGACCACGACCGACAGCTCCTCCGCGAGACCGACGCGGGCTTCGAGGAGGGCGAGACGAGCCCGGACGGTGAGTACGGCTGGGCGAAGCTGACCGGCGAGCTGCAGCTTCGCGCCTTCCATCGGCAGCACGGGATGTCGCGTGCCGCATCTTCACGTCCTACGGCGAGCGCGAGAACGAGACGCATGCCGTGATCGCGCTGATCGCCAAGGCAGTGGCGCGACTGGATCCCTTTCCCATCTGGGGGAACGGACTGCAGACGCGCAACTTCACCTACGTGCATGACACAGTCATGGGTCTGGCGCTCGCGGGCGCGTATCTCGACGGTTTCGCGACCCTGAATGTCGGCAGTCCCCGGCATCACACGATCCTCGAGCTCGTCGAGGAGATCTTCGAGCGCGTCGGATGGCGACCCGAGCGGATCGCATACGAGCTCGACCGCCCCGTCGGGGTCCGTAGCCGCGCTGCGGACGTGACCCGGTGCGAGGCGCAGCTGGGCTGGAGCCCGATCGTGAGCCTGCCGGATGGTGTGACGCGCACCCTCCGCTGGTACGCGAAGGGAGCGACGACGCGCACCGGAGATCTGACCCGAGCGCTCATGGAGCGGTAGCTGGACGTCATCGACGTCGTCCTGCCGGCGCACAACGAGGCGGAATCGATCGGCGCGACCCTTCGCGAGTTTCACGAGGTCGCCCTGGCTGCAGGCCTCACGGTCCACTTCGTCGTTTCTGAAGATGGCTCATCCGACGGCACGGCCGCGGTCGTTCAGACGCTGGCCGCGACGCTGCCGATCACCTTAATCTCCGCCGCGCTGCGCAAGGGCTATTCGCGCGCGGTCGTTGACGGTCTGAGAGCCACCACCGCCGATCGCGTGGCCTGTGTCGACGCTGACGGCCAATGCGATCCGCGCGACCTGGTCCGGTTGGTCCAAGCTCTTGACGGTCATGACCTCGTCGTGGGCAGGCGAACCCACCGCGCGGATCACTGGTCGCGGATGGTCATGTCCCGGGCATTCAAATTCGTCTTCTCCGCGTTCTTCTCGGTGCCGCTCCAAGATCCGTCGAGCCCATACCTGTTGATCACGCGCTCGGGTCTCGATCGGGTGCTCGCGAGCGATCCCGGCATCCTGCCGCAAGGGTTCTGGTGGGAGTTCTACGCTCGGGCGGTCGAGATGGGTCTCGAGCTATCTGAGATCCCAGTGGGTCATCGCGCGCGGTCGGCAGGAACGACGCAGGTCTACCGACCCACCAGGATCCCGCGCATCGCGCTGGTCCACCTGATCGGTCTGGTCCGGCTCCGCCGCGAGCTTCGATCGCGCCGGCCGTAGCGGGGCAGTCGACCGCGTCGATCCGTGACTCGCCATGGTCCGATGGACGTGGCAGCGCGGCCGCGTGGCTCGTGCTGCTCGTCACCGCGGGCCTCATTGCGATCCCCCCACTCTGGGCGTGGGCCGCGGCGCCGGGGTATGCGGGCCCGCTGGAATACGGAGAGGGATCGGTCGCACACGCGGGCCAGCTGATCGCCCGCGGTGCGGATCCGTACGCCCCGCAAGCGCCGGGCACATTCGTCGCGGCGATCTATCCACCGGTCTCCTATCTCATCGCGGCCGCGGGTGAGCGGATCGGACCGTTCGTCGGGCTCCGCATCGCGGCACTCGCGGCGACGATCGCCGTCGCCGGGCTCGTGGGTGCGGCAGCGCGACGGCTGGTATTGGCGGCGCTGGCCCTGGGCGTTGCGTACCTCGCCACGGTCCCGGTGCGTGGATGGGCGGGCGCGCATCGCCCTGACGATCTCGCCGTCCTGTTCACGGCGGGTGCGGTGCTGCTCGCGGGATCGACCTGGAGGCGCGCGGCCGGCGCGGGCCTCCTCGGTGCGCTTGCGATCTTCACCAAGCAGACCGCGATCGTTCCGCTTGCACTCGTCCTCGTCTACCTGCTCCTCTGGGATCGGACCGCGGGTCGCCGCCTGGCCGTGACATTGGGGACGTCGGTCGCCGCGCTGTTCGCGCTCTCATCGCTCTTCTTCGGGCCGGGCGATGTCCTCGACCATGTCGTTGGCCGGAACGCGACCGAATTCTCGATCGACTACGCCCTCGCGTTCGCGACGCTGGCGGCCGTCGGGCTGGGAGCCTTCGTGCTCGTCGCCGCCCGTGTCGCATCGGGGCGGATGCGTGCGTACCTCATCGGCGCGTTCGCGGTCGTCCTCCTGGCGGGCCGTGCGGGCGCGTCGATCAATTTCGAGCTCGACCTGGCCGCCGCCGCGGTCCTCGGGATCGCCTCCGCACCGAGACTCCGTGGCCCGGGTGTTCCCCTCCTGCTAGCGGCGCAGCTCGTCTTCGTGACCGCGATCACCACCTTCGGGCCGTTCGGCGGCGGAGCGAACGCGATCGCTCCACCGCCGTCGCCCACCCCTGCGTGGGCGCTCGGTGCGCACCACCTCGCCGAGGACAGTGGGGTGCTCATCGCGGCGGGGATCGAGCCGGAGGTCGACGAGCTCTTCGTCTGGTCGCACCTCGTCGCGCTCGGCAGGTTCCCCGACGAGGTCACGCCGCGCGTTCGGAGAGGCGAGTTCGCGACGATCACGTCCAGCGTGCCCCTCGACGAGCTGGGCACCTGGCCGATCCAGCGCCAACGGTGGCTCCCGGCACTCGCCGACGCCGTCCTCGAGCGGTATCGCCTCGAGAGCTCCGGCCCCGGCTACTACCGCTACGTGCCTCGGTAAGGCAGCCTACCGACCAGTGAGGGTGATGTTCACCACCACACCCCGGTGGTCCGAGGCGGTCGAAGCCACGACGTGGCCCTGCGCGGCGGTCACGCCGACACCGAAGAGGTAGTCGATGCGCTCGACCGGCGAATCGGACGGGTACGTGTTGTCGCCACCACCGGATTGGAGCGCGAGATCACCGAAGCCGGAGTCGGTGATGAGCTTGAGCTCGGGAGCGTCGGGCCGCGCATTGCAATCGCAGCCGATGATCGCCGGCGTTGCGGTCCCCACCTCGTTCAGCAGCGCGCGCACCTGCTCCATGCGCACCGCGCTTGCGTCGCTGTTCTCGTCGAGGTGCGTGACAGCGATGAGGACGCGGACGGCGGTCGCATCGTCGCCGATGTGCGCGAGCACCGCGCCGCGTGGCTGGTACCGGAGACCGGGCTCCTTCGGGTACGAGACCCGCCGCACATCGGTCAACGGGTACCGGGACAGGATCGCGTTCCCGTAGAGGTCGCCGACGTTCGGTCCGTAGACGTACGCCATCGCAAGCCGGCCCGCGAGGTAGCCGATCACGTCCTGTTGGTCGTCGATGAGCCATCCGCGCACGACCTCCTCCAGGACGACCACGTCCGGTCCTTCGCGCGAGATCGTGTCCGCGATCCGGTCGAGCGCCGGGACGTCACCGACGTCGAAGCCCTGGTGCACGTTGTAGGTCATGACCCGAAAGGACAGCGGTGCGTGCTGGATCGCGGCTGCCGGCGTGAGCGCGAGCGCCACCGCGGGCACCAGGACCGCGAGACCGGCGACCGTCCCCGCGAGCAGGAGCCGCAACCGCGGGAGCGATGAGGGTGGCACCAGCAGCACCGCGACGACGACCAGCGCGGTGAGCAGCCAGAGCGCCTCCCGGTTGGCGAAGTACGCGTAGTGCACGAACGTGCCCCCGACGAAGAGCAGCCACCCGATACCGAAGGCGACGATCGTGAGCCACGCGGAGCGCGCGTCCGCCAGCGGCGCGGACGTGAGCGCCGACGCGGCGATGACGATGCCCGCGGCGAATGCGGCGGCGGCCGCCAGCGAAAGCACCGGCACGTGGAGCCAGAGCAGGGCGGCGCCGACGGCGATCGCGGCGGCCGCGCTCGGCCTCGCCGGAACACCACGCGCGAGAACGATCGCACCGGCGGCTGCTCCGATGCCCACGACAAGCAGGCCGATCTGGGTGCTCGGCCCGCCGTCGAGTCCGAGGCCACCGGCGAGCGCGGCCTGCGCGCCGTTCAAGCCCCCGGTCTCGGCTGCGAGGAGCAACGGACCGACGGCAACGAGTCCGAGCGCGCCGCGTGCGGTGGGCGTTGCCCACACGAGCGCGTCGCCGACCGTCGCGATGCCTGCCGCGAGGAACAGCAGGGCCGCGACGAGCACGAGCGGCACCGCGAGCGCGAGCGGCGCGCCGACGATGGGGATGGTCGCGAACGCGCTCCGAAGGACGAGATCGATGACGAGCGCGACCGGAAGCGCGATCGGCAGGGGCGAGGCCCGCCCGGTGGTCCGGGTGGCGTGCGCGAGGGACAGCCACTGGGTGCCGGCGACGACCGCCGCTCCCGACAGGACGAGGTCGATCCATTCCTGTCGGACCGTCGTCACGACGAGCATCGCGATCGCGAGGAACGCCGCCGTCCATGCGACCGAGCGTCGTGGGCCGAGCCGCCGCGCCGTCACGACCGCGAGGAGAGAGAGGCCGAAGATCAGGAACGCGAGGGCGCCGAGCGTGGTGTTCGGGAGCCGTCCGAAGAGGGACTGGTAGAGCGTCGCGGTGAAGACATGGATCGCGCTGAGAAGGAAGAGGATGCCGATGGTCGCGAAGCACGCCGGCCCGATCACGCGGCGCAGTCTAGGTGGGGCGTGGAGCTACGCGACGTTCTCCGACCGCGTCGCCGTACGCCAGGCGGCGACGAGGCGGCGCTGGGTCGTGTCGACGAGCGCGCGCAGGTGGTCGAGCTCGGCTGCTCCCAGCTCCTCCGCGCGAGGACCTGCCACGAGGGCGCCGACGACGTCGCCATTCACCACGATCGGGAGGATCGCCGAGCGACCGCCGCCGGCGAGGCGCTCGATGAGCGTCGCCTCGTTCGAGTCGTGGGCCGGCTGGACGAGCTCGTGGACCGTCGGAGCGCTCACGATCCGCGCCTCGCGGCAGGCCCGCGCGATCGCGTTGTACCGGTCGCTGACGCTGATCGTGAAGCGTCCGTCGGAGATGCCGAGGAGACGGTCGATGCCCTGGGCCTCGAGGGACGTGCTCGCGCGATCGCCGCGCAGCATGCCAGCTTCGGGGTCCAGCCCGACGATGAAGGATGTCGGCGTCCCTGCGGCCGCGCACTGCGCGAGAAGGTCCGACAGGATGTCGTCCGTCGTCTCGGACGTGGGCGCGACGGGCTCGGCGGCTCGCTCCGCAGGCGCTGCTGTGGTGGATGGCTGGAAGCGACCGGCGGCACGCGTGCGGGCGAACCCGGAGGCCGTCGCGCCGATGATCGCAGCGATGACGTCGAGCTCGCCCTGGGCGAATCCACTCTCGCGGAACGTCTGCAGCGTCACGACGCCGAAGGCGTCACCCGCGTCCATGAGCGGCACCTGCAGGACGCCAACGCGCCGGCGCTCGCCCGCGATCGTCACGGTGCGGTCGAACGTGTGCCAGCGTTCGGCGTTGCGGACCGCGAAGCAGCTCGGGGAATCGTCGACGGGCTGCTTGCCCAGCTCGCTCGAGGCGGCATCAACGCCGGCGACCTTGTAGCGGTAGGCGACCTCGGGACGGCCGAGGTGAAAGAGCGCGACCGAGAACGCCGAGGCCTCGCTCACCTCGTTCATCGCGTCACGCAGGATGCGGCCGACCGCTCGAGCGTCGTCGACGGCCGACACCGCGACACCGATCTCCGCTGCGATCGCATCGATGTGCGCGACGATCGCATCGGGGAGCACGGGTGCCGCGGCGGGCGAGGACGAACCCGAGGAATGGGTCGCGGCCGACGGCGGCGTCGCCGCGGCCGGCATCGCGCGCGCGGGCTCAGCTGCGTGCTCGGAGGCCGTCGCCGCCGCCACCGGATACATCGCCATGGCCGACGCGATCAGCTCGCACGAGAGGCCAAGTGCCTCGCGCGTCTGCGCGTTCAGCTGCTCGCGTGTGATGAGCGTGCCGAGGAGCACGCCGACGGTGCGATCCCCGAACACGAGGCGCGAGATGAGGAGTCGCGGGGGCACGCCCACCCACTCCGCCTGATACGGCACGGGCCAGTCGAGCGCGACCGCGCGGTTCGCGGGCAGCGTGTCGTCGGGAAGCTGCAGCGTCGTGAGCCGCCGATCGAAGAGCCACGGGTTCCGGCCGACCTCCGCCACAACGGCCTCCGGGCCCACGGGCTGGCGCACGACGGCGCAGCCGATGAGGTATGGGACGCTGTTGAGAAGGATGCGGAGGGTCGCCTCTACCGGAGGCGTGGCGGTGACGATCTGGAGCGGCTCCACGTACTCGTTTGTATGGCACCGAGGCCGGTGCCGGGGCACCTGATGGGGGATTTGTCGGCCGGGGGAGTACGAATGCCGGTGCTGGGGGAGGCCGCTACCATGGCCACTCGAAGACCGGCTCTCGCGCATCGCGGTGTCGGCCTTTCACATCGTGCAAGGCAAGAGGTGACCGTGGCCACGTGGACCAGCAAAGGTGTCGAGATCCGGGGCGCTGCCGTCGAACGCTCCGCTGAGATCCTCACCCCGGCGGCCCTCGACTTCGTAGCCGACCTCGCGCGCACATTCGAGCCCACGCGCAGGGAGCTCCTCGCGGCACGCGCCGCCAGGCAGGTCGAGCTCGCTGCCGGCGGCGACCTCGGTTTCCTGCCTCTGACCCGCGCCGTCCGCGACGGCGAGTGGCGGGTCGCGACCGCACCGGCGGACCTCCAGGTCCGCAAGGTCGAGATCACCGGACCGACCGACCGGAAGATGGTGATCAACGCGCTCAACTCCGGCGCATCGGTCTACATGGCGGACTTCGAGGACGCGAACACGCCGACCTGGGAGAACCTGATCTCGGGACAGGTGAACCTCGTGGACGCGATCGGCCGGAAGATCGACTTCACGAGCCCCGAGGGCAAGCGCTACACCCTCAACGAGACGCTCGCGACGCTGGTCGTGCGGCCCCGCGGCTGGCATCTCCTGGAGAAGCACTTCCTGGTCGATGGCGCGCCGATCGCGGGGGCGTTCATGGATTTCGGCCTCTACCTGTTCCACAACGCCAGGGCCCTCATGGAACGCGGCAGCGGGCCGTACTTCTATCTCCCGAAGCTGGAGGGCCACCGCGAGGCCCGGCTGTGGAATGACATCTTCGTGCGCGCGCAGGAGACGCTTGGCGTCCCGAACGGGACGATCAAGGCGACGGTGCTCGTCGAAACGTTCCCGGCGGCCTTCGAGATGGAGGAGATCCTCTACGAGCTCCGCGACCATTCGGGCGGGCTGAACGCCGGTCGCTGGGACTTCATCTTCAGCGTCATCAAGAAGTTCAACCACCGGTCGGACTTCCTGCTGCCGGACCGGGCGCAGGTCACGATGACCGTGCCGTTCATGCGCGCGTACACCGAGCTGCTCGTTCGAACGTGCCACAAGCGCGGCGCATTCGCGCTCGGCGGCATGGCCGCGTTCATCCCGACGCGGAAGGACCCGCAGGTGAATGAGGTCGCCCTCGCCAAGGTGCGGGACGACAAGGTCCGCGAAGCGAATGACGGCTTCGACGGCACGTGGGTCGCGCACCCCGACCTCGTCCCAGTCGCGATGGCCGAATTCGACCGCGTCCTCGGTGCCCGCAAGAACCAGCTCGAGCGGACGCGCGACGAGGTGCAGGTCACTGACGCCCAGCTGCGCGCTGTCGGCGTGCCCGGCGGGACGATCACCGACGCCGGCGTGAAGAGCAACGTGAGCGTCGGGATCCAGTACCTCGAGTCGTGGCTGCGCGGCGTCGGTGCCGCCGCGATCTACAACCTCATGGAGGACGCCGCGACGGCGGAGATCTCCCGCTCGCAGGTCTGGCAGTGGGTCCACCACGGGGCCAAGACGGCCGAGGGCAGCGCCGTCACGAAGGACGCGATCCGGAAGATCGGCCGCGACGAGGTCGCCCGCCTGGATGGCCCCGGCCGGAAGTTCGGCGACGCGCTCGCGCTGTTCGAAGAGGTCGCGCTCGCCGACCGGTTCGTCGAGTTCCTCACCCTCCCCGGGTACGACCGGCTGTCCTGACCGAGCGGACGCGCGGCGTCCTGCTCGCGGCACTGACGGCCATCGCCGTCGGCATCACCTACACGGACCAGGCCGCGCTCATCCCGCTCCTCAGGGCCGACCTCGGGATCAGCGACATCCAGGCGGGGTTCCTGCCGACCGCGCTCTTCATCAGCGCGGTCGTGACGATGCTCGCGACGGCCACCCTCGCCGACCGCATCGGCGCGAAGCGGATGAACGTCTTCGGTGTCGGCTTCTCGCTCGCGTCGAACCTTCTCTTCGCGGTCGGTCCGACGTACGAGACGCTGCTGCTCGCAAAGGCCATCGGCGGGATCGGCAGCGGGATGGCCTTTCTCGGCGGGGTGCGGTACATCGCCGGCCTCTATCCACAGGCGCGGTCGCACTTCGGCCAGGGCGTGTACGGCGCGGGCTACCCACTCGGCAGCGCGCTCGGGCTGCAGCTCATGCCACCGCTCGCGCTCGCGTTCGGCGGCTGGCGCGGCGCGTTCGTCACATCGAGCACCCTGCTGCTGGCGGTCCTGATCGTGTACGCCTGGCTCGCACCTGCGGTGCCCCGCGTGGTCGTGCCCGGCACCGTCCGGGACGCGCTCCGCAACGGCAACGCGTGGTGGTGCTTCGTGCAGCACGCCGCCGGGTTCGGCCTCGCCCTTGCGACCGGCTCGTGGATCAGCGTGTACATCCTCCGCGAGTTCGACACGTCACTCGTCGTCGCCGGCGCCCTCGGCGCGTTCGTCCTCATCGCAGGCGTGCTCATGCGACCGCTCGGAGGCTGGCTCATCGCGCGACGGCGGGCGACGACCGTCGCGCTCATGCGCGGATCGCAGGTACTGAATCTCGCCGGACTCGCGCTGCTCGCGCTGCCGGGCCGCCCGCTGCCGATCGCCCTCGCGGGCGGCATCGCCCTGGGTATCGGCGTCGCGCTCCCGTACGCAGCGGTCTTCAACACCGCGGCCGCGTCACTGCCGCGGGCACCTGGTGCGGCGCAGTCGCTCACCGCGGTCGGCGGTACGTTCGGGGCGGTGGTCGGCGCGCCGCTCATGGGCGCCGCCATCGAACGGCTCAGCTTCAGCGCCGCGTGGATCGCCATCGCGATCGTCCCGCTCGCCGCACTCATCGGGACCATCTTCATCCGCGGCGAGGAGCGCTTCGGCAGCTAGCGGAGCCTGGCCGCGCGGGATCTAATGGATGTCGTCCTGCTCGGCGATGAAGACCCACGGCAGCCCGAACCGCTCCTCGAGCTGCGACGCGAGAGCCCGCACGCCGAGCGTCTCGGTCGCCCAGTGCGTTCCGAACACGAGATTGATGCCCCGTTCGCGGGCGTAGAGCTTCGTGTACATGCTCCCCTCGCCGGTGATGTAGGTGTCCGCACCGTGCTGGCGAGCCTCTTCGAGGATCGTCGTGGCGCCGGCGCCTCCGGTGGCGATCGCGACCCGCTTGCACGTCGGCGCGTTCTCCCAGGCCTCAACGGTCACGCCGAGGACGTCGCGCAGGCGCTCGCGGAGCTGGGCGAACGTGCCGTCGTGCCGGCCGACGATCCCGGCCAGCCCGCCGTGATACGGGAGGAACCGCTCCTGGACGATCACGCCGAGGGCGGCCGCGAGCAGGTCAGGATTCCCGAACCCGGCGGCTCCGTCGAGCGCGGAGTGCGCGCCGTACAGCGAGATCCCGTTGTCCTTCAGCCGATCGAGCTTCTGCGACACGAGCTCGAGGTCGATCTCGGGCCAGGTCCGGTGATGGACGATGAGCAGATCGGAGTCCGTGAACTTCGCCCGCGCGATCGCGTGGAACGAGGTGTTCACCGCGGCGGCGACCCGGCGCACCGTTTCCGACGATCGGAGGACGAGCCCGTTCGAGGCCTCTTCGTCGTACTTGTGGGTCTCGAGCCTGGCGTCCAGGAACGCGACGACGTCGTCGAGCGGGACGCTCATTTCACGCGCTCCGCGATCAGGCGGTTGAGGACGGCGTTGTTGGCACGCCCGCCCATCTTCTTCATGACCGGACCGATGAGGCCGGAGATCGCGCGCTGATTGCCGGCGCGGATATCCGCCACGACCTTCGGATTGGCGGCGATGACCTCGTCGATGGCTGCCGCGATGGCCGCTTCGTCCGACACCTGGGACAAGCCTTTCTCCGCAACGATCGCGTCGGCATCCCGGCCGGTCGCGAGCATGTCGGCGAACACGGTCTTCGCCGCCGTCGTGTTGATCGTTCCCGCCTCGATGAGGCCGACGAGCGAGCCGAGCTGCGCCGGCGTGAGCTTGATGGATGAGAGCGGAACGGCGGCGGCCCTGAGGTGGCCGAGAAGCTCGCCGGTCACCCAGTTCGCCACGCGTTTCGCCTGTGCAGGCGCCGTCTTGGCGGCCGCTTCGAACCAGTCGGCCAGGTCGCGGTCGGAGACGAGCACGCGCGCGTCGTAGTCGGAAAGGCCGTACTGCGATGTGAACCGCCGCCGCCGCTCGCTCGGCATCTCCGGGAGCGCGGCGCGGAGGCGTTCGACCATCGCCCGGTCCGGCGCGAGCGCGACCAGGTCCGGCTCCGGGAAATAGCGGTAGTCGTCGACCTCTTCCTTCGTACGCTGCAGGTACGTGCGTCGGTTGTCCGGGCTCCAGCCGACCGTGATCTTCCCGGTCCGCCGTCGCAGCTCTCCGCCACGCTCCCACTCGTCCCAGAGTCGCGCGGACTCGTACGGGACCGCATCCTCGAGCGCGCGGAAGCTGTTGAGGTTCTTGATCTCGCTCTGCGGCGGCCAGTGTGTCGTGCCGTCCTGATCGAAGCGGATGGAGACGTTCACGTCGAATCGCGCTCCGCCCTCTTCGAGCTTGAAGGCGGCCACGCCCGCGTAGATGAGCCGTTCACGCAGTGCCTCGAGGTACGCGAGCGACTCGCCGACGGAGCGGAGGTCCGGTTCGGACACGATCTCGAGCAGCGGCACACCCGAGCGGTTGAAATCCACGAGCGTCGCGCCGCCGGCGTGCAACAGACTGCCGGTGTCCTCCTCGAGGTGCGCTCGCCGGATGCCGACGCGCTTCGTGGCTCCATCGTCGGCCGGGATCTCGAGCCAGCCGCTCACCGACAGCGGGAGATCGAACTGCGAGATCTGGTAGCCCTTCGGCAGGTCGGGGTACATGTAGTTCTTGCGGTCGAACTTCGTGTGCTCGGGCGTCTCGCAGTGCAACGCGATACCCGCCGTGATCGAAAGCTCGATCGCCTTGCGGTTCGGGTACGGCAGTGCGCCGGGTAATCCGAGACAGACCTCGCAGGTGAGCGTGTTCGGCGGAGCGCCGAACCACGTGGCGCAGCACCCGCAGAACATCTTCGAGCGCGTGTCGAGCTCGACGTGGCACTCGATGCCGATGATCGTCTCGTAGCGCGTGGTGACAGTCATCGGAACGTCGGGTCGGAGGGCGCGGGGACGACCTCGGTGCCGCTGATGACGCGGCTCGTGTTCACCACGACCTTGGCCCCTTCCACGGACACAAGATAGCGGTCGAACGTCGGTGGTTGCCCTCCTGGCGAATCATCGACGCTGATCCCGACGTGTGGGTCGGCGATGTTCGGAAAGCCGGCCGCGCGGATCGCCAGGAACACCCCGGGCTTGTACTGGAGGAGATAGAAGGCGTGCTGGGCGTCGACGAGCGGCGGGCCGTAGAGCTTCGCCGTCGAGCCGACCGCGGGCACGTCGCTCGCGGCGAGGACGACCCGGCCGCCGATGACCGACGCCGGGGGGGTCGCGAGCTCCACCGCGAGCGCGCTGTACGCGACGCCGGCAACGAGGACGAGCGCGACGAGCACGAACGCCGCGACCAAGAGGTACTGCTTCCACACCGGCGTCGGGTCGAGCGACTCGGGGCCGGCCCACTGCTCGACCGGCTGATCCTGGTACCGGGTGCCCACTAGGCGCTGGCCTCGGCGGTCGTCCGCAGCGCATCCTGCACCGCCGCGCGCGTCCCCCCGTCCCACTCCGCGACGGCGTCGCGCAGCTCGGGCCGGCGCTTCAGGATGTTGCGCGCCGCGGCGCCGACCGCATGCGACACGAAGGGGCGCGTGTCGGCGGCGAGGAACGCCAGGATCCCAAAGGCGCGTTCGGCGACCTTCGCGCCGGACGCGCTCGTGAATGCCGAGGCGACGTTCCAGCGCACGTTCTCGTCCGGCTCCCGAGCCCACCGCTCGAGCCGCGCGAACGTCGCGTCGGGGTACGAGCGCAGGAGCTGGTCGCCGATCGCGAACGGACCGAGGTTCCGGCGCACGTACTCGTCGTGATCGGCCAGCGCCGGCTCGATGAGATCGAGCAGGGCAGCGGCCCGCTCCGGGTGGCGCGAGCGGGCGGCGTGCTTCGCCGCGACGACTACGGCGCGTCTGAGCCTCGAGTCGCCACCGGCCATCCACGACTGCGCGGGCCGCAGGTACTCCTCGAACGACCGCTCGAGGGCGTCACCCAGCAGCGACGCGGCGGACTCGCGGACCTCCCAATCGTCGTCGCGGGCGAGGCGATGGACCGCGCGCTCGACGTCCGCGCGGTTGGTCGCGATCAGCGGCCGGAGGATCACGGCGGCGAGCTGCTTGTCTACCCGGCGCGGGTGCTGAAGCAGCCGGGTGGCCCAGTCGCGACGAACGAAGGACGACAGGGACTGCTCGCGGACGATGGCCGCGGCGCGGGAGTACTCGGCCTTCTTCACCCAGCCACCCTCGCCGGTGCGACGCAGGATGTCCGACGCGCCAATTGGATCGCCCGCAGCGAGCGCCCTCTCGAAGGCGCGCTCCCATTCGATCAGTGCCGCTGCCGTCCCACGAAGCGTTCGATGCGATCGCAGGCCTCGTCGATCTTCTCCATCGACGCGGCGTAGCAGGCCCGGACGTGGCCGACGCCGCGCTCGCCGAAGGCGTTGCCCGGCACGGTCACGACCTTCTCTTCCGTCAGGAGCCGTTCGCAGAACTGGTCGTCCGTCAGGCCTGTGCTCGTAATGTTCGGGAAGCAGTAGAAGGCGCCGCGGGGCTCGAAGCAATGCAGGCCCATCGCGTTGAACCGTTCGTACATCCGCGTCCGGCGCTTGTCGTACTCGGCGACCATGCGTTGGACGTCGCCTTCGCCGCTGCGCAGGGCCTCCAGCGCCGCGTACTGCGCGGCGGTCGGCACGCACATCACCGCGTACTGGTGGATCTTCATCATCTGCTCGATGATCTCGGCGGGTGCGCAGGCGTAGCCGACGCGCCAGCCGGTCATCGCGTACGCCTTCGAGAAGCCGGCGAGATAGACGGTGCGGTCCTTCATCCCCGCTTCGTCGAGGATCGAGCGGTGCGTCGCCCCGTACACGAGCCGGTCGTAGATCTCGTCGGCGTACACGAGGAGGTCGTGCTCGCGCGCGAGTGCCGCGATGCCGCGGACGTCCTCGACCTCGAGCACCGCGCCGGTCGGGTTGTTGGGGAAGCCAAGGAGGATCGCGCGCGTCCGCGGCGTGATCGCCCTGCGCACGTCGGCCGAGAGCAGCCGGAAATCGTTCGCCTCATCCGTCGGGACCATGACCGGCACGCCGCCGGCGAGGACGACCCCCGGCACATACGCGACGTACGACGGGTCGGCCAGGATGACCTCATCCCCTTCGTTCAGGGTCGCGCGGAGCGCGAGATCCACGGCCTCCGAGACGCCGACGGTGACGAGGATCTCACTGCGTGGGTCGTACTCGACGCCGCGCCGCTCCTTCGTGTGCGCCGCGATCGCTTCGCGGAGCGCGAGGAGCCCGTAGTTCGACGTGTACTGGGTCTTCCCCTCCTTGATGGAGCGGACGGCCGCGTCGCGGAACGCGTCCGGCGTGACGAAGTCCGGCTCGCCGACGCCGAGCGAGATGACCCCCGGCAGCCCTGCCGCAAGGTCGAAGAAGCGGCGGATGCCGCTCGCCGGCAGGCGCCCCACCCGCTCCCCGGTGAGCGATCGCTTCGCGAGCGTCATGCAGCCCTCATCGGATGCTGCTGATGATGCTCCGTCGCCCCCTCGAACGCTGCCCCGACACGGAACAGCGTGCGCTCCTGATACGAGTTGGCGATGAGCTGAAGGCCGACCGGGAGCCCATCGGAGAGGCCGCAGGGCATCGACAGGCCGGGCAGCCCGGCGATGTTGACCGGCAGGGTGAACACGTCGTTCAGGTACATCTGTAACGGGTCGTTCGTCTTCGCGCCGATCGGGAATGCGACCGTCGGCGAGGTCGGTGTGACGAGCGCGTCGACCGTCTCGAACACGGCGTCGAACTCGCGCTTGATGATCGTGCGGACCTTCTGCGCCTTCAGGTAGTACGCGTCGTAGTAGCCGGCCGAGAGCGCGTACGTGCCCAGGATCATCCGGCGCTTCACCTCCGGGCCGAACCCCGCGCCCCGCGTCTTCCGGTACGTGTCGATGAGATCGCGACCGGGCACGCGCAGGCCGAAGCGCACGCCGTCGTAGCGCGCGAGGTTCGCCGACGCTTCCGAGGGCTGCACGATGTAGTAAACGGCAAGCCCCTTGTCCGTCGACGGGAGGCTGACGTCCACGATCTCGGCGCCGAGCTTCTCGAACTGGGCGATCGCCGCGCGGATCGCCGCGGTCACGCCGGGCTCGACCCCCTTCGGGGTGAAGTACTCACGCGGCACGCCGAGACGCAGCCCCCGCACGCCCGCATCGAGATCGCGACGGACGTCGATCGGCCGATCGATGGTCGTCGCGTCGTGGGGATCGACGCCGAAGATCGCCTCGCACACGATGGCGGCATCCTCGACGGAGGTCGTGAGCGGGCCGACCTGATCGAGCGACGACGCGAACGCGACGACGCCGTACCGCGGCACGCGACCGTAGGTCGGCTTCATCCCGACGATGCCGGACAGCGCGCCGGGCTGCCGGATCGATCCGCCGGTATCGGTCCCGAGGCCGAAGACCGCCTGCCCGGCGGCGACCGCGGCGGCCGATCCGCCGGACGAGCCACCGGGGACGCGCGTCGGATCCCACGGGTTGCGCACGGGCCCGAAGGCCGAGTTCTCGTTCGAGCTGCCCATCGCGAACTCGTCGAGATTGGTCTTCCCCAGCATGACCGCGCCGCGGGCATCGAGGCGCTCGACGACGGTCGCCGAGTAGAGCGGCTTGTAGCCCGCGAGGATCTTCGACGCCGCGGTGGTCACGATGCCTTTGGTACCGATGATGTCCTTGCAGGCCCACGGCACACCGGTCAGCACGGGCGCGTCGCCCGCGCGGAGCTTCGCGTCGGCGGCCGTCGCCTGGGATCGCGCGTGGTCCGGCTCGATGCTGAGCCACGCGTTGAACGGGTCCGCGCGCGCGGCATCCAAGAACGCGTCCGCGAGCTCGACCGCGGACAGCTCGCGCGCGCGGAGCCGCTGCGCCGTCTCGGTGATCGTCCGCGGCAGCTCACGCATCGGGCCGCTCCTCGAGGCTCGCCTGGACGCGGAAGAGATCGCCCTCGCGGTCCGGGGCCTGCGCCAGGACCGCCTCGACGGGCAGGCTCGCACGCGGCTCGTCCTCACGCATCACGTTCTCGAGCGGAAGCACCGACGCGCTCGGCGGGACGTCAGAGGTATCGACGTCCTTCAGCTGCTCGATCGCCTCAAGGACGACCTGGAGCTGGCCGGTGAAGCGGTCGAGCTCCTCGTCGGTGAGGGCGATCCGGGCGAGGCCGGCGACGTGCTCGACGCGGCTGCGATCGATGGCCGGCATGCCCAGAGTTTACGGGCGAAAGAGCACGATGAGCCGCGGGCCGAAGATCAACAGACCGACGCAGACCGCCGCGATCCCCGCCATGAGGACCGCGCCCGCGGCGATGTCCTTCGCGGCCTTCGCCTCGGGCCGTCGCTCGGGCGATGCCAGCGTCACCGCGAGCTCGATACCGGTGTTCAGCGCCTCCATCATGATGACGAGCGCGACCGTCACCGCCACGACCGCCCATTCCGTGGCGCCGATACCAAGGGCGAGGCCAAGGATGACCACGGCCACTGCCGCGAGGAGATGGATACGGAAGTTCCGTTGTGTCCGGACGAGGAACGCGATCCCCGCGATGGCGTACCCGAACGAGCGCATGCCGAAAGTGTGCCCGACCCCGTCCTCCCGGAACCGTCCGTCGCCCGGCGGCTGAACCGCGAGGTGTTCCTGCTCCTCGGTGGCACCGCGGCGCTCCTGATGCAGATCGCCCATCCGCTCGTCGCCGCCGGCGTCGAGCAGCACTCCGACTTCGCGCGCGAACCACTGAGGCGGCTGCGCCGGACCCTGAATACGACGCTCGCGGTCGTCTTCGCCGAGCCTGGCGAAGCGCGCGCGGCGCTCCGCCGGATCGACCGGCGCCACGGTCCGGTGCGCGGCGTGGCCGCCGACGGTCGCCGGTACGAGGCGCGCGACCCGGCGCTGCTCCTCTGGGTCCAAGCGACGCTCGTGCTGACGTCGTTGCGGCTCTACGAACTGGTCGCGGGTCCCTTGTCGGTGTCGGACCGCGACGCATACTGGGCGGAGGCGAAGCCCATCGCGGCGGCGCTGGGGATCCCGCTCGAGCAACAGCCGGCAACCCTCGCCGACCTCCAGGACTACGAGCGCTCGATGCTCGCGACCGACGTGCGTCCCGACGAGACCAGCCGCCGGGTCGCCCGACGGGTGCTCCGTCCGTTCGGCTGGGTTCCCGCGCCGGTGTACTGGCCGAACGACGCGCTCACCGCCGCGCTCGTCCCGACGGCCTTGCGCGCGCCGCTCGGTCTGCGCTACCGCCTACGCGAACGGATCTTCGTCGCCGTCGTGATCGCCGCGGTCCGGATCCTTCGCACGGCACTCCCCTCGGCGATCACGGTCGTGCCCCAGGCACGGAGATTCGAGAGGTGGCACGGCCGCTGGTCGTGACGCGATGGCCGCGGCCGCCGGACCGGGGCTCGGGCTAGCTGGCCCCCTGTGGCTGCCGCGCCGGCAGCGAGAGCTGGAACGTCGTTCCCTGGCCCCGACCGACGCTCTCCGCGGACACCCGGCCACCGTGCGCTTCTGCGAGGAGCCGCGTGACGTAGAGCCCGAGGCCAACGCCCTGCGCACCGGTGATCTTCGCGGTCTGCGTCTGCCCGTACTTCTGGAAGAGGACCGTGAGATCGCCGGGCGCCAGTCCGACCCCGCTGTCCTTGACGACGACCCGCGCCTCGGCGTGGCCGGCGGCGACGGTGACGACGATCGGCGCTCCTGCGGGCGAGTACTTGACCGCGTTCGCGATGAGATGCCCGACCATGACCCGCAGCCGGTCGATGTCGCCTTCGACGACCACCGGCTGGGCCTGGAGCACGAGCTGCACCTGGCCCCGACCGATCTCGCGCGCAACATCGGTGACGAGCTCGCTGAGATCCACGTCGGAGACGTTGAGCCGGAAGCGACGCGCCTCCAGCAGGTTCACGTCGAGGACGTCCTCGGCCATGCGGTCGAGCTCACGCGCCTGGTGATCGAGGGCGATGCGCGCCTCGTTCACGATGCCATCCGTCTCGCGGCGAGCGGCGATGGCCCCGGTGACCGAGGTGATGCGTGTCGCGGTCTGGCGGAGCTTGTGCGCGACCAGCGCGAGCGAGTCCTCGCGATGACGGTCGAGCTCGGCGAGCCGCTGGCCACGCTTCTTGTAGAGATCGACGAGCACGACGACACCGACGAAGATGACCGCGCGGGTCGCGCCGTTCCACGTCATCGCCGAGGGGGCAAAGCCGTCCTCCTGGATCGTGTCGAGCGTCCATGCGAGGCCGCCGATCGCGGCGACGACACCCCCGGCGGTGCGCCCGGCCAGGAGCGTCACGGCCAGCAACGGGATCACGTAGAAGATCTCGAACGAATACTCGTTTGGCGTGACGCGATCGAGCCAGAGGATGAGACCGATCGCGACCACGCCACCCACGGCGACGAGCGTGCGGCCGAGGGGCGTTTGGGCGTTCACATCGAAGAGGATGACCCAACTGCGCGACGGCCCCATCCCCCAACGTGGGGTACCTGGGCCTACATCAAATGGATGAGCTGTTAAGCCCCCTGCGGCGAACCGGTCGGATCCAGCGACACGAAGTACGACTCGCACGCCATGTCGATGAGGTCAGGCGTGAGCTGCGCCGGGCGACCGAGGAATCGTGCGGTGTCGGTGAGCTGCTCGAGGATGTCTCGGGGATGGCAGGATCGCAGCCCGAGATTCTTTCGCCGGTAATGCGCGAGGATCTGCGACATCGCATCCGCGCGGTACTCGATCTGCTTGTGCGCGCACATCCGTTTGAAGATCTCCTCGTACTGCGCGACCGAGGGCGCCTCGATGCCGATCTTGTAGCGGATGCGCCGGAGGAACGCCTCGTCGACGAGATCGGCGGGGTCGAGGTTCGTCGAGAAGATGATGAGCATGTCGAACGGGATCTCGAGCTTCTTCCCGGTGTGGAGCGTCAGGTAGTCGACGCGCTTCTCGAGCGGCACGATCCACCGGTTCAGGAGGTCCTTCGGCGACACGCGCTGCCGGCCGAAGTCGTCGACCATGAAGATGCCGCCGTTCGCCTTCATCTGGAATGGCGCCTCGTAGAACTTCGAGGTGTCGTCGTAGATGAGGTCGAGGGTCTCCAGGGTGAGCTCGCCACCGGTCATCACGATCGGCCGCTTGCTGACGATCCAGCGGTGATCGAACCGCAGCCGGTCCGCGACGACCGGATCGAGAGCCGCGCGGTGGTAGACCTGGTCGTAGACCTTGATGACCTGCTGATCGACCTCGACCGCGTACGGGAGCACGACCTCGCCCCGGAGCAGTGATACAAGCACTTCTGCGATGGTCGTCTTGCCGTTGCCGGGAGGACCGAAGAGGAAGATCGACTTGCCCGAGTTCACGGCCGGACCGAGCTGGCCGAGCGTCTCACGGGGAATGACCATGTGTGAGAACGCGTGCGCGAGCTCCTCCTGCGTGACCGAGATGCTGCTGATCGTCTGGCGCTTCACGGCGTCGATGTACGACGCGAGCGGCACCGGCGCCTTGCCGACGTACTGGCTGCGGGCCAGAGCCTCTTGGGCCTTCTCCGACCCGCGGTCAACGACCACGAACTGGTAGCTCGCCGACGAGAGGCCGGTCCCACCGCGGATCTCGACGAGCCGCTCGCCTTTCAAGAAGTCCATGACCTTGTCGACGACGTTCGTGATCGGCAGACCGAGCGCGGTGGAGATCTCGGCCATCGTCATCTGGCCGCGTAGATAGAGCGTTTTCAGCGCGAGGTCGGCGATGAAGCTGAGCGTCAGTCCGGTCTGCTCGATGGACTGCGGCTCCGGTGGGAGCGGGATCTCCGGGGCGGCAGGCGCAGCGGACGTGCCGGTGAGCGGCATCGTCGGAGCTGGGCGCGTCTGCGGCTGGTACACGGCTGTCACTTCCTCATCCCGCGTGACTAACGAGTCAGTTCGGTCAGCATAGCCTCGAAGCCTTCTTCATCTACCACCTTGACACCGAGTTGCTTCGCTTTTTCCAGCTTCGTGCCAGCGCCCGGACCCGCGACGAGAAGATCGGTCTTGGCACTGACCGAGCCGCTCGTCTTGGCTCCGAACCCGCGGACGAGCTCTTCTGCATCCTCGCGGCTGCGCCGCTCGAGCGTTCCGGTGAACACGATCGTCTTGCCGGCGAACGGTCCGGCCGGCGCGTGCGCGACCGGCGTGGGAAGCACCGGTACCACGCCGGCTCTCACGAGCTTGTCCATCAACACGATCTCGGACTCGTCGCTCAGGTAGCCACGGATCGCGTCCGCGACCTTCGCTCCGATCCCGGGGATCGCCTGAAGGTCTTCCGCGCTCGCCGCGCGCAGGAGCTCGAAGACCTGCGCGAGGTCCGCGTTCGCGGGCAGCTTCGACGCGGTCCATTGCGCGAGATCCTCTGACGTTGACCAGCCGACCTGCGGGATGCCGAGGGCGTTGATGATCCGCGCGAGCGGCCGCTGCTTCGCGTGCTGGACGCGCTCGTAGATATTCGACGCGCTCTTCTCGGCGAAGCGATCGAGCGCGAGGAGCTGCTCCTTCGTGAGGAAGAAGAGATCGGCTGGGTCCGTGATGAGGCCGCGTGCCAGGAGCTGCTCGACCAGCGCCGACCCGACGCCCTCGATGTCGAAGCCGCCGCGCGACACGAAGTGTCCGATCCGCTGTCCGGTCTTCGCCGGGCATACCGGGTTCGTGCACCGATACGCGACCTCGTCCTCCCGATGCTCGACCGGCCCGTCGCACACCGGGCACCGCTCCGGCATCGCGAACTCCGGCTCGCGCTTCGGCGCCCGCTTCCCTTTCACGACGACCGGCGCCTCGACGCGCATGACCTCGGGGATCACGTCGCCGGCCCGCTGGATGATCACGCGATCGCCGACGCGGACGTCGAGGCGCCGCACCTCGTCCAGGTTGTGCAGCGTGGCGCGCCGGACGGTTGTGCCGCCGACGAGGACCGGCGCGAGCCACGCGACCGGCGTGAGCACGCCGGTCCGACCGACGTAGACCTTGATGTCCTCCACGCTCGTCGTCGCCTGCTCCGCAGGGAACTTGTACGCGACGGCCCACCGCGGACTGCGCGAGACGAAGCCGAGCGTCTCCTGGTCGGCGACGCGGTCGACCTTGACGACGATCCCGTCGGTGCCGTAGTCGAGGTCGTGGCGCTTCGTTCCCCACTCGGCGATGAACGCGAGGACCTCGTCGATGTCCTCCGCGCGCCGCACGTTCGGGTTCGTGCGGAGGCCGAGCTCGCGCAGCCGCGCGAGCAGCGCGTGTTGCGAGTCCACGGCGAGGCCGGCGGCGCTGTACACCCACATCGCCAGGTTGCGCTTCGAGGTCTGCGCCGGGTCGAGCTGGCGGACCGCACCAGCCGCCGCGTTGCGCGGATTCGCGAAGGGTGGCTCCTCGCGGGCGACCCGCTCGCGGTTCGTCGCCTCGAACGCGGCCGTCGGCAGGTACACCTCGCCGCGGATGTCGACCTGACCGGGCACCTTCTCGCGGAGGGTCAGCGGGATCGACTTGATCGTGCGGAGGTTCGCGGTGACATCTTCTCCGACCGATCCGTCGCCTCTCGTCGCGCCCTGGGTGAACCGGCCGTCGACGTACGTGAGGTTGATCGCGAGCCCGTCGATCTTCAGCTCGCAGACGTACCCCACGTCGTCCCGCCCGAGGGCCTTGCGGATCCGCTGGTCGAACGCGCGGACCTCTGACGCGTCGAACGCATTGGACAGGCTGAGCATCGGGTGGGCGTGCTCGACCGGCGCGAAGCGGTTCGACGCCGGCGCGCCGACCCGCTGCGTCGGCGACTCGGGCGTGACGAGCTCGGGATGCTTGGCCTCGAGCTCCTCCAGCTCGCGCATGAGCGCGTCGTAGGCGAAGTCGTCGATCGTCGGCGCGTCGAGGATGTGATACTCGTAGTTCGCCTTCTCGATGCGCTGGCGCAGCTCGGCGACGCGTTTCTGGGCGGTCGGCGTGGGCATGTGTCTGATTCTCCCAAAGGAAGTCCTATCACGCGTGTACGACTTGGGCCTGCGTTGTAGGACCGAACGGTCACGACAGGCGCGGTCCGCGCTCGTACGGTCACGGCATGAGATCCATCCCCATCGCCGCCGCGGCATCTGCGCTCCTGCTTGCCACGTGCATGACTACGCCAGCCCAGCCACCGCCCGCCCAAGGCGCCGTTGCGTCGCGGACGCCCGACGCGCCCGGCTCCGACGTGGCACCGAGCGCGCCTCCAACGGCCGCCCCGCTGCCGGTGCCGTTCATCGCAGGGCCGATCCAGCTCCTGAACGCAGACGTCGGTTGGGCGACGATCAACTCCAGGCTTGCCCGTACGCTCGATGGGGGAAAGACCTGGTTCCCGACATTCCTCACACCGGACGCCGGATTCGTGGACCTTCGGTTCGTCGACGCCGCGCGTGGCTGGGCGATCCTCTGGCGCTACGGGAAAGGTGCGAGCTGCGCTTCGCCGCAGACGCACGCGCCGTGCTGGTCAGTGGTGACGACGTCCGATGGCGGCACGCATTGGGAAGACCGCCTATCGGTGGCAGCCAACGGGACCGGGACCGCGACGATCTCGTCGCTACAGGCGATCGACGACCAGCACGCCTGGGTGATCGTCACGACGACCGACTGCGACGCCGCGGGTTGTGCGTACGAGCTTCGGACCACCGCCGACGGCGGCGCGACGTGGCAGACCCAGCTGCGCGGCCGGCCAGGCCTCGGGCCGGTCCGGTTCGCGAGCGCGCGTCGTGGCTGGATCGCGAGCGGACGAGCCGGCGATGTCCGCGCCGTCGACGTGCTCGTGACGAATGACGGCGGCATGACGTGGCGCGAGTCGTTCTCGGCATCCGAAGGGGTCATCACGATCGACGCCGCGAGCGAAGGCGAGGCGTGGATCCTCACTCGTGATGGCGGCTTCTGTACGTCGTCGAGCTGCAGCAAGTACGAGTTGCTGCGAACGGTGGACGGCGGCGCGACGTGGTCCAGCCTCGGGAACCCCAAGGAGGCCGCGACGTGCAGCGGCGGCCACCTCGAAGGGCCGCTCTTCGCGAGTCCGCGGGTCGGATGGTTCGGGATCGGCCTCGGTGCTGGTGGCGTTGCCGTCGGCCGCGGCGGAACGATGCGCACGACGGATGGCGGCAAGACGTGGGATTGCAAGCCGTTCCCCGCCAACACGAGCGCGCTCAGCGCCGCGGATCCGCTTCACGTGTGGGTGCGCAGCGACGATCGTCAGGGCGGCAGCCTGCTCTATTGGACGAGCGATGGTGGCGCGAGCTGGCACCGCGTCGATTCCGAAACACTCCATCCGACGATCATCCCGCGTGCGACCCCTGGCGGACTCGCCCTGCCGGCGCGTTGCCGGTACGTCTCCTTCACCGATGGGTCCGCGAACCAGTCGTGGGACGTGGACTGTGGCGCATCCAACGACGCGCGCGGGCTCTTGGCCCCTGCGCTGACCGCCGCCGGATGGAGGGGTTGCGGGGTCGGCCTCGGCACCGCACGTTGGCGCAAGGATGCCCTCGACGTCGGGATCTCGGAGACCGCCAGCCCTGACGATCCCATCCGCCTGATCCAGTCGGCCGCGAACGGACCCTGCGGCTAGCTTTTCGTCAAGCCAGCGAAGCTCGCCATGAGCCTCTTCACACCCGTGCCCGCGAACGCGACGGTGACGGTCTCGCCGGTCGCCGCGACCCGCGCCGCGCGATTCACCTGCGCGGTTGTCGGCTCGCGGCCACCGCGGCCGCCGGCTCTCCGCGTCGCGAGTCACGAGCTGCGTCTTCGCCGGTTTCCGACGATCGCGTGGACCG
>JALYLX010000080.1 GCA_030773995.1 Chloroflexota bacterium
GTGATACCCCGAACGAATGTGTCCATCATGAAGTTGTACGCGATGGCCACCGGGATGGCCACGAAGAGCGCTCCGGCCATGAGCGAGCCCCAGAAGAACACGTCGCCGCGCACCAGGTCGGTGACGACACCCAGGGTGACCATCTTCTCGTCGGAGTCCGAGACGAACGTGAGCGCGTACACGTACTCCTGCATCACGAGGGTGAACGCGAAGATCGCGATGGTGAGGATGCCGGGGATGCTCACGGGGAGGACGATGCGGAACATCGCGCCAAGACGGCTGCAGCCATCCACCCGCGCGGCCTCGGTGATCTCGCGAGGCACGTTCTTGAAGAAGCCCATCATCAGCCACGTGCAGAACGGGATCGTGAACGTCGGATAGACCACGACAAGCGCCCACCGGGTATTCACGAGGCCCATCCCGACGACCAGTTGCGACAGCGGCAGGAACAGGAGCGTCGGCGGGACGAGGTAGGTAAGGAAGATCCCGATACCGAGCGCGCCGGAGCCTGGGAACTTCGTCCTCGAGAGCGCGTACGCGGCCGGAACGCAGATGAGGATCGTCACCACGACGACGAGCAGGCCGACCTCGACCGTGTTGCGGACCCACGCGACGTACTGGGTCTTGTCGATGAGGTAGCGCACCTGCTCCAGGGTGGGCGCGAGGTTGAAGATGAACGGGTTGTTCTGCAGGTTGTAGAGGTCGTTCACCTGCTTGAAGGCCGTGATGAGCATCCAGTACACGGGGAACGCCGCGAAGACGATGAACACCGAGAGCAGCGCCCAGAAGCCGACCTCCTTCAGGATCTTGTTCCGGCGGTGCGCGGCCGAGTGCATGGTCCGGCGTGGCGCGGTCGGGACGTGAGCGATGGTCGTTGCCATTAGCGAAGCCCCGCCTCTCGGCGGTGCGTGCGCAAGGCTGGTGGAACTCGCTCCTCGCGGATGAACCGCTCGTCGCTCACCTTCTTCAATCCAGCTGCCTCGCTTTCAACGAGCGGAGCATCACGAGGGCGCCGATGAGGAGCACCGGGAAGAGGAACAGCGAGATCGTCGCGCCGCGGCCGAGTGAGCCGGCCACGACGCCCTGCAGGAACGCGTACGACGCGAGCACGTGGGTCGAGTTCACCGGGTTGCCGCGGGTGAGGAGCCACACGACGGTCATGTCGGTGAACGTGAACACCAGCGAGAACAGGAGCGCGATATAGAGGATCGGCGCGATGATCGGGACCATGATCTTGCGCCAGCGGGTGAGGAATCGCGCGCCGTCGAGGCTCGCGGCCTCGATGATCTCTTGCGGTACCGCGCTGATCCCCGCCATGAGCACGATCGCGGTGAAGGGCAGATTGCGCCACACGTTCACGAGGATGATCGAGGCCATCGCGTATTTCTCTTCGCCCAGCCAGTTCGGCCCGTACTGGAACAGGCCGAGGTGCTCGCCCACCCAGTTGATGACGCTGTACGTTGGGTTGAGCATCCAGTTCCAGGCCATCGCGCCGATCGCCACGGGGATCGTGAACGGCAGGAGGATGAGGGCCCGGATGGTGCGGCGGAAGCGGAACTTCCGCATCAGGAGGAACGCGAGCGTTGTGCCGAAGACCATCTGCAGCGCCTGTGACGTGAGCGTGAACACGAACGTGTTCACCAGCGCCCGCTTGAACACATCGTCGTCGAGGATCGCGACCAGGTTGCCGAGTCCGATGAACTTGCCGAGCGGGTCGCCCACGGTCGCGTCCGTGACCGTGAACCAGAGCGCGATCGCGAACGGATAGGCGATCAGGAGAAGGATGTAAATGATCGCCGGCGCGACGAGGGAGTACCCGAAGACCTTCTCGCTGTCGAGCAGGTGCCCAAACGTGCGGCCAATGACCCCCCGCCGGTACGCGGCGGTGCGTGCGACCTCGGCCATCGGAAGAAGATACCGCCCGGCGGGACCGCGAGGTTCGCGCTAGGCCCGCATGAGCGGCCGGTAACGGATCCGGTGCGGCCGGTCGGCCTCGGCGCCCAGCTCCTTGTGCCGGAATTCCTCGTATTCGGCGTAGTTCCCGTCGAACCAGCGGACCTTCGAATCGCCCTCGAACGCGAGCATGTGCGTGGCGATGCGGTCGAGGAACCAGCGGTCGTGGCTGATCACGACCGCGCACCCCGCGAAACCGAGGAGGGCCTCTTCCAAGGCGCGCAACGTGTCCACGTCCAGGTCGTTCGTGGGCTCGTCGAGCAGGAGCAGGTTCCCGCCGCGACGGAGCAGTTTCGCCAGGTGGACACGGTTGCGCTCGCCGCCGGACAGATCGCCGACCCGCTTCTGCTGGTCGCCGCCTCGGAAGTTGAAGGAGGCGACATAGCTGCGGGCGTTCCGGGGGCGCCCGCCGACCATGATCGTCTCCTCCCCGGCGGCGATCTCCGTCCAGACCGTCTTCACGGGGTCAAGGGCGTCGCGGGACTGCGATACGTACGCCGGCTGCACCGCTTCGCCGATCCGAAGGGCGCCACCGTCCGCCTGCTCCTCTCCGGTGATCAGGCGGAAGAGGGTGGTCTTGCCCGCCCCATTGGGCCCGATGACGCCGACGATGCCGCCGCGCGGCAGGTCGAAGGTGAGGTCGTCGAAGAGCAGCTTGTCGCCGTACGCCTTCCGCAGGCCGTCGGCCTGCACGACGATGTCGCCGAGGCGGGGCCCCGGCGGGATGCTGATCTCGAGCTCGCGCTCACGCTCGTCCGGGTTCTCCGCGAGCAGCTTCTCGTACGACGCGATGCGCGCCTTGCTCTTGGCGTGCCGGGCTCGCGGCGACAGGGCGACCCATTCAGCCTCGCGCGCGAGCGTGCGCTGCCGGGCGCTCTCCTGCTTCTCCTCGTCGGCGAGTCGGTTGCGCTTCTGCCCGAGCCACGAGCTGTAGTTGCCTTCCCATGGGATGCCCTGCCCACGGTCGAGCTCGAGGATCCAGCCCGCGACGTTGTCCAGGAAATAGCGGTCGTGCGTGACCGCGACGACCGTGCCCGGGTAGTCCTTCAAGAACCGCTCCAGCCATCCCACCGACTCCGCATCGAGGTGGTTCGTCGGCTCATCCAGGAGGAGCAGGTCGGGTTTTTGGAGCAGGAGCCGGCAGAGCGCGACGCGGCGGCGCTCGCCGCCGGAGAGCGTCGTGACGTCCTGGTCGCCCGGCGGCAGCCGCAGGGAATCCATCGCGAAGTCGATCGTCGAGTCGAGATCCCAGAGGCCCTGTGCCTCGATCAGGTCCTGGGTCTTCTGGAAGTCGTCGCTGAGCTTCTCCATCTCCTCCGGGCTCAGCTCTTCACCGAACTTCGCCGAGAGGTCGCTGAACCGCTGGAGGATCGCCTTTTGCGCGGCGACGCCCTCCTCGACGTTGCCGCGGACGTCCTTCGTCGGGTCCAGCTGCGGCTCCTGCGGGAGGAATCCCACGCTGTGACCCTCGGTCAGGCGGGCGTCGCCGAGATACTCCCTGTCGACGCCGGCCATGATGCGGAGGAGGGTGCTCTTGCCCGCGCCGTTGGCGCCGAGCACCCCGATCTTGGCGCCCGGGTAGAACGCGAGGTAGATCCCTTTCAGGATCTCGCGCTGGGTGCCGGGCGCGATCTTCTTGAGATCGCGCATGGTGAAGATGAATTGAGGCGGCATGTGGGTCCTCTCACCGTACGCCATTCGTCCGCGGCCGGGCTGGGCCGGTGAGGGCGGTCCGGCCGCGAGATTGAGTACGCTTTCGGCAGTTCCAGCTGGGGAGGACCGCGTGAACGACTTCCGGCTCGCGAAGGACGTCCGTCCGACGCGCTATGACCTTGAGTTCGACCTCGATCTCGACGGCTGGACCGCCAAGGCGAAGGGCACGATCGGACTCAGCCTCGCGCGGCCGGCGCGTGAGATCACCCTCCACGGCGTCGGCCTCGACATCAAGACCGGCGGCGCCGTCGCCGGGGTGACGTATGACGAGGAATCGGAGACGGCGACGCTCCGGCTCGCGAAGGAGCTTCCGGCCGGCGAGCCCGAGCTGACGCTCGAATGGACGGTGCCGATCGCGGAAAAGCTCCGCGGCCTCTACCGCTCCACGCGCCCCGGTGAGCGATACGCGGCGACGCAGTTCGAGGCCGCCGACGCCCGCCGGGCGTTCCCGTGCTTCGACGAGCCCGAGTTCAAGGCCCGTTTCACGCTGGAGCTGATCCACGACGGGAGCCTGGTCGCGATCGCGAACATGCCCATCGAGCGCACCGAGACGCTTCCGGCCGGCCGGCAGCGCACGTCGTTCCAACAAACGCCGGTGATGTCCTCGTACCTCCTCGCCTTCACCGTCGGCCCGTACGAGTCGACACCGCCCACCCGCACGAAGACCGGGACCGAGTGCCGGGTCTGGCTGCCACAGGGGACCGCCGACCAGGCGATCTTTGCCCGCGATGCCCACGTGCGGGCCGTCGAGTGGCTGGAGGGCTACACCAACATCCCCTACCCCTTCGCGCCGAAGGTCGACGCGATCGGCATTCCGGACTTCGAGGCCGGGGCGATGGAGAACCCCGGTGCGATCACCTATCGCACGACGCTCCTCGCGGCGGACCAGAAGACAGCCTCGACGGCCACGTTCAAGGCGGTGTTCAGCGTCGCGGCGCACGAGCTCACCCACATGTGGTGGGGCGACCTCGTGACGATGGCCTGGTGGAACGACCTCTGGCTGAACGAATCGTTCGCGAGCTTCGTCGGCGAGAAGTGCACGGCGACGGTGAACCCCGAGTGGCGCTTCACGCGCGACGTCGTGTCCCAGAACACGCCGGCGTTCAACCTTGACAGCCTCGCGTCGACGCATCCGATCTCGATGGAAGCGAAGAACGTCGACGAGGCGAACGAGCGGTTCGACGCGGTCACCTACCTGAAAGGCCAGGGCGTCCTCCGGATGATCGAGCACTACCTGGGCGAGGACGACTTCCGCTCGGGCGTGCGGATCTACCTCGACCGTCACAAGTGGGCCAACGCGACAGCGGGAGACTTCTGGGGGGCGCTCGATGAGGCCTCGGGCCGGGATGTCACCGGCCTCGCGACGGCCTGGATCACGGAGCCGGGGCATCCCCTCGTGAGCTGCACGGTCCGCGAAGCCGCGACGGGGCTGACGGTCGACCTGAAGCAGTCGCGGTTCTTCGCCGATCCGGGGCTCGAGCCGACCGCCCAGGTGTGGCCTGTGCCACTCGTGATCCGGTACGGCATGCGCGACGGCGGGGTGAAGGAGACGCGCGTCCTACTGGACAACGCGACCGGCTCCGTCGAGCTCCCCGATGCGACGTGGTATTTCCCGAATGCCGGAGGCGTGGGCTTCTACCGCTACGCCTTCGACGATCGGTCGATCGCGCTGCTCGCGAAGGGGATCGCGAGCCTCACGCCCGAGGAGCGGCTGACGCTCCTCGACGACCAGTGGGCGCTGGCGCGGGCGAACAAGGCGATCGTCGGCCAGGTCCTCGACGTCGTCGCCGGCCTCAAGGGCGAGGACGATCTCTATGTGCTGCGCAGCGTGTCGGAGATCCTCGCGTGGCTCGATCACAACGTCGTCCGACCCTCGACGGAGCGCCCATTCCGCGAGCTCGCGGACGCGATGTTCCGGCCGCAGCTCGAGAAGCTGGGCTGGGAGAACCGCGAGGACGACACGTCGGACGAGCGCGAGAAGCGCCAGCTCGTCATCGGCGCGCTCGGCCACACCGCCGCCGCGACCGACGTCCGAGCGGAGGCCCGTCGGCGCATCGCGGCCCACCTCGATGGCACGATGCGACTGCAGCCGGATGTCGCTGGACCGATCGCCTCGGTGGCGGCGATCGAGGGCGATACCGCCCTCTACGACCGCTACGTGTCGCGGATGAAGGACGCGCAGAAGACCGATCCCCAGGAGGAGAACCGCTTCCGCGTCGCGCTCTCGGACTTCCGGGACCCCCCGATCGTCGATCGTTTCGCCGGCTCGATCTTCACCGACCTGATCCGTGACCAGGACCGCGCGATCCTGCTGCTCCGGATGCACGGTCTCGCGCACGCTCGCGAGGCTGGATTCCGCACGCTCAAGGCGGCCTGGGATGCGTACGTGACGAAGATGGACCCGGGCGGGAAGCAGCGCTGCGCGAACGCCCCAGGTCAGCTGACGCCACGCCAGCTGGTGGAGGAGGCAACCGCGTTCCTCGTGGAGAAACAGACCCCCGACATCAAGGAGACCGTCGCGCAGTCCATCGAGCGCATGCGGATCGGCTCGACGAACGCGGAGCGAATGGCGGGCGAGCTCGATGACGCGCTCGGGAGGATCGCGCAGCCGGCGCGGTGACCAGCCTCTGGCTCGACGGCGCGCCGGTCACCCCGCGCGCCGCGCTGGATCGCGACACGACCGCCGACGTGGCGATCGTGGGTGGTGGGATCGCCGGCATCGCGACGGCGTACGCGCTGGCGCGGGAAGGCGCGACGGTCGTCGTGCTGGAACGCGGCGAGCTCGCCGAAGGGGCGAGCGGCCGCAACGCCGGCTTCGTCCTGGGTGGGGTCGCCGAGAACTACGT
The DNA here is from genome assembly GCA_030773995.1 of Chloroflexota bacterium. Taxonomy (GTDB): domain Bacteria; phylum Chloroflexota; class Limnocylindria; order P2-11E; family P2-11E; genus UBA4735. The sequence continues at coordinate 6,513 of JALYLX010000080.1, forward strand.
CGCGGCGTGCCGCGCGCACGGTGCGGAGCGCGCGACACGGGTGTTCCGCTTCACCTTCGCGAACCGGGTGCTCTTCCGCTCGGCGATCCGGACGAACGCCATCGATTGCGCGGCCGCCTGGAACGGATCCGATCAGGTTGCCGGCGACGACGCCGAGTGGCACGAGATCGCCGAGAGCGCGCGGCAGCTCGCGAGCCACGGCGTCAAGGTGCGGCTCGAGCCTGCCGAGCGGAAGGCGGTGTACGACGAGGACGGCGAGATCCATCCCGTGCGATTCGTGCGCGGCCTCGCGGACGCCGCCGAGCGGCTCGGGGCTCGCATCCACACCGGGACGAGCGCCGTGTCCTGTGCGGCGGCGGAGGTCCGCACTCCGAGCGCGACGGTGCGCGCCGGCGCGGTCGTCCTCTGCACGAATGCGTACACCCACCACCTCGCGCACACTCGGATCCGCGCGGTGCGCGGGCAGATCTGCGCGACCGCGCCGGTCGAACGACGGCTGTTCCCGCGACCCACGTACGCGCATCGCGGCTACCGCTACTGGCGGCAGCTCCCCGCGGGCAATGTGCTCGTCGGCGGCTGGCGCGACGCCGCGATGGACGAGGAGGTCGGCGAGGACGACGGGACGAGCGAGCGCATCCAGCGCAAGCTGGACGGGTGGCTCGCCGAGCACGGCGTTGATGTGCCGGTGACGCACCGGTGGGGTGGCACGATGGGCTTCTCGCACGACGGCCTGCCGTATATCGGGAAGGCCGCCGACGGCCTCTACCGCTGCGGTGGCTTCACCGGGCACGGGCAGGGCTACGCGATGGCTGCCGGGGAGCTGGTCGCATCGCTCATCCGCACCGGCGCGCACCCGGACGCGGATCTCTTCGATCCCGACCGCGCCTGACGGCTATCCGCCGATGAAGGACATCTCGATCTTGTGGAGTCCCGCCGTCTCGCTGGACCGCTGCTCCGAATAGCGGTCGGCGCGGTCGACCCACGTCGTCTCGATGGCGGCCCGGATCTCGTCGTCGGACGCCCCGCCGCGCACGAGGCTGCGGAGGTCTCGGCCGGTCGTCGCGAAGAGGCAGGTGTACAGCCCGCCGTCCGCCGACAAGCGGGCCCGGGTGCAGTCGGCGCAGAACGGCTGCGTCACCGACGCGATGACGCCGATCTCGCCCGAGCCGTCCGCGTACATCCAGCGTTCGGCGACCTCGCCCCGGTAGTTCGCGTCTGCGGCTCGCAGCGGCAGCTCGGCGTCGATCGTGCGGACGATCTCCCGCGCCGACACGACGTCCTCGAGGCGCCAGCCGTTCGTGTGACCGACGTCCATGTACTCGATGAACCGGAGGATGTGGCCCTTCTCGCGGAAGTAGCGGGCCATCGGCAGGATGCTCGCCTCGTTGAGCCCGCGGCGGACGACCATGTTGATCTTCACCGGCTCCAGGCCCGCGGCGACCGCGGCGTCGATGCCGTCGAGGACCCGGGCGACGGGGAACTCGACGTCGTTCATGGACTTGAAGACCGCGTCGTCGAGCGAGTCCAGGCTCACCGTCACGCGCTTGAGGCCGGCGGCCGCGAGCGCCGACGCGTGCTCGGCGAGCAGCGAGCCGTTCGTCGTGAGGGTCAGGTCGAGGCCGGGGATCACCGCGAGCAGGCGGACGAGCTCCGGCAGCCCACGGCGCACGAGCGGCTCGCCGCCGGTGAGCCGGATCTTCTGCGTCCCGAGGCTCGCGAACACCGCCGCGAGCCGGCTCAGCTCCTCGAACGTGAGGAGGCTGTCCTTGGGCAGGAACTGGTAGCCCTTGCCGTAAATCTCCTTCGGCATGCAGTAGACGCAGCGGAAATTGCAGCGGTCGGTCACCGAGATCCGCAGATCCCGGAGCGGCCGGTCGAGGGTGTCGAGGAGGGTGGCGGTCACGTGAAAAGTATGAGGCCCCGGCATCGGATCGCCGGGGCCCCACGCGAGGTCGAGCCGAAAACGGCCCGCTAGTGAAGCGTGCCGAGATTGAGGACCCAGGCTCCGAGCCCGTAGCCTGGCGGGCCGATCAGGCGCGCACGCGCCTCCGCACATGGTCCGCGACCGTTTTCGGTTCAGGGAATCCGCCGTCGCGGGTCATCGAATGGACGAGCTCGTCACCCACCCGCACGTCGAACGTGCCGTCGACGAATGGGACGAGCTCGACCGCCGACAGCTTCTCGCGGAACTCGATCATCAGCGCGCGCGCCAGCTCTGTGGCTGCGTCCTCATAGCCGCATTCGGCGCAGTACGTGATGCGGACGCGGACCGCGGTCACGCCGCCGTGCGCGACCGCTCGACGATCTTGCGCAGAGCGCGCACGACCTCGCGGTTTGCCCACGCGATGTCGGCCTCGCGCCGCTTCGTGATCTCAGCGGTGAGCCGCGCGCGGGTCTCGTCGGGGAGCGCGTCGAGCGACCCGTCGGATGCGCCGAACTCCGGATGCTCGGCGTGGATCTGTTTGCGCTGCTCGGCACGCCGCTCGGTCACGCTCGCCGGCCGCTCGATGAAGACGCCGATCTCCCTGAACGCGTCGTCGAAGAACGCGAACACGGGGATCGATTCGTACTTCCCCTGGTTGAGATATTGCTGCATGAGGTCCTTGTTCTGGTCGCGCAGGAAGATGCGGACGTCGAGGGTCCCGCTCCGATCGGCCAGCTTCCCGAGGATCGGCAGGTTGGCGGTGACGTCGCCACACCAGTCCTCGGCCAGCGCGACCACGTGGATCGGACCGTTGAGCGAACGGAAGGCATCGAGGTCGGCGGGATCGATCTCGACCCGCGCCTCGTTTGCCTCCACCCGGTCCCGGTTACGGGTCATCTGGTCCTTGTACTGCTCGTAGGTGAGTCCTGTCGCGAAGCGCGCCCGGTCGATCGTCGTCATTTCGCCCTCCTACGCCATTGAACACGGATGGCAGGGCCGGCGCTTCGCGGCGTCAGCTCGCCCCGATCGCGCGGTCCAGATCCGCGATGTGTTCGATCTCGATATCAGGCGGTGGGTCGCCGGCGTCGACCGGCTCGCTCGCGTACCGCCCCTGCCTCACGTGGACCGTGACGGCGTCGGAGAGCTGCCGTTCCACGCGCCCGAGGATCCGGGCCTTGTCGTCGACGAAGATCGGCCGCGGACCCCCGAAGCGTCGAGTCACGTCCGCGAGCCGCTCCTCCTTGTGCACGTAGATGAGGACGTTGCCGCGCACGGCGGCGGCGAGCCCGGCTCGCTCGATCTTGCGCGGCTGGAACACCGGGTCGCCGTCGCTGAGGATCACCGGCGTCGCGATGCGCCAGAGCCGTTCGATCGTCTCGAGCGCGCCGGGGTAGACGAAGTCCCGGTACGGCAGCTGGTCGAGGATCCGCTCGATGCGCGCGGCGTCGGTCGGGTGCTCGGCGGAGAGGCGAGTGAGGGTCGCGGGAAAGTCCACGTAGTCCGCGGCGTCGCGCACGAGCTCGTAGAGCTCCCAGAACC
>JALYLX010000081.1 GCA_030773995.1 Chloroflexota bacterium
GCCGCAGACCGCCGGCCGGCGCCGGCGACCAGCTGGCGCGCGCCGTCCAGGCCGTCTCGAGGCGGCCGCGGATCGCGCGGTCCGAAGCGGTCGGCAGCTCCGTGCTGCCAAGCCGCTGCAGGACCGAGAGGAGACGGTCGTCGTTCATCGGTCCACCGCCACGCGGACGAGGGCGAGCTCGCCCGAGCGCGTCAGCTCGTGGCGCAGCCGCTCGAGGCCACGCTGTTGGAGGTTCCAGATCGCCTTCTCGGCCTTGTCGAGCAGCTTCGCGACGTCGGCCGCGCTGTAGCCCTCGACGAACCGCAGGAGGATGACCTCACGGTACTCGGGCTTGATCTTGCGCAGCGCCCCGAGGACGGCGTCCATATCCGACGCGCGCGCGGCGTCCCCTTCGACATCGACCGCGCTGCGCGGCTCGGCGGTCATGTCGAACAGGGACGTTCCCTTGTCCTTGCGGGTGCGGTCGATGGCCGCGTTGCGCGCGACACGGTAGAGGAACGCGACGAACGGGAGGCCTTGGTCGCGGTAGCGACCGAGCGACTCCATCGCCTTCAGGAAGACCTCGCTCACCAAGTCCTCGGCCTCGTGGGGCGAGCTCGATCGGGCGAGGCAGTAGCGGTAGAGGGGCTGGCGGTAGCGCTCGTACAGCTCGCCGAATGCGCGGACGTCGCCGGCCTGGGCAGCCCGAACCAGGGCAGCGTCCGCACTCGTCCCGGACCCCACCTCGATCGCCCTGGTCGCCTCATGCTCTGTCACCTTTTGTTCGTGTTTCGGCACGCTAACGGGGGGTCGGCGCCGCTCACTCACCCTTGCGGGGGTACGGCCCGGTATCACCGCGCGCTTCTCCCCCGCGCAGGGTGGGACGAACGTTCATGAGCGATCGCCGTCGGGCGCGCGTTGGGGCGTCAAATCCGACGGGAGGTCACGCAGGTGGGCAAGTGGCTACGCGACGATGACGGTCAGGGGTTGGTCGAGTACGCACTCATCATCGCGGTGATCGCGATCGCCGTGATCGTTGCAATGGTGTTCCTGCGCGAGCAGATCCAGAACATCTTCAGCAACATCGGGAACAACCTCACCTAGCCGTCAGGGCAGGCGGTTGAACCACAGCAACGAGAATGCGCTCGCGACGATGGAAAAGACCGCCGCGACGAGCGTGAACAGTGCCGTGACCTCGGTCTTCTGGGTCCGCAACACGAGCTCGGTCGTCAGGTTCTCGTAGACCTTCTTGAGGTCGGCGTCACTGGTGGCGAGGAAGTACTGCGCGTCGGTGTCCTCGGCGATCGCCTTGAGGGTCGTCTCGTCCAGCGAGGTGCGGATCGAGCGACCCTCGAGGCTGAGGACCGCACCCGCCGGCGTGCCCACGCCCACGGTGTAGACCCGGATCCCACGCGAGATAGCCTGGTCGATGATCGCGAGCGGCGCCGGGAACTGGTTGTTCTGCCCGTCCGTCAGCAGGATGATCGACGCCGACGCCTTCGCCGCGCCGGGCACCGCGGTCTTTGTCGGCTTCTGTGGCGCATTCGGGTTCTGGGGCTGCGTGAGGACGGCGGAGGGCAGGTCGGTCTCGCCGCCGGCGCCTTGATCTTCGACGATCGCGTCGAGCGACGTGAGGATCGCACGGCCGATGGCCGTCGCCCGCTGCAGCCGGAGCCGGTCGATCGCGGCGATGACGAGGTCGTGATCGGTGGTCGGCGGCTGCACGACCGACGCATCGCTCGCGAACGAGACGACGCCGATCTTCACGTTCTCGCTCTGCTTCAGGACGAACGCCTTTGCGGCTTCCTTCGCCGCAGTGATCCGATCGGGCTTGATGTCGGTCGCCCGCATGCTCATCGAGACGTCGATCGCAAGGATGACCGTGCCTTCCTGGCTCGGCACCTTCACGACCGTGATCGGCCGCGCGAGGGCGAACAGCATGAACGCGAGCGAGAGCAGGTAGAGCGCCGGGGGGATGTGCCGGCGGATGCCGGGTCCGCGGCCGAGGGCCTCTTTCACGAGCGACAGGCTCGCGTAGCGGAGTGCGTACCTGCGGCGGCGGCGCTGCGACCAGATGTACAGGGCGAGCAGCACCGGCACCGCGATGAGGAAGAAGAGGCTCGTTGGCCAGAGGAAGCTCACCGCATCACACCGCCACCGCGGCGCGCATGCCGCGTCGCTGTTTGCGCAGGGCCGCGAAGCGGAGGACCGCGCCCACGAGGTCCTCCTCCGTCGAGAGTGTAAGGACGTCCACGCCGCAACGCGTGAACGCCCCGCGGAGCTCGGCGTCGCGCTTCTGCACCACGGCCTCGAAGCGCTTGCGGAACTTCGCGTCGTGGGTATCGACGTGCACGCTCTCGCCAGTCTCCGCGTCGTTCAAGACGACCATGCCGATGTCGGGAAGCTCGCGCTCGCGGGGATCCTCGAGGCGTACGGCGATGACCTCGTGCTTCCGCGCCAGCATCCCGAGCGGCCGCTCCCAGCCGGCCGCGGTGAAGAAGTCGGACACGAGGAAGATCACCGACCGGCGCTTGATGGTGCGGAGGGCGTGCTCGATGAGCTCGGCGACGGACGTGTACGGCGCGCTCTGGAGACGCGGCAAGTTGATGATGTCGTTGAGCAGCCGGAGGACCTGCATCTTCCCGCTGCCCGCAGGGATCGTGCGCTCAACCTTGCCGGCGTAGAGGATGGCGCCGATCTCGTTGCCGTGCCGCGTCAGGAGGCGCGCCAGGACCGCGACGAAGTCAACGAGCTGATCGCGCTTCAGCGTGCTGATCGTGCCGAAGTCGACGGACGGTGACAGGTCCAACAGGAAGTGCGCGGTGACCTCCCGGTCCTCGAGGTATTCGCGGACGTACGGGGTGTCCATCCGTGCGCTCACGTTCCAGTCGATGTAGCGGACGTCATCGCCGGGCTCGTACTCGCGGATGTCCGCCAGGTCGATGCCGTGCCCGCGGAAGAGCGTCCGGTACTCGCCCTGCAGCAATCCGTCGAGGCGACGGAGCACAGTCCATTCGACGCGCCGGAGGATGACCTCAGGCTTTTGTAGCGACACGTTCCTGCAATGCCTGCGTCGGCGCGGGGATCTTCTGCAGTACCCGGTCGATGAGCTGCTCCGGCGACACGTTGTCTGACAGCGCTTCGTACGAGAGCACGAGCCGGTGGCGGAGCACGTCGTGGACGAGATCGAGGACGTCCTGCGCGAGCACGTATGTGCGCCCGCGCATGAACGCCAGCGCGCGCCCGGTGAGGATGAGGTTGATCGAGGCCCGCGGGCTCGCGCCGTAGGTGATGTACTTCTTGATCTCGGGCAGCCCGTAGTCGGCCGGGTGCCGCGTGGCCGTGGACAGCCGCACGACGTACTCCATGAGCACGGGGTCGACGAACACCTTGTCGGTCTCGCGCTGGAGCTGCAGAAGCCGCTCGGTCGTCATCACCGGCGAGACGGACGCGAGGCCCTGGGCCATCCGCTCCACGATGAGGAACTCGTCCATCTCGTTCGGGTACCCGACGGTCACCTTCATCATGAAGCGGTCGACCTGCGCCTCGGGCAGCGCGTAGGTGCCCTCGGTCTCGATCGGGTTCTGTGTCGCCATGACGAGGAACGGGTCGGGGAGCTTGTGGCTCTCGCGGCCGATCGTGACCTGTCGCTCCTGCATCGCTTCGAGGAGCGCGCTCTGCACCTTCGCCGGCGCGCGGTTGATCTCGTCGGCGAGGAGCAGGTTCGTGAAGACCGGGCCCAGCGACGTCTGGAACTCGCCGTTCTTCTGGTTGTAGATGCGCGTGCCGACGAGGTCCGCCGGCACGAGATCGGGCGTGAACTGGATCCGCTTGAACTCGCCGTGGATCGCGCCGGCGACCGTCTTGATCGCGAGGGTCTTTGCCAGGCCCGGGACTCCCTCGACCAGAAGGTGGCCGCGTGCGAGCAGGCCGACGATGATCCGCTCGAGCATGTGGTCCTGTCCGACGATGACCCGCTTCACCTCATAGAGGAGACGGCCCACCTCGGTCTGTCGCTCGGTTGCCAGGCTCCGGTCCATCTGTCCCTCCCCCAATTCAGCTAGTCCGGTGGCACGCCGACCGCGCCCCCCGCGGCCTGGATCGTTACCGCGAATCCGATGCCGGCGAAGGACGCCTGCCCGTTCGGGTTCGCGAGCCCGCTGACGATGCCCACGACGTCGCCGTCGCGGTTGAACAGTGGACCGCCGGAGTTGCCGGGGTTCACCGATGCGTCGAACTGGATGAGCTCGGTCATCGGCTTGTCCGCGCCCGGCGGCTGGACGCTGCGATGGAGTCCGGAGATGACCCCGGTCGAGAGGCTGCGGCTCAGGCCGAAGGGATTGCCGATCACGATCGCGTCGTCGCCGATGTTCAGCGCGTTCGCGTTGCCGAGCGTCGCGACGGCCATCTGATCCGGATGGCCGAGCGCGCGGATCCCGGCGATGTCGTTGTCCGGCTGGCGGGCGAAGATCTTGGCTTCGTACGTCGAGCCGTCGGCGAAGGTCACGGTGATCTTGTTCGCGTCGTTCACGACGTGTAGGGCGGTGAGGATGTCGGCGTCGGCGTCGAAGATGACGCCGCTGCCGAGGCTCGTCTTCCCGTCGGGCAGCTCGGCTCGCACGGTCACGACCGTTTCAGCGAGCTTCGCGTAGAGCGCGGGGATGGTGGGGGTTGGCGTGGGCGCCACGGTGTCGACGGTGCCGAGCTCGTAGCCCTTTGGAAAGGCCGACGGCGCGAGGAAGATCGCGACGGCGACGAGGAGCGCGGTGATGGCCATCTCGACGCGCTCGCGGCGCGAGCGGGCCCGCAGCCACGCGACGGTGCGCTGACGCCGGGTGAGCCGAGGCCGTTCGACGGGCGACTCGGGCGTCGGCGCAATGCCGTGCCGCGGGAAGTTTCCGTAGGGGCGATCGGCCTTGGAGGCTGTCACGAAGAGGTCGAGTCTAGGCCCGTGGCCCTAAGGAATGGGTAAGAATCCGACCATGACGGGCGCGCCGCTGTCGCGGATCCTGCCGCTGCACACGGGCCACTACACGATGCCGGCGACCGATGCGCGTTTTCCCAATGACCGGATCATCGTGCGGGCGTTCCTCATCGAGCACCCGCACGGGCTGTTCCTCATGGATACGGGCTTTTCGCCCGATGACCGGCGGGCGGTCGAGGCCTTTGCTCCCGTGCACATCCGTCCGATCCGGTCGGTCCTCGCGGAGCAGGGCGTGCGAGCGGAGGACGTGCGGCTGATCGCGAACTGCCACTTCCACAGCGACCACTCCGGAGGGAACCACCGATTCCCGGGTGTTCCGATCTTCGTTCAGCGCGCCGAGCTCGCGCACCTGCGCGCAACTCCCGAGTACACCCACGCCCCATCGGTCGCCGACTTCACCGGCGCGCGCCTCGAGGAGATCGATGGGGAGGCCGAGCCGCTCCCCGGGATCCGCATCATCCCAACACCGGGGCATTCCCCAGGTCACCAGTCACTGGTCGTCGAAACGGAAGAGGGCCGCGTGATCCTGGGGGGCCAGGCCTTCAACTTCTCTTCCGACTACGCGCGGCAGCGTTACTCGCTCGAGCTCGCGCTCCGGGGCGAGCCTCACGGGCCGTACCCGGAGTGGGTGGCGCGCTTCCAGGAGCTCGACCCGTGGCGCGTGTACTTCGCGCACGACACGGCCGTATGGCAACGCGACGAGGAGCGTCCCTGAGAGGTCAACCGCCCACGATCTGGCGGGCGCAGCGGTTGGCCACGTCCGTCTTCACCTTGTCGGTGATCGCGCCGGCCCCCGATGCACGCTGGAATTCGTCGAAGGTCGGGTAGAGCTGCTCGTACATGTTGACCGTGCAGACGCAGAAGGCCTGCCCGATCGGTGCCGGGACGGTGTTCGGGTCGAGCCCGGAGGCGCAGGCGCCGATGAGCCCGGACTCGGCGCTCGCCGGGTAGCGCCCCATCGGCGTTTCGGTCGGCGGAGCGGTGATATCGGGTAACGCGGGCAGGCTCTCGGTCGGGAGAGCAGGGATCGGCGACGGCGATGAGACCGACAGGGTCGTCGCGATCGTGCCAACGAGCAGGAGCGCGATGACGAACACGATGGGCACGGCACTGAGCCGCGGACCGTCACCTCTGCGCCGGCTCACGCGCGCCACCACGGGATCGGCCGCGCGACGCGTCCCTGGCGGACAGGCACGCCCTCGTCGCGAAGCAAGCGCGATTGTTCGGGCCAGCGGCGGACCAGCCGGCCGTCGGCCGTGACGACGCGGTGCGCCGGCGCGCCAAGCCCTCGCGCGAGGGCCCCGCCAACGGCCCGGGCGGCGCCTGGCTGACGCAGGCGGTCCGCGACCATCGAGTAGCTGGCGTCCCGACCTCGCGGGATCCGGCGCACCACCGTCGCGACGCGGCGGTCGAAGCTCGTCACGCGAAGAGCGGCGTCATCCCTCGGCGCTCGAGCAGCGCGTCCATCTCGCGTTCGGACGGACGGGATCCGCCGCGGCTCGCCGCGTCGAGGATCTTCGCGAGGAGGCCGATGTCGCTGGCGGTGTTCAGGAACAGCCGCTCGCGGGAGAGCACGAACCGCACCGCAAGATCGATGTCTTGCTGTTCGGTGAGTGGCTCGTACCACGTGCGCGCGTCGGCCGGCCGTTCGCTCCATGGGCCGAGCGTGATGCTCTTGATCGTCTGGACCGCGACGTCGCGCTCGGCGCACACCGCAAGGAGCGCCTCGGCGTCGGCGGCGTACGCCGGATCGCGGAGCTGGGTCGCGTTGTAGGGGAAGAGGACCGTGTCGAAGTCGAACCGCGTGAGGCTGTCGCGGTGGCGTGCGGCGACGGTGGTGCCGTGGCCGGTCACGCCGATGAATCGCACCAGGCCGGCGTCGCGCGCTTCGACGGCGGCACGGAGCGCCCCATCAGGCCCAAGCGCGGTCTCCCATTCGGCGGGATCGACGAGGTTGTGGAGCTGGATGAGGTCGACGTGGTCGACCCCGAGCCGCGCGAGCGAGGCCCGGATCTGGTCGCGCGCTCCCCGGTAGGTGCGCTCGCCCGTCTTCGTGGCGAGGAAGAAGCGATCCCGACCCGCGCCCCGCAGCCACGGCGCGAGCCGAAGCTCCGAGTCGCCGTAGCTCGCGGCCGTGTCGATATGGTTCACGCCGAACCGGTCGACGAGCTCGAGGGCCCGGTCCGCGTCGGCCTCGGACGCCTTCGAGAGCGCGGCCGCGCCGAAGATCGTGCGGGTGCTCTCGTGTCCGGTCCGGCCGAAGCGCGCGCGCTCGATCACCGTGCCACGATAGGACGACGTGCAGCGTCCGTTGCTCCGCTCCGTCGAGCGCCGAGCGGTCCGTTCGTCGTGTTCGCAGGAGCCCGGGAAAGCGGTGCCCTGGGAGGCAAACCGTGCGGTACCTGTTGATGTTCTACGCGGACGAGGCGGAGTGGCTGGCCCTGCCGGATGCCGAGCGCGACGCGGCGATCGGCCGGATCGGGCGGTGGTTCGGAGAACAGGCCCGCTCCGGCGCGATCGTGGACGGCAAGCGGCTCGCGGGCGGGAAACGGGCGACAACGACGGTCAGGCTCGGGCGGATCCAACGCAGCGGCGAGGGGCCGATCGTGACGGACGGGCCATTCATCGAAGCGAAGGAATCCGTCGGTAGCTACGCCCTCGTTGAGGCGAGCGATGGCGACGGGGCGATCGCCATCGCGAAGAGCTGGCCCGCGGGCGGGCTCGTCGAAGTGCGACCGATCGACGAGTAGTGTCGCCGCGATGAGCCGACCCGAGAATCGCTGGCTGCGCACGAAGGACGTTTCGGGCGACGCGTACGACGCGCGGTACGACCACCTGGCCGAAGCCGGCGAGAACGTGCACGGCGAAGCGGACTTCCTGATGCGCTACGCGCCTGCGTCCGTCCTCGATGCCGGCTGCGGCACCGGCCGCGTCGCGCGCGAGCTCGCCCGGCGCGGCGTCGATGTCGTCGGCGTCGATCTCGACCAGGACATGCTCGCGACGGCCCGTCGCCGGTCGCCCGAGCTGACCTGGGTCGAGGCCGATCTCGCCGCGTTCGACCTCGCGCGCACGTTCGACGTCGTGGTCGCTGCCGGGAACGTGATGATCCTCCTCACCCCTGGGACCGAGCCCGCGGTCGTGATGACCATCGCGCGGCACCTGCGGCCGGGCGGGCGCCTCATCGCTGGATTCCAGGTCCGGCCCAACCATCTGACGCTCGCGGAGTACGACCGGATCACGGACGCGGCGGGATTCGCGCTCGCCGAACGGTGGTCGACGTGGCACCGGGACCGGTGGGGCGCCGACAGCGAGTACGCGGTGTCCGTCCACCGGCTACTCCAAGGAGCGGATCGTCAGGCCTGACGCATCCCGCGCCCCGCGATCACCGCGATGAGCGACATCGCGACCAGCAGGAGACCGACGCCGCTGAACGCCGTGGCGATCCCGGTCAGGCCGGCGATCCCGCCGAAGACCGGCGTCGCGATCCCACCGATGGGCTGCGCCGCGAGGTAGTACGCCCCGAGCACGGCGCCACGCCGATCGGCCGGCGCGGTGTCCATCACGAGTACCTCGGTCGCCGTGCCACGCATCGAGTACGCCAGGCCGAAGATGGTCAGCGGGAGCACCAGCAGCTCGTTCGGCACCAGCGTGAGCAGGTAGACCGACGGCCCGATGAGGCCGAGCGAGATCAGGATCGGCGTGCGGCGCCCGAGATGGTCCGAGAGCCACCCACCCGTCGGCGCGCCGATGACCCCGATGAGCTGCGTGAATCCGAACGCAGCCGCCGCGAGCCCGGGCGAGATCCCGCGCGCGTCGACGAGGTACAGCGCGAGGAACGCGAGCATCGCCGAGATGCCGACCTGGAATGCGACCGACAGCGACACGAGCGGGCCGATCGTGCCGATGACGGTGCGGATCTCCCGGAACGGCGCCCAGAGGTCACCGGCCGCGCGCGAGACGCGATCCGGAGCGGCGACGAGCCAGAGGAGCCCGCCGAGCGCGATCGGCACGATCGCGAACCAGAGGTACGGCGTGCGCCACGTCCCGGTCGTCGTCGCGAGGTAGGCCGCGAATAGCGGAGCAGCGAAGAACGAGAGGTGTCCGCCGGTGATGTGGAACCCCATCGCGGCGCCGCGGACCCGCGGAGAGAACGACCGGGCGATGAGCGCCGCCGCCGGCGCGTGATACGTCCCCGAGATGATCCCGAGTCCGAGCAGGAGCACGAGGAGCTGCGCGTAATCCGCGGCTTGCGCGAGCGCGACGCTCACCAGGCCGGTGAGCACGAGCCCGATGACGATGACCGTCCGGGAGCCGATGCGATCGGCGAGGAGGCCGATCGGGCCATTGGAGAGACCGAGGCTCAACGAGTACGCCGAGACGGCGAAACCCGACTGCGCGTAGCTGAGCGCGAACGTGTCGCGGATCAACGGCAAGAGCGGGTTGAGCAGGCTGTTGCTCGTGTGATGCGCGAAGTGTGCTGCCGTGATCGTGCCGAGCAGGAGGCGACCGCGGCGCGTGCGGAGCGACAGCTCCTCCGACGCACGGATCGGCGCGACGGGGAGGACGGTGGGTTCGGCGACGGCCATCCGCGCCAGTATGGGAAAGCCCGGCGGTACGCGCCCGATCAGCTCATCGGACGCGCGACATCGGGGACGCTGAACGTGAACGTGCTGCCGGCACCGGGCGAGCTCTCGACCCAGAGTCGTCCGCCGTGCAGCTCGACGAAGCTCTTCGCGAGAGCCAGCCCGAGGCCGGTGCTCGCCTCCTGGCGGCGTCCCGACTCGGCCTGCTCGAACTTTTCGAAGATCCGCGCCTGATCGGCCACCGCGATACCGATCCCATTGTCCTTCACCGAGACGCGGACCTCCCCGTTGTGACGGACTGCGCCGACCTCGATGCGACCCTTCTCGGGCGTGAACTTCACCGCGTTGGACAGGAGGTTGAACAGGACCTGCCGGAGCTTGCGCTCGTCCGCGTTGATCTCGCCGACGTCGGGATCGACCCGGACCGCGAGCGCGATCGCGTGCTTCGCCGCGCGCTCGCGGATCATCATCACGCTCCCGTCGATGAGCGGCGCAACGCCGACCCGGGTCGTCTGCAGCTCCATCCGCCCGGCTTCGATCTTCGAGAGGTCGAGGATGTCGTTGATCAGATCGAGCAGGTGCTGTCCGGAGACGAGCACGTCGCGCAGGTATTCCTCCTGTTTCGGGTTCAGCTCGCCGAACATCCGCTGCAGCAGGACCTCGGAGAAGCCGATGATCGCGTTCAACGGGGTGCGCAGCTCGTGGCTCATGTTCGCGAGGAAGATGGACTTGTTGCGGTTCGCCGCCTCGACGGCCTCGTACAGGCGGCCGAGCTCGTCGTTCATCGCGTTGAGGTGCGTCCCGAGGCTACCGAGCTCATCGCGGTTCGCGACGGCGACGTGTTTCGTGAAGTCACCGGCCGAGATGCCGGTCAAGTGGCCCTCGATCGCGCGCAGCGGGCGCACCACGGAGAGCGTGAGCCCGAGACCGAGGACGATCGCAAGCAGGATGCTGCCGATCGCCGCGCCGACGACGGTCACCTGTGACGCGTCGTAGGCCGCGCTGTTCGCCTGGACTGCGTCGAACATCTCGGCCTCAGCCTTGTGCACGAGCGCGTTTGTACGACGGTCGAGCTGGTCAGCCAACGGCTTGGCGTCCGTGGCATAGCGAATGCGCGCCTCTTCCGGCCGGCCACCGCTCGCGAGGTCGATGACGGCGAGGAGGGCCGCGGCGAGGGCAGCATGCGCCTCCCGGACCTGCGCCACCAGATCGCGCTCATCCGCCGCCACGAACTCGAGCCGGTCAACATCGAACACCCCGAGGTTCACCTGGCGACGAGCGGTCTCCAGGTCGCCCGGCGCGCTCGATGTGAGCGAGGAGGCGACGACCGACAGATCGTCGCTGGTCGTCTGGCGAAGGCCTTGGTAGGCGGCGGTCTTGCGCTGGAGCTGGGTGAGCTCATCGGCCCGCGCGTTGGCGCCGTGCAGCGCCTGGAGGCCGATGACGCCGACGACAAGCAGGAGCACCGCCAGCAGCCCGAGGGAGACCGCGAGCTTGGTGCCGATCGGTACGGGGAGGCGCGCAACGAGGCGCGCGAGGCGGTCTACGCCGGGAGCTCTTTCTGCAGCTGGCGGAAGAATGCGAAGTCGCTTCCCTCGGCGACGACCTGCGAGGGCGTCTTGGTCAGCAGCTTCGCATCGGCGAGTCGCAGGGCGTTGAACCGGATCGTCTCTTCAGCGTCATAGTCGCGCCAGCTGTACCCGTGGTGGTGCAGCGCCTCGAGCAGGAATTCGGGCACGCTGGCCGCAGGGACCTTCTTGTCAACTGCCGCCCTCACGGTGCGCGCGTGATCCTTGGCCCCGTAGTCGATCGCTCGCAGGACGGCTCGGGTCGCGCGCATTGCGGCGTTCGGGTTCCGTTTCGCCCAGTCGCGATTCGCCACGAGGAGGCAGCAGAAGTATTGCGACCAAGGCTTGTCTACCCCGATGTCGAAGATCTGGTGCCCAGTCTTGTTCGGATCCGCACGCAGTCTCGGCCCGCCGGTGATCGCTGCAAAGACGGCATCCGCCTGGCCATCGAGGAACGCGGGGATCCCCGCACCCTCGGTGAAGGACACCTCCGATGCGGCAATCCCGAAGGTCGCGAGGATGCTCACCCATGTCGAGTAAGTGGGATCAGCGAGGACATCCTTCTGGTTGACAACGATGCGTTTGCCACGGAGGTCGCCGATGCTGTTGATGTTGGGTCGCGCCCAGAGCTCGATGCAACCAGTGTGAGTCCCCGCAAGCGCGACAACAGGCTTGCCGGCATTCACCTGTAGTGCGATGGCGACACCGAGGTTGGTCTGGATGTCGGATTTGCCGGTAATCACACCTGGCCCGTATGGGTCGGCCAAGCGGACCTCGGTGAACCCCTCTTCCCTGAGGAACGGCTCAGCGAGCCAAGTCCAGGTCTCGCAGCCCTCTTGATTGTCGATGGTGATCGTGGTGGTCTCGACCGGTCCGACGACGACGGGAGCACTCGACGACGGCGTCGCCACGCGTGCGCCAGGCGCGCACGCCGCCGCTAGCGTCGCGCCGGCCGCGCCGAGGAGTGCGCG
>JALYLX010000082.1 GCA_030773995.1 Chloroflexota bacterium
GCCGTGGTCGCCGCCGAGGCTGGGATCCGCGCGCTGTACGTGGTGGACCTCACGACGGAGGGCGGCTTCGGCGGGCCTGCGCTCGTCCTGCTCCACCAGATCCGCGAGGCCCTTGGCGCGCGCGCGAGCGCCATCGCCCTGCACACCGGAGGTGGCGTGCGCGATCTTGTGGACGTCGCCGCGCTCGCGCGGTTCGGCGCGGCATCCGTCGTCGTCGGCCGTGCGCTCGCGGCCCGGCGCTTCACGCTCGCGGACGCGAAGGCCGCAGCTGCGTGACCGTGGCGCTGCTGTCGGACATCCACGCGAACCTCGTCGCGCTCGAGGCGGTCCTCGAGGAGCTTCCTGCCGTCGAGGCGATCTGGGTGATGGGCGACACCGTGGGCTACGGCCCCGATCCCGCCGACACGCTCGCGCTCTTGCGGGAGCGCAGGGCGACGCTCGTCGCCGGCAATCACGATCGCGCGGTCGCGACCGGGGAGGGCCTCCAGCTCTTCAATGCCGCGGCGCGCACCGCGGCCGAGCGTCATCGCTCGTGGCTCGGCGCGGCTGACCGCGACGCGCTCGCGGCGCTGCCGCTGACCCTCGAGCCGGCCTCCAGCTACGCGATCTGCCACGGCAGCCCGCGCGATCCACTGTGGGAGTACGTCTTCGACGCGCGCACGGCCGCGGTCGCGATGGCGGGCCTGCCCGGGACCCGGTGCTGCGTCGGCCACACCCACGTGGCCGCGACATTTCGCACCCCAGGCGGCAAGTTGATGATCAATCCGGGGAGCGTGGGCCAGCCGCGCGACGGCGACCCGCGGGCCGCGTACGCGCTCCTGGACGTGATCGGCGCGTCGGTGGACTTCCGCCGCGTCGAGTACGACATCAGCGAGACGCAGCGGCGGATGCGGGGGCTCAAGCTACCCGAGATGCTCGCCGACCGGTTGGCCTTCGGGCTGTGAGCGACATCCCGTTCCGGGTGGAGCTCGGCATCGGACCCGGTGACGCGCCGCTCGAGTACGAGCTGCCGCGGGGTGGCCGGGTGCGCCTGACGGTCCGTCTCGGGGAGCGCCGGACGGGGGGTCACGCGATCCGGGTCGGTCGCATCGACCGCAATGGCCCGACGCTGACGGTCCGGTGCGAGATCACGGCGCCGCGCGACGGAACGATCGTCACCGAAGCCCTTACCTACCCGGCGCAGACGGTGTCGGTGGATGAGGGCCTCGTCCGCGGGGTCCGCGTGGCGGTCCTCGTGGATCAGAGCGGCGCGGAGCGCGCGCGGATCACGGCCTAAGATTCGCCGGATTTGACAGAGAACCCGCCCGGAGAACTGCCGGAGGAACCGCCTCGGCCGGAGCACCGGCTCGAGCGCGTCGAGCACGTCAAGGGGCGCCTGCCCGGCGACGCGCGCGTCCGGATCGTGCGCGGCGGCGAGCTCCGCCGCAAGCGCGGCTACGTGGAGGCCACCGACAAGTCCCTCGAGCCAGAGGGTTCCGTCGGTCGGGCGGTCGAGCGCGTGCGGTCGATCCTGTTCGGTCACCGACTCTCGACCGAGCAAGAGCACGAGGAACGGCTCAGCAAGGTCACTGGGCTTGCCATCTTCGCCTCCGACAACATCTCGTCCTCCGCGTACGCCACCGAGGAGACGATGCGTGCGCTCGCTCTCGCCGGCGCCGGGGCCCTCGCCCTCACGATGCCGCTCACGATCGCCATCGTCGTCATCCTCGCGATCGTCGTCATCTCGTATCTGCAGGTCATCAAGGCGTACCCGAACGGCGGTGGGAGCTACGTCGTTGCGAGCGAGAACCTCGGCCGGCTGCCCGGGCTCGTTGCCGCGGCTGCGCTCCTTGTCGACTACATCCTCACCGTCTCCGTCTCCGTCGCCGGCGGAGTGCTCGCGATCACGAGCGCCCGGCCGGACCTCGATCCGTACAAGGTGACGATCGGCGTCGTGTTCATCGGCCTGCTCACGATCGGCAACCTCCGTGGCATCCGAGAGGCCGGCGTCCTGTTCGCCGGGCCGACGTACTTCTACGTGCTCAGCGTCTTCGGCGTGCTGGCAATCGGCCTCTACCGGATGTTCACCGGGGACCTGCCTGCGCCCGTTCCGCCGCCGGTCGCGGTGCAGCAGACCGAAGCACTCTCGGCGTTCCTCATCCTGCGCGCGTTCAGCTCCGGATCGGTGGCCCTCACGGGCACCGAGGCGGTGGCCAACGGGGTTCCCGCGTTCCGGAAGCCGGAGTCGGTGAACGCACGGATCGTGCTGGTCGCGATGGGAACGCTCTTCGGCACGCTGTTCATCGGCATCAGCTTCCTCGCAACGCGCATCGGGCTACAGCCCGACGCCAGCGAGACCCAGAGCATCCTCTCGATGCTGACCCGCTCACTTGTCGGCGGGGGGTGGTACTTCTACGTCGTCCAGATCGCCACGGCGGTCATCCTCACGCTCGCCGCGAACACGAGCTTCTCGGGGTTCCCGCGGCTCGCGTCCATCCTCGCCACGGACCGGTTCATGCCGCGCCAGTTCGCACAGCGGGGCGATCGGCTCGCGTACTCGTTCGGCATCATCGTCCTCGCCGTCCTCTCGGCGATCCTGCTCGCCGTCTACCAGGCCAGCGTGAACGGGCTGATCCCGCTCTACACGATCGGCGTGTTCATCGCCTTCACCCTCTCGCAGGCCGGCCTCGTGCGGCATTGGCTCCGCGAGCGCGGCCGCGGCTGGCGCTTCTCGATCTCGGTCAATGCACTCGGTGCGGTCGCCACCGGCATCGTCGCGATCGTCGTCACGGTGACCAAGTTCATGCTCGGCGCCTGGCTCGTCCTCGCCGTCATGCCTGTGCTCGTCTACCTGATGTGGCGCGTCCATCAGCACTACCGGCGGATCGAGGACGAGCTCCTCATCCCTCGCGGCATGCGGGTCGCGTTGAAGGCCCGCGACCCACGGCTCATCGTGCCGATCAGCCGGATCGACAAGGCCGCTCTGCGCGCCCTCAGCCTTGCCCGAGGCCTCTCCGCGCACGTGACCGCCCTCCACATCTCGTTCGACGAGGACGGGGCCCAGAGGTTCAAGGAGCGCTGGGCGCGATCGGTCGGTGGCACGGTCCCACTCGAGGTCGTCGTGTCGCCGTACCGCTCGCTCCTTGCGCCCATGCTCAGCTACCTGGATGCGATCGACGATGGCGATCCCCAGCGACCCATCGTCGTCGTACTCGCCGAATTCGTGCCGCGGCACTGGTGGGACACCGCATTGCACAATCAGACCGCGCTGCGCCTCAAGCTCGCCCTGTTCACACGTCCGAATACGAGCGTCATCGATGTGCCGTACCACCTGGGGGACACCGAGGACTTCGAGGCGCACTAAGCCATACACTCGCCGCCCGGTGAAGCTCACGAACATCCTGGTCCCGCTCGCCGGCACGGCGATCGACCCCGACGTCATCGAGTACGCGATCGCGCTGGGGCGCTCGCACAAGGCGAAGATCACGGCCGTCCACGTGATCGAGGTCAAGTGGAACATGCCCTTGGATGCCGTCCTGGATGCCGAGCTCGAGCGGGGAGAGGAGGTCCTCGCACACGCGGAGAAGGTCGCGGAGAAGCTCGGCGCACACATCACGACCGAGGTGCTCCAGGCGCGTGAGGCGGCGGCGGCCATCGTCGACACCGCCGTCGAGCACGGAAGCGAGCTGATCCTCATCGGCATGCCCTACCGGAAGCGTCTGGGCCGCGTGTACGTGGGCCGGACGGTCGAGGACGTGTACGTGAAAGCGCCGTGTGCGGTGCTCGCGTATCGTCAGGAACAACCCAAGTGAATGTCGTCATCGTGGGATGTGGGCGCACGGGCGCCTTCCTCGCGGAGCTCCTCGATCAGGCCGGCGACACCGTGTCGATCGTCGATGTCGAGCGGTCCGCGTTCAAGCGCCTCCCCACCAACTTCAAGGGGACGCCGGTCCTGGGCGACGGGACGGACATGGACATCCTCCGGCA
Organism: Chloroflexota bacterium; assembly: GCA_030773995.1. Classification (GTDB taxonomy): domain Bacteria; phylum Chloroflexota; class Limnocylindria; order P2-11E; family P2-11E; genus UBA4735. The sequence continues at coordinate 3,967 of JALYLX010000082.1, forward strand.
GGCCGGCATCGAATCCGCGACCGCGTTCGTGTCCCTGACCCAGGGCGACAACCGGAACCTCATGGCCGCGCAGATCGCGAAGAAGATCTTCGGCGTGGGCCAGGTCCTCGCGAAGGTGAATGACCCGATCCGCGCCGCGACGTACCGGGGGCAGGGCCTCTACACCTTCTCGCGGACCACCATCCTCGGCACGCTGCTCCACGCCGTGCTTTCGGGCGACAAGAGCATCGGCCCGAACCTCATGAAGGCCGCGATGAAGCACGACGAGGAGCTCTCCGTTGAGCTCCCGAGCGTGAGCCGCTGATGTACGTCGTCGTCGCGGGCGGCGGCGAGGTCGGCTACCACCTCTCAAAGGCGCTCCTCGAGGCGGGCCATGAGGTGATGATCATCGAGCGGGACCGCCGCCGGGCGCTCTGGATCGAGGAGCAGCTCGGCTCGGTCGTCATCAACGCGCCGGCCGATGAGGGCAAGTACCAGATCCAGGCGGGCTGCCAGCGCGCGGATGCCGTGCTCGCGGTCACCGGCGACGACGAGGACAACCTCATCATCAGCCAGCTCGCGAAGCTCAAGTGCGGCGCCAACCGCGTCATTGCTCGGGTGAATAACCCAAAGAACGAGATCGTCTTCAAGGCCATGGGCATCGACGAGACCCTGTCCTCCACCCGTGTGCTGATGGGGGTCATCGAGCAGGAGCTCCCGACCGGCGGGTTCATGCCCCTCATGCCGCTCACCCGGTCGGACCTCGAGGTCATCGAGGCGGAGATCGCGGCCGGATCGCCCGCCGCCGACCGGCAGGTCGACGCCGTCGGACTCCCCGAGGGCGCGCACATCGGCGCGATCGTCCGAAAGGCGAAGATCCTCCACGCCCACCGCGACACGAAGCTCGAGGTGGGGGACCGGATCATCGTGTTCGCCCCCACCGCGGCCGAGCAAGAGGTCAGGAAAGCGCTCTTCGGTTAGGCGGCCGGGCCGTAAGAACCTTGACAATGGCGTTGATAGGTCTTATACCAATGCCATGGCGCGTGGAAACCGACCCGTCTACGTGATCTCGATCGCCGCGAGTCTCGCCGGCTGCCACCCCCGCACGCTGCGGATCTATGAAGAGGAAGGGCTCGTCGACCCGGTCCGGACCGATTCGAACATCCGGCTCTACTCCGACGAGGACCTCCAGCGGGTGCGCGTCATCCGCTACCTCACGCAGCAGCGCGGGGTGAACCTTGCCGGCGTGAAGATGCTGCTCCACTTCCGCGATGCCGCGGATCTGCTCCGTGAGCTCGCCGACGCGATCCAGGAGATCGACGAGACGAAGAGCTCGACTGCGCCAACACCCGCGAAGACCGCCCGGATCACCGCGTTGTGAGAACCGACGTAGCGAGAGAACCGAACGCGACAGCGCGTCCGCCGGACCCGGCTTTGCCGGCCCCGGCGAACCCCACGCAAAGGAAGGCGAAGCCGAATGACTGAAGAGATCCGCACCTACCCCTCGGAGCTACCACTCGTCCCCCTGCGGGAGATGGTGGTGTTCCCAAAGATCGTCCAACCCCTTGGGGTCGGTCGCGAGAAGAGCGTGGCCGCGATCAACGCGGCGATGAGCGAAGAGAAGCACTACGTCATCTTCGCCGCGCAGAAGGACGCCGAGGTCGATGACGTCACCTCGGATCAGATCTACGGCATCGCCACGGTCGCCGAGATCGTGCGGCTGCTCCGGATCCCGGACGGCAGCGCGCAGGTGATCGTGACGGGCCTCCAGCGGGTGAAGATCACCGGCTTCGCGCCGGACACCCGGTATTTCCGGGTGACGTTCCAGCCCATCACCGAGATCCCCGGCGAGCCGGTCGAGCGCGAGGCGCTCCTCCGGAGCGTCAAGAGCCTGTTCGGCGACTACGTCGAGAACGGCGGCTCGATCGTGCCCGAGGTCGCGATGACCGCGAAGAGCTCGGATGACCCGTCGCACTTCGCCGACCTCGTCGCCCAGAGCCAGGACCTCACCATCGAGCAGCGGCAGCAGCTCCTGGAGATGGAGAGCGTCGTCGAGCGCCTCCGGTTCCTTTCGGTCTTCCTCGCGAAGCAGAACGAGATCCTGCAGATGAAGGCGAAGATCCAGAGCGACGTCCAGCAGACGCTCGACAAGACGCAGCGCGAATACATCCTGCGCGAGCAGATGAAGGCGATCCAGAAGGAGCTTGGCGACGACGATGGCACGTCGGAGGTCAACGAGCTTCGCGAGAAGATCGAGGCCGCCGGCATGCCGGATGAGGTGAAGGAGAAGGCGCTCAAGGAGGTCGGGCGGCTCGAGAAGATCCCGCAGGCCTCGCCCGAGCAGGGCGTCATCCGGACCTACGTCGACTGGCTCATCTCGGTGCCGTGGAAGAAGGCGCCGGAGGACGATTGGGACATCGTCGAAGCCGCGCGGATCCTCGACGAGGATCACTATGGCCTGCCGAAGATCAAGGACCGGATCCTCGAGTACATGGCGGTGCGCAAGCTCTCACACGAGCTGCGCGCTCCGATCCTGTGCTTCGTCGGCCCGCCCGGCGTGGGTAAGACGAGCCTCGGCAAGTCCATCGCCCGCGCGATGGGCCGCAAGTTCGTCCGCATGTCGCTCGGCGGCATCCGCGATGAGGCGGAGATCCGTGGCCACCGGCGCACCTACGTGGGCGCGCTGCCCGGCCGCGTGCTCCAGAACATGAAGACGGCGGCTGAGACGAACCCGGTGTTCATGCTCGACGAGATCGACAAGGTCGGCGCGGACTTCCGTGGCGACCCGAGCTCGGCGCTCCTCGAGGTCCTCGACCCCGAGCAGAACAGCACGTTCTCGGACCACTACCTCGAGGTCCCGTACGACCTGTCGCGCGTCATCTTCATCACGACGGCGAACGTGGAGGACACGATCATCCCGCCGCTTCGTGACCGGATGGAGATCATCCGGCTCCCCGGCTACACCGAGGACGAGAAGATGCACATCGCGATCGGCTACCTCCTGCCGCGGCAGCTGAAGCAGCACGGCCTGGAGAACGGACGCCTCGTCCTCACCGACGCGGCCCTGAAGGACATGGCCCGCCTCTACACGCGGGAGGCCGGCGTCCGGAACCTGGAGCGTGAGATCGGCACCATCTGCCGGAAGGTCGCGCGCCAGATCGCCGAGCACAAGACCGAGAGCGTCACGGTCGACGCACCTGACCTCTCGACGTACCTTGGCCCCGAGCGGTTCGACTTCGGCCTGGCCGAGGAAGAGGACCAGGTCGGCGCGGTCACCGGTGTCTCGGTGAGCGAGTCGGGCGGCGACGTCCTGACGGTCGAGGCCACGATCATGGATCAAGGCTCGAAGACCGAGGAGTTCGTCCTCACCGGCCAGATCCAGAAGGTCATGGAGGAGTCCGCGCGCGCGGCGTTGAGCTACGTGCGGGCGCACCAGGCGGAGCTCGGTGTGCCGAAGGGCTTCTTCAAGGATCACGCGATGCACATCCACGTTCCGGCGGGAGCAATCCCGAAGGACGGCCCGTCCGCGGGCGTGACGATGGCGACCGCGATCGTGTCGGCCCTCACCGGCCGGCGGGTCCGGCGCGAGGTCGCGATGACGGGTGAGATCACCCTGCGCGGCCGCGTCCTGCCGATCGGTGGAGTGAAGGAGAAGCTGCTCGCGGCGCACCGCGCCGGGATCAAGACCTTCATCCTCCCCGAGAAGAACCGGAAGGACCTCGTCGACGTGCCCAAGGAGGTCACCGATACGGTCGACATCAAGCCGGTCTCGAACATCGAGGAAGTGCTGAAGCTGGCACTGCTCCCGGGACCGAGCGTGACGCCGGCCCAGATCGAAGCGGCGCGCCCAACGATGGTCCCGCCGCCGAACTAATAGGGGGCGACGATGCCCGTCGAGTACAAGGACTACTACAAGACCCTCGGGGTCAAAAAGGACGCGACCGCCGCCGACATCAAGAAGGCGTACCGGAAGCTGGCGCGCCAGTTCCACCCCGACGTGAACACATCGGCCGACGCGTCGAAGAAGTTCAAAGAGGTCAACGAGGCGAACGAAGTCCTCAGTGACCCTGACAAACGGAAGCGGTATGACCAGCTCGGTCCCGACTGGGAGCGGTACGCGCAGGCCGGGGCGAGCGGGCAGCGTGGTGCCGACGGCGGCGGCTTCCAGTGGGTCTACACCGGGACGCCGGGGGCGAGCCCGTTCGAGAGCGGCGAGAGCGACTTCTCGGATTTCTTCCAGTCCGTGTTCGGCAACATGGGCGGATTCGGTCAGGCGGCGACGGGCTCGCGGCGGCGCGCGACCCGTCCCCGCGCCGACGATGTGGAGATGGAGTACCCGGTCGAGGTCACCCTCCCGGAGGCGCACAAGGGCGCCGAGCGCGTCCTCGAGCTGCAGGGCACCGGAGGCCGGACCCGGCGCCTCACGGTGAAGATCCCGGCGGGTGTCCGCGACGGCCAGCGGATCCGCCTCGCCGGCCAGGCCCACGCCGGCAGCAATGGCGGGCCGGCGGGCGATCTGTACCTCAAGGTGAAGGTCAAGGGCGACCCGCGCTTCACGCGCGACGGTGACGACCTGCGGCTGGACCTTCCGGTCGCGCTGCACGAGGCGATCCTCGGCGCCGAGGTCACCGTCCCGACGCTGAAGGGCCGGGTGAGCTTGCGGATCCCGCCCGAGACGCAGAACGGGCGGGTCATCCGGCTCGCGGGCCAGGGCATGCCGCGGACGGGCGGCGGCCCCGGCGACCTGTACGTGACGGTGAAGGTCGTCCTGCCCACGCAGCTCAGCGACAAGGAACGCGCGTGCATGCGCGAGATGGCTGAACGGCGTAAGGACGAGGACGTTCGCGCGCATCTGCTTTGAGTGAACGAGCGAGGAGGCGGCTTCGCCGCGA
>JALYLX010000083.1 GCA_030773995.1 Chloroflexota bacterium
GTTCTCAGCGGCGCCTTCCCGGCGACGAGGATAGGCGGGTTCGCCGGTCCTGCCCTATCGGATGAAGAGCGGCGCGAGAACCAGTGTGATCGTCGCGAGAAGCTTGACGAGAACGTGGAGTGAAGGACCGGCGGTGTCCTTGAACGGGTCGCCGACGGTGTCACCGACGACCGCGGCGGCGTGCGCCGGCGTGCCCTTGCCGAGCACCTGGCCCTTGTCATCCTTGAGCATGCCGGACTCGATGTACTTCTTGGCGTTGTCCCACGCGCCGCCGCCGTTGTTGAGGACCGTGGCGAGGATGACACCGGCCATCGTGCCGACCATCAGCATCGCCGCCTCGGCCTCCGCCTTGAGCAGGATGCCGACGACGATCGGCGCGCCGACAGCGAGCAAGCCTGGCGCGATCATGTTGCGCAGCGCCGACGCGGTCGTGATGTCGACCACGCGTCCGTAGTCCGGACGCTCGGTCCCGGCCATGATCCCGGGGTGCTCACGGAACTGAGTCCGGACCTCTTCGATGATGGCGGCGCCCGCACGGCCCACCGCCCGGATCGCGAGCGACGAGAACAGGTACACGAGCATCGCGCCGAGGAAGCCACCCAGGAACACGTTGACCTTCGCGAGATCGACCGAGTCGAACGGCTTGCCGGTGAGCTGCGCGACTTTGTCGAGGTACGCGCTGAAAAGCAGGAACGCGGCTAGGGCGGCGGACCCCACGGCATAGCCCTTGGTGAGGGCCTTCGTGGTGTTGCCGACGGCATCGAGCCGGTCGGTGCGCTCGCGGGTCTCCTCCGACGCACGGGCCATCGAGGCCACGCCGCCGGCGTTGTCAGTGATCGGACCGAAGGTGTCCTCGGCGAGAATGAACGCGGCGCTCATGAGCATGCCCATCGTCGCGACGGCGGTGCCGTAGATGCCGCCGTGGGGCAGGCCGGTGGCGTTACCCCACTGCTCGCCGAAGTAGTGCGAGAGGAAGAGCGCTATGGAGATCGTGATCGTCGACGCGGCGGTCGTCTCGAATCCGACGGCGATGCCCGAGATGATCGTTGTGGCCGGGCCGGTCTTGGCCGCCTCGGCGATCTCCTTCACGGGCCGCCAGTCACCGGCGGTGTAGTACTGCGTGATGAACACGAACGCGAGGCTGGTGACGATGCCGACGACCCCGGCGTAGAAGAACCAGATGCCCGCGCCCTTCTCGTTGAGCATCGTGTTCGTGACGAGGAACATGCCAGCGATCGAGAGCGCGACAGTGATGTAGTAGCCGAGGTTCAAGGACGACATCGGGCTCTTCGTGTCGCTTCCGCGGACCGTGAAGATGCCGATGACGCTCGCGATGAGCCCAAAGCCACGCACGATGAGCGGGAAGAGGATCCAGGCGATGTTCTGCGTGGCCAGATAGATCGCGACACCGAGGATCATCGCGCCGATGTTCTCCGCGGCGGTGGATTCGAAGAGGTCCGCCCCACGGCCGGCGCAGTCGCCGACGTTATCGCCGACGAGATCGGCGATCACGGCGGCGTTGCGGGGGTCGTCCTCGGGAATTCCGGCCTCGATCTTGCCGACCAGGTCCGCGCCGAGGTCGGCCGCCTTGGTGTAGATGCCACCGCCGAGCTGCGCGAACAGCGCGACGAACGACGCGCCGAAGCCGAATCCGACGATCGTGAACGGCGCCTGATCCGGGTGCGCGAATCCGCCGTAGGCGACGAACATGACGAACACGCCGATGAGCGAAAGCCCGACGACGAGGATGCCGGACACCGCGCCTCCGCGGAGCGCGATCCGGAGCGCGTCCGCGACGCTGTGCTGCGCCGCCGCGGCCGTCCGGAGATTCGACTTCACGGCGACGAACATGCCGACGATGCCGGAGGCCATCGAGCACGCCGCGCCGACGAGGAACGCGACGGCGGTCTTGATCGCGAGCTCCTCCTTGGAGACGCCCGGTGCGCTCTCGAAGAAGTAGATGACCGCTGCGATCACGACCGTGCCGCCGAGGGCCAGCAGCACGATGGTGCGGTACTGGCGCTTGATGAAGGCGACGGCCGCCTCGTAGATCGCGCCGGCGACCTCCTGCATCTCAGGGGTGCCCGTGTCCGAGCTCAGAACGTCGTAGGCGAAGTACGCGGCGACGGCGACGGCGACGAGACCAGAAATGGGCACGATCCAAAGGAGCGGGTTGCTAGCGAAGGCGTCCAAGGGCGCGCGTCCTCCCACGCCGAGCTTTTGACCACAAAAAGAGAGCGCCCGCCCCGACGGAGGGGGCCGCAGCGCTAGGCAAATACTAGCCAGCCGCTCGAAACCGCGCAAATCGCGGCACGGCGAACGCGGCTATCGTGGAGCCGATGCCGCCGCAGAAAGCCTCCAAGTCGGCCCCGAAGGCCGACGCCAGCGAGAAGGCCAAGAGCACCGACCGGGACTGGCTGACCACGGCCGAGCTCGCCGCGAAGATCGGCTGGCGCGAGCACGCGCTGCGCGACGCACTGCGGGGGAAGGACCTCGCGGGCGTCCGCCGGACGTCGTTCGGCTATCACATCGACGCGAGCGCCCTCGACCAGATCAAAGCCACGCTTGGTCCGCCGCCGCCCAAGGGCAACGCCTCGAAGCGGGTGTAGACCTAGCGCCAGAGGTCGAGCAGCGCGGTCACGAGCACGAGCTTCAGGAACCAATCGCCGGCGTGGATGACGCCGAGCTTCCACGGCACGTGATCCCACATGACCGAGCCCACGAGGATCATGACCGGGAAGACGATCCACAGCCCGATCGCGAGCGATGCGGCGCCCGCGAGGTCCGTGACACCGGTCGCCGTGATCAGCCGCGAGAGCACGGCAGCGAAGAGGAGATTGCGGGCGAACTCGGCCAGCAGTTTCCAGGGCGGCGGTCTGCGGGTGTCCCCGGCGTCCGCTCGTACGCCGAGGAGCTCCGTCCGCTGCGCGGCGAAGATGATGTACCAGATCGTGCTCTGCACGAAGGCCACGACGGCCGCGGCCACGATCGCGAGCCAGTTCATCAGGCCCGCTTACGGAGCCTTGCCGGCAGGATCTGCAGCTCTTCCCGATATTTCGCGACGGTGCGTCGAGCGAGGATGATCCCGTGATCGTTCCGCAGCTTCTCCACGATCTCCTGGTCGGAGTACGGGTGCGCGCGGTCCTCGGCGTCGATGATGTTCTTGATCACGTCCTTCGTGCCGAGCGACGGGGTGAAGAACAGCGAGAACGGCACGACCTGACCTGCCGGTAGGAGCACGTACTTCCCGGCGGTCGCGCGGCTGACCGTCGACTCGTGCATGCCGATCCGTTCGCCGACCTCCGCGCGCGTGAGCGGGCGAAGGCTCTGGATGCCCTTCTCCAGGAAGGCGTGCTGGCATTCGACGATGACCTGCGTGATGCGCGCCATCGTCTGACGGCGCTGATTGATGTTGTCGATGAAGAACTTCGCGCGCGTGACGTACTCGCGGATGTGCTGCTTCTCCCTATCGTCCATCGACGGCGCCTCGGTCTTCGCAGTGCGCGCGGCTTGGATCTGCCCGACGAGCTGCCGGTACACCGGATTCACCTTCAACGAGAACCGGCGTGATTCGATGACCTCGACCTCGAAGTCGCCCTGCTCGTTCTTCACGATGATCACGTCGGGCCGGAGCGTGACCTGGCGCCCTCCGATGCTCGTGCCGTCCGGCCCGGCGGCGAAAGCCTGCGCCGGATACGGGTTGAGGTTGCCCTTGATGTAGTCCCAGGCGGCCTGCACTTCGTCCCGGGTGATCCGCAGGGCCTGCGCGACGTCGCCAAATTTGTGCTCGCCGAGCTCGCGGAAGTGCTCCGCGACGATCGCGCGTGCGTGCGGCGGGACCTCCTCCCCTGCCTCGGCCAGGTGCTCCATCTGGATGAGCAGGCATTCCTGGATGTCGCGCGCGCCGAGCCCCCAAGGCTCGATCGACTGGATGACCTTGAGCACCCGCTCGGCGTCCTCGAGCGAGACCTGGCAGGCGGTCGCGGCGTCCTCGAGGCTGCCCTCGAGATATCCGTTGTCGTTGAGGTTGCCGATGAGGTACTCGGCGACGATGTGCAGCCCCTTCGGCAGCAGCACCCGTACGTTCCAGGAGAGGTACTCCGCCAGCGTCTGCTCGGCCTCGGCGCGGACGATCGGGTCGAACTCGTCGCCCTCCTCCTCGTCCCGGGTCAGGAGGCTGGTGCCTTCGAGCGGCTCGCTGTCGCTGTACTGCTCCGCCACGCCGGCCTTGCCTGCCCCGAAGCAGTTCAGGCACACCCGCCCGGTGAGCGGGTTGCCGCACAACGGGCAGACCTGCACCTCCTCCAGATCGAGCGCCGGATTCTCCTCGAGCTCCTGGTTGATGACGTCCTGAAGCTCGAGCGAGGAGAGTTGGAGGATGTAGTTCGCCGCGATCTGCTTCGGTGTGACCTTGAGCTGTTGCTGCGGCAAAAGACGCAGGTCCACGTCGGCTACCTTACCGCAGGTGCTCCTGACGGCTGAGCTTCCGCTCATTTGCTCCGCCGCTGCGCTCGCCCTCGTCGCGCTCGCGCTCTTATTGCCGCTGCCCCGATCGCGCCTCGCGTCACTCGTGGCGGGGGCGTCGGCCGTCGTCGCGGTGATCGCGCCGCTCGTCCTGGCGACCGCCATCGACCCGGCGCGCGCGGCGGGACGCGCGCTCTGGGAGTGGTCAGCCGCCGGCGGACCGATGGTGCAGGCGAGCTACCGGTTCGACGGAGTCGCCGCGATCGGCGTCGCCGTCGGCGCGGCGTACGCGGCAGCGGGACTGTTCGGCGCGGCACGCGCGACCCGACGCCACCCGTTGTTGCCGGGCGCGGTCCTCGCGCTCGGTCTGGTGTTCTTCGCGCTCGCCGTCACCGAGGACCTTATCGCCGGTACGGTCGTCCTCGGCGTCCTCGCGTGGATCACGATCCTCGCGACCCTCGCGGTCGCACCGCTGCCTGCCACGACCCGTCTGGCCGCGTTCCTCGCGGTGGGCGTCCAGTTCTTCGTCCTCGCGGCGCTCCTCCTGTCGCGGTTCGGCGGCGCCTCGTTCCGGTTCGACGCGATCGCGGCGTCCGCGGTGACGCCCGGGACGATCCTCGCAGCGTCGATCGGAGCGGCGCTCTTCGCCGGCCTCTATCCATTCGTCCCGTGGCGCTTCCGGGCGAACCTGCGCGGGCCCGAGCTGGAGCGGCTGCGTGGCGTGCTCACGATGCCCGCGGGCGTCGCGGCATCGCTCCTCCTCCTGCGTCTGCTCGGCACGACGCGAGGCGACCTGACGCAGCTGCCGCTCCCTGAACTCCCGCTGGAGTGGCGCGGCCTCGCCGCGGTCATCGCCATCGCCACCCTCGGTCTCGCCGCATTGCGCGGCGGCCACCTAAGCGTGCGGGGCACGATCATCGCCACGGTCGTGATCGGGGTCCTGGCCGCGTACCCGGCGCTGCACTGGGCGCACCTGGTCCTCGTCGCCGCGCTGCTCAGCGTCCTGTACGCCGCCACGGTATCGCTCGCGCTGCCGGCGCAGTGGGACGTCGTCCGCTACGACGTGACCCTCGCGGCGTTCTGGATCGCCCTCGCCGTCGGCACGCCGACAGCCATCGCGGGCGGGTTCTTCGTTCTTGTCGCCGACGCGCTCGTCACGCTCGCCGAGTCGATCTGGACCCCTCCCTACGCGAGCTACGCGATCGTGATCGCCGGGACTGCGGCCACGGTGACCGGACTCATGGTCATCGGCCTCGGCTCGCTCGTGGCCATGGATCGCGGCGCGCTCACGCTCGCGATCGCCGCCCTGCTCGCCATCGCCGCGCTCGTGCTCGTCCACGTCGGCCGGCGTCTCGACGTGGAAGACGTGCCCCTGGCTCTCGACGGCCTCGCCGTCGTCGTCGCACTCGGGGTAACGACGGTCATCGGCCTCGCGGTCGCCGCACCGCTCTACCAAGGGGTGACGGCAGCCTTCGGCCGTCCCTTCGAGCCGATCGCCGCGGGCGCGCCGCTCAGCTTCCTCGCGGTGGTCGCGGTCGCCACGCTCCTCGTGATGGTCGCGCGCTCCGTCCGTCCGTTCATCCCGGACCTCGGCCCGTTCGCCATGCGACTGCAGGAGGTCGTCGCGATCGCCGATCCGGTGCCGGCGGGCCAGGCCGCGTTCGCCGCGCTCGACATCATCGCGTCGCGTACGACCGCGGCCTTCAACCTCTTCGAGCAGCGCGCCGGGGTCTGGCTCGCGACCCTGCTGATCGTCGCGGTCCTGGTGTGGTCGGTCCGCTGAGGTGATCTACCTCGGGCTCATCGCGCTCGTCACGCTCGTGGCGAACAGCGCGACCCGGCTCCGCCTGATGGCGATCGCCTTCGTCGCCATCGCCGGTGTCGCGAGCCTCATCGCGTCCGCCGCCGCGCCGACACAGCTGGTCGCGGTCAGCACCGCCGCGGGCATTGCGGCTGCGGGCATCCTGTTCGTCGCGGCGCGCGATGGCACCTACGGCGAGGATCCCGGTTGGCGCCTCTGGCTCGGCACCTTCACGGCCGCGATCGTGACCCCGCTCGCCTACGCGTCGTTCCGGACGATCGCGGGCGAGCCGGCGGCGCTCCCGCTCTTCCAAGATGGGTCCGGCGTCGTCGTCGAGGTGGCCGGCACGTGGCTGCTGTCGAGCGGGGTGGCGATCATGCTGACGGCGCGCAGCGCCGTGCGGGTCTCGCTCGCGGCGCTCGTGATGGTCACCGGTGTGCAGCTGCTCGCGCAGCTCGCGCCCGAGGCGAGGCTGGCGACGACACTCGCCCTTGCCTGGCTCGAGGTCGTCGTCGCGCTCGCCGGGGCGTATCTGATCGTGAACGAACGCGCCGTGCGCGACGCGTGACCGTCGCGGCGCCGGCGATCCTGCTCGCGATCTCCGCCTGCGTGGCGTTCGCGTTGCGAAAGCGGACCGCCGCGGTCGCCTGGCTCAGCGTCACGACCATCGTCATCGCGTTCACCCTGGTGGCCATCACCCCGGCCGACACGACCGGGCGTGTGCTCGACCTCGACCTGCGCGTCTCGGAGCTCGGGCGGCTCGCCGGGCTCATCCTGCTCGCGACGATCGCGGTGCTGCTCCTCGATGTCTTCTTCGATGCGCCTGCGTACAACTTCTTCCCGTCGGCCCTGGTCGCGGGCGCCGTCTCGGTCGCGGTGCTGGTGGTCTCCTCGCCCGTGGTGACGTTCGCGCTCCTGCTCCCCGGGCTGCTCGTGCCCGTCGGAACGTTCACCTTCCAGGTGCACCGGAACCGAAGCGTCGAGTCCGCCATCAGGCACTTCTCGTTCGTCGTTCTGGGAGGGTCCCTCGGCCTCGGCTCCCTCGCGCTCGCGGCAAGCCTGCCGAAGGATCAGCCCGCGACGACGGTCGTGCTCCTCGTGGTGCTCCTTTTCGTGGCCTTCGCTCTCCTGCTCGCGGCGATCCCCTTCCACACACACGCCGCACTGCTGGCCGGCGAGGCACCCGCGGCGGCCCTGGCCCTGTACTTCGGGGTGCTCGTGCCGGTCACCTTCATCGCCTTCGTCGAGATCCTCGCCGGCAGCGGGCTCCTCCCGGCGATCGTGCAGGTGAACAAGGTCCAGGATCTGCTGCTCGGTATCGGGCTCACCTCCGCGCTCGGGGGGGCCCTCCTTGCCGCCGGCGTGAATGACCTCCGACGGCTCGTCGTGTACGCGGTCATCTCGAATCTCGGGTCGGCGCTCGTCGGGATCGCGACCCTGTCCGGACCCGGCATCATCGGTGGGATCGCGACGGCCCTCGTCACCGGGGCCTGCGCGACGCAGCAGCTCCTCGCCGCCGGGACGCTCGAGCGCCGCGCCGCCGGCGAACAGCCGAACGTCCGGCACGCGCCGCTTGCCGCGGGTGCGTTCATCGCGGGAGGGATCGCGATGATCGGCGCGCCGCCGCTCGTGACGTTCCCCGGTCATTTCTTCGTGGATCTCATCGCGTACGCGATCTCCGGCTTCGCCGGGAGCGCGCTCGTGGCCGCAGCCATCCTGCTCCTGATCGCCCAGCTACGCGCGGGCGTGCGGCTGTTCGCAGGCTCGCCCGAGGGCTGGCGGATCGAACCGCAGCCCGTCGCAGGCGTCCTCGGGGGGATCATCTTCCTCGCGCTGCTGGCGGGCGGAATCCTGCCGGACACCTTCCTCCGGCCGATCGCGGCGTTCGCGGATGAATTCCTGAAGGCCCTCCGGCCGCTCTAGCCGACGCTCGTCGCGAAGGGGTTCGTCACTCGAGGAGGTTCGCCCAGGGAGACGCTCGTCGGCCCTACACCTAGCTCGGCGAGCCTTCGTCGGTCATCCAACGCTCCACGTCGCGAGCGTACGTCACGACACCCTCCGGGAACCACAGCGCGACTTCGGTCGCAGCGGTCTCCGGCGCGTCACTCGCGTGGACGAGGTTGCGGAGGCCGACCAACGCATAGTCGCCGCGGATCGTGCCGGGCGCGGCCTCGTGCGGTCGGGTCGCACCGACCATCGCGCGCACGACCGCGATGGCGTTCGGTCCTTCGAGCACCGCGGCGACCACCGGCGACGCGCTGATCGTGTTCACGAGGTCCTCGTAGAAGAACTTCCCCTTGTGCACCGCGTAATGCCGTTCCGCGAGCGCACGCTCGACCTTCACGAGGCGCAGCGCCGCGAGCCGGAGGCCCCGGCGCTCGAAACGCGCCAGGAGCTCGCCCGCGATCGCGCGCTGCACGGCGTCGGGCTTGAGCACGATGAGGGTCTGCTGCACCGTCTCGGTCACGAGGCCTTCTCCATCGCGGGTTCTTCGTCCCCCACGGGTGCGGTCAGCTCGCCCACCGTGGCGCGCGGCCCGACGGCTGCGAGGTACGCGAGGTCAGGCCGGAGGTACTGCTGCGCGACGCGCTGGATGTCGGCGGCGGAGATCCCGTCGATGATCGCGGTGAGCTCCTCGACGCTCCGGATCCGATCGAGGAACAGCTCCTGGCCCGCCAGCCAGCTCGACACGCCTCGCGAATGCTCGAGCCGAAGCTCGATCCGGCCCTTCACGAAATCGCGCACGCGGAGGAGCTCGGCTTCGGGGACCACTTCCGCGCGAAGCCGCGCGACCTCGCCGAGCACGGCGGCCACGGCCTCGCGCGCGCGGGTTGGTGCCACGCCGGCGTACACGACGACATGGCCGGCGTCCGCGTAGTTGGAGATGTACGAATGCGCGTCGTACGCCAGGGCGCGCTTCTCCCGCAGCTCCAGGAAGAGCCGGCTCGACATCCCTTCTCCGAGCACGGCGTTCAGCATGTCGATCGCGAACTTGTCGGGATGCAGCTGCGGGACGCCGCGCCAGCCGATGCAGACATGCGCCTGCTCGCCTCGCTTCGCGAGCGTCCGCGTTCGGGTGCGGCCCGCGCGCGGCGCCGCTTTTGGTTTGATGGGCCTGCGCGACAGAAGATCCCCGAATCGGGATTGCACCGCCGCGACGGCCTCGGCCTCGTCGATCCGTCCGGCGATCGCGACCACGATCCGTTCCGGCGCGTAGTGCGTCTCCATGAATTCGCGCAGTCCCGGAGCCGTGAGCCCGAGGACGACTGCCTGCCGGCCGGCGATCTCCCAGCCGAGCGGATGGTTCGGGTACAGCAGCTCATCGATGAGCGTGTGCACGCGATCCTGGGCCTGGTCGCGATACATCCGGATCTCTTCCACGATGACGTTCCGTTCGGACTCGACGTCGGACTCGCGGAGGAGCGGCGCGCGGACCATGTCCGCGACGATGTCGAGCGCGAGCAGGTAGTGGCGCGCCGGCACGAACGACGAGAAGACCGTCGCCTCCTTGTCGGTGGACGCGTTCACCGAGCCGCCGACCCCCTCGATCTGCTGGCTGATCTCGGACGCGCTCGGCCGGCTCGCGGTGCCCTTGAACACCATGTGCTCGAGGAAGTGGCTGGTGCCGGCGTTCAGCTTCGTCTCGGCGCGCGAGCCCACACCGACGTACACGGCGACCGACGCCGAGCGCGCTTCGGGCATGTCCTTCACCAGCACGCGCACGCCGTTCGGCAGCGTCACGCGCTCGTAGCGCATCGCTACGACGCTAGCAGGGCCGCTATTCCGCCGCGCTCCACGCGCCGTAGGTGATGACGAGGTCGGCGCCCGCCCGCCGCGCTGCCGCGAGCGTCTCGCGTTCGGCGGCCGGTCCGTCGAGGTCCTCGGCCACGGCAACGAACGCGGCATGCTCGTCGGCGGTGTGGAACGAGATGAGCGGTCTTCGTACGAGAGGCTTGAGCGCGGCGATGATGTCCAGCGTCGGCGCCCCCGGCTTCACCACGACCGCATCCGCTCCCGCGGCGACGTCGCGCAACGCTCGCGCGCGCGACGCGCTTGGGTCGTCGGACGCGAGTAGCGGGACGGCGCGCTCTCGGATGGGTGTGCTCTGCACGAGCACGCGATGGAGCGAATAGAGCGTGCTCTCGAGCTTCGCCATCGCGGCGACCGGAACGTCGTCGTAGTCGCCGGCGAGTGCAACCCGCAGCGCGGCGACGCTTCCGTCGAGCATCCCCGACGGGATGAGCAGGTCCGCGCCGGCGTCGGCGTGAGCTCGCGCGATCTCGCCGAGCCGTTCGAGCGTCGCACTCACATCGGCTCCGCCGTCGTGGAACAGCACGCACTGCCCGTGGTCGGTGTACGCGCAGACACAGACATCCGTGGCGACGCCGAGCTCCGGGACCGCCTCCTTCACCGCCCGTATGGCGCGGATCACGATGTGGTTGCGTTCGCTGGCGATGAACGCACGAGCATCCTTCCGGTCCGTCGCGCCGTACAGGAGCAGGCCGGCGAAGCCGGCGGAGGCGGCCGCGCGCGCGTCGCGGACGAGCTCGGTGAGCGACAGGCGCTCGAGGCGCCCGGTGCCTTCGACCCGTTCCCGGTCTTCGACCGATGCCGAGACCACGACCGGCAGGATCATGCGCGACGCGAGACCGCTGCCGCTGAGGGATCGGGCCCAAGCCGGATGTTCCGCGAGCGGGCGGCGGGCGACGGTATCCTGACCCATCGTCCCCATGGTACCGACGGCGCACTACGATTCCGGGTGATGGCAACGATGCGGGCGGTCGCCACGGCGCTCCTGGCCGCCTCGCTGCTCCTGTCCTTTCCGCAGGCCGCGCGCGCCGATGACACGGGCGCGGCGCTACCCGCGAAGGCCGATGTGGGCCCGATGCGTCACCTTTGGCAGACCTTGAACAACTGCGGTCCCGCGTCGGTGGTCATGGCCCTGTCCACGTTCGGCATCGATGCCGATCAGGAGGCGGCCCGCCTCGCGCTGCGCGGTCCGGACGTGCGCCGCGGGATGGGCCCCGGCGGGGTGGATCCGTGGGTGAGCTCCCTCTACGGCCTCCGGTCGGTATCGCGGCTGAACGGCACCATCGACCTCATGAAGCACTTCGTCGCGAACGGCTTCGCGCCGATGGTCACGCAGTGGATGCAGGACCCGACGATCTCGCGGATCGCGCACTGGCGCACGGTGCGCGGGTACGACGACGACCTCGGGGTCTTCTACGTGAACGACCCGATGCTCGGGGCCAACGTGCCGCTCTCCTACACCTGGTTCAACGCGAACTGGCAGCCGTTCAGCTACCGCTGGATGGTCCTCTACCAGCCGGCCGACACCGAGCGGGTGCAGCAGATCGTCGGTGCGGACTGGAGCGAGCTCGGCATGCGCGATCGGTTCTACGCGCGGGCGAAAGCGGACGCGTACGCGCAGGAGACGAGCAGCGCGTGGCTCGCGTACGGCGAGGCGGCGTACCAGGACGGCTGGTTCGCCGAGGCCGTCGCCGCGTTCGAGCGGGGCATGCAGCTCGGCTCGGCGACCGGAGTGTTCACGGTCCGCTCCAGCTACCCGCTGGCGCTGCGCGCACTGGGTCGGCAGAACGACGCGAACACGGCCGCCGCGACCCTCGCGAACCTCACGACGACACCGTCGGCGGTCGTGCAGTCACCGGACAGCTACGCCCTGTTCATCGCCTTTGTGCGCGCGCATCAGAACGACACCGTCGCCCTGACCGAGAACTGACCCCGAGCTACGCCAGCGCATCACGCGCGCCGAGCAGTCGCTCCCCGGCTTCGCGCAGCAGGTCGTCCGTCTTGCAGAACGTGAACCGGATGAGGTCGCGTCCGAGCTCGGGCCGCGAGAAGAAGGACGAGCCCGGTACCGCGGCGACCCCGACCTCCGCGACCAGCCGATGGGCGAACGTCACGTCATCGCCTGCCCCGAAGTCCGAGATGTCGCAGAGGATGTAGTACGCGCCTTCGGGCAGCCGGGGCTTGAAGCCGGCGCGATCGAGCGCCGCGAAGAGCGTGTCACGCCGCCGCCGGTAGTGGGCGGACAGATCGCTGTAGTAGGGCGCACCGAGCGTCAGCCCCGCGGCCACGGCCTCCTGGAGCGGCGCCGGCGCGCCGACGGTCAGGAAGTCGTGGACCTTTCGGATCCCGTTGGTGAGGTGCGGTGCCGCGACGATCCACCCGACGCGCCAGCCGGTGACCGAGAAGGTCTTGGAGGCGCCCGAGATCGTGACCGTCCGATCGGTCATGCCGTCGAGCGTGGCGATCGGGATGTGTGGGCCCCCATACCGGATGTGCTCGTAGATCTCGTCGGTCACCGCGATCACGTCGTACTCGCGGCACAGGCCGGCGATGAACTCGAGCTCGTCCTTCGTGAAGATCCGGCCGCTCGGGTTGTTCGGGGTGTTCACGATGATCGCCTTCGTGCGCGCGCCGAACGCGGCGCGCAGCTCGTCGCGATCGAACGTGTGCTCCGGCGGGCGGAGCGGCACGAAGACCGGCTTCGCGCCGCAGATCGCGGTGTCAGGACCGTAGTTCTCGTAGAACGGCTCGAGGACGACGACCTCGTCTCCCGGGTCAACGATCGCGAGAAGCGTCGAGACCATCGCCTCGGTCGAGCCGCAGGTCACCGTGACCATCGTCTCTGGATCGACGGCCATGCTGTAGGTCTCGCCATAGCTCGTGGCGACGGCGTCGCGGAGCGACTTGCTCCCCCAGGTGATCGCGTACTGATTGATGTCGGCGTCGATGGCCCGCTTGGCGGCGTCCTTCAACACGTCGGGCGCCGGGAAGTTCGGGAACCCCTGGGCGAGGTTGATGCCGCCGTACGTCGCGCAGAGCCGGGTCATCTCGCGGATGACCGACTCGGTGAACCCTTCGGTGCGCGTCGCGAGCGCGCGCTTGGACAGCCTCAATACCCGGCCGTCCGATCCACCAGGTTGAGGAGTGGCTCGCCCGCCTTGAACCGGCGGACGTTCTCCACCACGAGGGCGAGGCTGCGCTCGCGGACCTTCGGCGAGGAGTTCGAGACGTGTGGCGTGAGGATGACGTTGTCGAGCGACCAGAGCGGGCTGTCGGCGGGGAGGGGCTCGGTATCGAAGACATCGAGCGCTGCACCGCCGATCCGCTTGTCGGCCAGAGCGGCGGCAAGCGCAGCCTCATCGACGATCGGCCCGCGCGCGATGTTGATCACCCAGGCCGTTGGCTTGAGGGCGCGCAGGACCTCGGCGGAGACCATCCCGCGCGTCTGCGGGGTGAGTGCCGCGGTCACGGCGAGATAGTCGGCCTCGCGCGCGACCTCGCCCAACCGATCAGCGGGCACGATCCGATCGACACCCGGCGGCGGCCGGCTCGCGTCCCGCCGGATCCCGATGACCCGCATCCCGACGCCCCCCGCGAGCCGCGCGAGCTCGCCGCCGATGCTCCCCATCCCAAGGACGACAAGCGTCGCGTCGCGCACCTCGGCGTGCGGCATCTCCCGCTGCCACTCGTGCCTTCCCTGGGCGCCGAGGTGCTCGGGCAGACGCTTCGCGGCGGCGAAGATCATCGCAAGCACGTGCTCGGCGATCGGCACGTCGTACGCGCCGCTGTTGTTCGTGAGCAGCACGCGGCCGTACGTCGCCATGACCGGCACGTGGCGATCGACGCCCGCCGAGAACGTGTGCACCCACCGGAGCTTCGGGGTGCCCGCGAGCACCGCGCGAAGCCGCTCCGCGCTGAATCCGCCGAACGCGGCCTCGGCGTCCGCGGCCGGACCGAGCTCCTCTCCCTGCACCGCCACGAACCGATCGTCCGGGAGAGCGGCGCGCAGGCTGTCGGCCGATGGCATCGAAGCCCAGCTGCCGAAGACCGCGATCGTGCTCACTGGAACACGGCCGCGCTCGCCTGACGGGACGCGTCGAGCAGCATCGTGCGCTGCAGCTCGCTCATGTCGGACGGCGGGTCCGCGGGATCGACGAGCCTGACCTCGAGCGTCTCGTGCGATGTCGCGGCGGCGCCACCGGTGATCCGCGCCCGGAACAGGCAGATGTAGAACTGATGCGGCGACACGCTCGCGAAGTGCTTGTTGTCATAGACCCCGACGAGCCGTTCGAGCGCCGCCTCGAAGCCGGTCTCCTCCCGGAACTCACGTAGCGCGTTGGCAGACGGCGGCAATCCGATCTCCGCGTACCCGCCGGGGAGCGCCCAGCGCTTGTTGTCGGCGCGCTGGATCAGGACCGCACGCCCCTCTCCGTCGAACGCCGCGACGCTGCAGCCGGTCTTTGGAGTCGGGATGCCGACGTCCGGGAGATAGGGCCGGTCGGGCGTGAAGTCCGCGGCGATGGTCAGCGCGGCCATCGACTCGGCGATCGCGAGCATCCGTTCGCAGCGGTCGCGGTCGTAGGTGTCGTGCGCGTGCAGGATGCCGGTCTTCGCCATGCCGCCGAGCTCGTGCGCCCAGAATCGCAGCTGCTCCGACGGGGGGATCTGCATCGTGCTCGCATACTACCCAGCCGATGTGGTTCACCGGCACGCTGCTGAACCTGCTGACCGTGCTCGCGGGCGGCCTCGTCGGGACCGTGCTCGGCGACCGGCTCCCGCCGCGGCTGCGGGAGAACGTCGTCGCCGGCGTCGGGCTCTTCGTCGCCGTCATGGGCATCAAGTTCGCGATCGACACCGCGAGCCTCCTCTATCTCCTCGGCGCCATCCTCGTCGGCGGGATCATTGGATCGCTCGCGGGCATCGAGCGGCGACTCAACGAGCTCGGCGCGGCGATCCAGCGTCGCTTCGCGAGGCCGGGGCGGACGAGCACCATCGCCGAAGCGTTCGTCACGGCGAGCATCGTCTTCTGCGTGGGGCCGCTGACGTTCCTCGGGGCGATCCACAACGGACTCACCGGGGATGGATCGCTGCTCGTCATCAAGAGCGTCCTCGACGGCTTCACGGCGATCGCGTTCGCCGCGACGCTCGGCTGGGGCGTGCTCCTGTCGCTCGCGGTCATCCTCGTCTACCAGGGCGGCCTCGCGGCGGGCGCGTCGGTGTTCGCGACCCTCCTCTCGGACCCGCAGCTGCGCGAGATGAACGCGACCGGCGGCCTTCTCCTCGTCGGGGTAGGGTTGAAGCTGCTGAAGATCCGCGATGTGCAGGTCGCGGACTACCTGCCCGCGATCGCCGTCGCGCCGCTGCTCGTGGCCATCGCGACCTCGATAGGAGGAGGCGTCCCGAAGTGAAGATCCTCGAGTTCCGCAGCGACACGTTCACCCTGCCGACCGTCGCGATGCGCGCGGCGATGGCCGGCGCCGAGGTCGGCGACGACCAGTACGGCGAGGACCCGACGGTGAACCGGCTCGAGGAGCGCGCGGCGGAGATCGTCGGCAAAGAGGCCGGGGTGTACGTGGCGAGCGGGATGCTCGGCAACCTCTGCGGCGTGCTGTCGCAGGCCGGTCGCGGCGACGAGGTCATCCTCGGCGACCTCGCACACATCTATCAGAACGAGATGGGCGCCTTCACCGTCCTCGGCGGGCTGCACGGCCGCACCGTCCCGAACCGCGACGGCATGCCGTCGCTCGAAGACATCGAGAGCGCCATCCGGCCGTCGGTCGGCGCGTTCCCCCGCTCGGCGCTCCTCTGCCTCGAGAATTCGCACAACAACTGCGGCGGCTCGGTCATCACGCCCGCCCAGACCCGCGCGGCGGCAGCCCTCGCGCACGAGCGCGGTCTCAAGGTCCATCTCGACGGGGCGCGCATCTTCAACGCCGCCGCGGCGCTCGGCGTCGACGTCAAGGAGCTGACCGGACCGGTGGACACGGTGCAGTTCTGCTTCTCGAAGGGTCTTTCGGCGCCGGTCGGCTCCATGCTCTGCGGCTCGCGCGACACCGTCGCCCGGGCGCGCAAGGTGCGCAAGCTGCTGGGCGGCGCGATGCGTCAGGCCGGCGTGATCGCCGCCGCGGCGCTGGTCGCGCTCGAGACGATGCGCGACCGCCTCGTCGAGGACCACGTGAACGCTCGCGCACTCGCCGACGGTCTCGCCGCCCTTCCTGGGATCAAGATCGAGCCGGCGAAGGTCGCCACGAACATCGTGTCCTTCGAGGTCGATCGCGCCGCGATGGATGTCGGCGACTTCCAGAAAGCCTGCGCCGAGCGTGGTCTGCGGATCTCGCGCTACCTCGGCAACTCGCCGCGGCTGCGGATGGTCACCCACGCCAACGTGAGCCGCGCGGACGTGGATGGCGCGCTCTCGATCATGAGCGCGGTCCTGTCAGGGAAGCGGGAGCCCATCACAGCAGCGGATTAAGCGCGAATAGGCGAGGGAGGGCTTTGCC
>JALYLX010000084.1 GCA_030773995.1 Chloroflexota bacterium
AGCGGGAGCTGATCCAGCGACAACGCCGGAAAGCGGCCGACGGCCGCGAGCGCCGCGGCGTACAGCACGGTCCCGGTCAGCTGCATGCCGAGCATCGCCTGGAACACCCCGAGCCGGCGCGTGGAAAGCGCGCCCGCGTAGTCGGCAAGGCCCCATCCGATCGCGGCGCCGACGCCGTAGAGAAGCGGGGTCAGACGACGAGCTGGCGCGGCGCGCGGGTGAGGTTCCGCGATCCGTCGGCGGTGATGACGAGCATGTCCTCGAGCCGTACGCCCCCGACATCGGGGTCGTAGATCCCGGGCTCGACAGTGACGACGTCGCCGACCGCGAGCGGCGACGAGCCGCTCAAGCCGACGCTCGGCGCTTCGTGGATCTCGAGGCCGACCCCGTGACCCGTTCCGTGGATGAATCCACGGGTCACCGGATCGTTCACGTTGTGCTTCTGGCCGGCGCGCAGCGTGTCGTAGCCCGCCGCGAAGATGAGGTCCTGAACGAGCTCGTGGACCTCGCGACCGGTGATGCCCGGCCGGAGTGCCTTCATCCCGGCGTCCTGGGCCTGCAGCACGGTCTCGTACATCTTCACGATCTGGGCTGATGGCGCGCCCTTCGACACGGTGCGCGTCATGTCCGCGTAGTACCGGGTCTCCTTGTGCTGCGGAAAGATGTCCATGACGACGGCCTCGTGCGCGCGAATGGCGCCGGTCCCGATCATGTGCGGATCCGCGGCCTGCTTCCCGGGCGCGATGATGGTCGATTCGGCCATGCAGCCGCGCTCCAGGAGCGCGCCTTCCACGATCGAGCGCAGACGCTCCGCCGTCAGCGCCGCGCCGTCGAGCAGCAAGGTCCCATCTGGACGCGTATCCGCGCGAGCGATCGCGTCGACGCCGAGCTGCCATGCCTCCTCGGTCGCGCGCTGCGTGGCCTCGAGCGCCTCGACCTCGTCGTCGCGCTTCGCGCGGCGCCGCGCCTCGAGACCCTCCGCGACGGTGAGCTGAATCCCGGACGCACGCAAACGGTCAGCGAGTGCGAGCGGAAAGAACTGCGGCACCCGGATCCGCTTCGCATCGTGGGCTGCGAGGAACCGCTCGATGACGGTCGCCGTCGCGTCGGTGATCGGGTTCATCGTCGCCCGCAGCTCACGCGCGCCGTACGCATCGATGTTCTCGATCGTCGTGGCCCGGGACTGCTTCCGGGCGCGTTCTTCTTCGAGCGAGTTCGTGAGCAGCACAAGCTCCTTGCCGCGCTCGAGCACGATGAGCGGATCTGGCGCGAGGAAGCGGGTCGTGTGATAGATGTCCGGGGACCGGTACGAGTCGCCGAACAGCAGCAATGGGATGTGACCGTTGGTGGCGCCGCTTTCAGCCATCTCGCGTCATCGCCATTCCCCTCGCTCCCACGAAGCCTGCGTTCCGAACGGTACACCGGGCCCCGGTCGGCGATCTGGCCGCTCGCGTGGGTGGGTACGAGCTAACTCGGACTGGCACTCGGTCGGAGGACGCCGTCGAAGACGGTCACGGCGCGTCCGGTGATCAGCACGCGATCCCCAGCGACCTCGATGCCGACCAGCCCTGACCGGGCAGACGCCTGGAGACCCACCAGGGACGCGCGACGGAGCCGATCGCACCAGTACGGCGCGAGAACGGTGTGCGAGCTGCCGGTCACGGGGTCCTCGTTGATACCGGCCTTTGGAGCGAACAGCCGCGAGACGAAATCGTAGGCGTGTCCGGGGTCGGCGGCCCCCGTGACGATGAGCGCGGTCGCATCAAGCGCGGCCACGGCGCCGAGATCCGGGGTGATCCCGCGGACGGATCGCTCGTCGGCGAGGACGGCCATGAGGAAGAACCCGTTCTCGGTCCGGCCGGTCCACTCGACCGCGATGCCGAGGGCGGCAGCGACGTCGGCCTCGACCCTCACGTGAACCGGAGGCTGCGCGGGAAAGTCCATCGCCAGCGAACCGTCTGGGCGCCGAGTCACCGTGAGCACGCCGCTGCGACTTGCGAACCGGATCGGGCTGTGAGCGCCGTCCTCGAAGAGGCAGTGCGCTGACGCAAGGGTCGCGTGACCACAAAGGTCCACCTCCATGACCGGCGTGAACCAGCGCAACCGGAAGTCAGCGTCGGGCAACGGCTCGCGGATGACGAACGCGGTGTCCGACGCATTGGTCTCGCGCGCGAGTGCCGCCATCCAGCTGTCCGGTGGCATCGCATCGAGCATGACGACGGCAGCCGGGTTGCCGGTGAACGGCGCGTCGCTGAACGCGTCGACTGTCCTGAGCCGGAGGTCGGCCATCGAGCGAACGTAGCTGATGGCTGTCGCTCGCGAAAGGCGCTTTCTTTGGGACGAGCAGGAGCAGCCCGGCCGTAGCATCGCGCGGATGGGGCAGACGCCGATCGTCGTCGCCGTCTACGCGACGCTCGCGCTCACTCTCGGTGGCCAATGGATCGCCGCGAAGCTCGGCGTGACCGCTGTACCGCCGCTCGAGCTCTCGACCATGCGCTTCGCGATCGCTGCCGTCGTGCTGCTCGCGGCGTGTGCCATCACCCGCACCCCGATCCCGCTGCGGAGCTGGCGTCCGATCACCGCGGCGGCGGCCTGCGGGGTGCTCGGGTTCAATACCTTCGCCTTCCTGGGACTGAGCTTCACGCCCGCGTCGGACAGCGCGCTGATCATCCCGACGACCATCCCGATGGCGACCGCGCTCTTCGCGACGCTGATCCACGAACGGCTGACGTCACGCAAGCTGATCGGGTTCGCGATCGCGAGCGTGGGCGCCGCCGTGGTCATCGTCGGCGGGCAACAGGGCGGCGGCGAGGGACCCTCACGCCTCCGGGGCGACCTCCTGGAGCTCGGTGCGGCCACGGCATGGGCGGCGAGCCTGACGATCGGGGCGGTCGTCCTGCGGAAGGAAAGCGTCCTCGGGTACGTCACGCTGATGGTCGTCATCGGGACGGCGCTGCTCGTCCCGCTCGGGTTCCTGGCCCAGGCCTACCGCGACGTGCCGTCCTGGGCGACCGAGACGTGGCTCGCCGCCGGTTTCCTCGGGGTGTTCTCGACGGCGGTCGCGTACGCCCTGTTCTTCTGGGCGGTGCACCGCTTCGGCCCGAGCCTCGCGGCGATGGTCAGCTACCTCACACCTGTTGCGACGCTCGTGCTCGCGTTCCTGATCCTCGCCGAGCGGCCGCTGCCGCTCCAGCTCGTTGGCGCAGCCGTCATCGTGATCGGCGTGCGCCTCGCCGCATGGAGGCCCCGCGAAGCGGCGGGGCCGGCGCATGCGAGAGCCTGATCAGGCCCGAGGCGTCGCAGCCGGCAGCGTGAAGGTGAACGTGCTGCCCTTCCCGAGCTCGCTCTCGACCCAGATCGTGCCGCCGTGCAGCTCCACGAGCTTCCGGCTCAACGTCAGGCCAAGGCCGGTGCCCTCCTGCTCGGGCGTGGCACCACCGCGGGCTTGGGCGAATTCCTCGAACACGCGAGCCTGATCCGCGGGCGCGATGCCGACGCCGTTGTCCATGACCGCCACCACGACGCCCGTGCCGTCGCGGTCGGCCCGCAGGCGGACCTGACCGCCGGCGGGCGTGAACTTCACCGCGTTGGTCAGGAGGTTGAGGACGACCTGCTTGACCTTGCGCTCATCCGCCTCGACCACATCGACGTTGGGATCGAGCTCGGTGCGCAGCTCGACGCCACGCCGCGACGCACGCTCTTGGACCATCATCATCACCGACGCCAGAGCTGCGGCCAGCGAGAACCGGGAGGGCTGTAGCTCCATCTTGCCCGCTTCCACCTTCGACAGATCCAGGATGTCGTTGATCAACGACAACAGGTGCTGGCCGGAGGCCTCGATGTCTCCCAGGTACTCGTGTTGCTTCGGGTTGACCGCTCCGAACATCTGCTGGCTCAGGACCTCCGCGAAGCCGATGATCGCGTTGAGGGGCGTCCGAAGCTCATGGGACATGTTCGCCAGGAACTCGCTCTTATGGCGGTTGGCGGCCTCGACCTCGCGGCTCTTCGCCTCGACCTCTCCGAGCGCAGCCGAGAGCAGCTTCCGCTGCCGCAGCGATCCCGCGGCGATCCGAGCGAAGGCGAAGCTCCCGACGAGCAGGATCGCAACGAGCGCGAGGCGCAGCTCGCGCTGCTGGGCCAGGGCCCCGGCCGTTTCGGCCTCGACGCCGCCGGCGGCTTGGACCGCGACGATCGTCCACTCCGGATGGCCATTCACGACGACCGGCGCAGAGTTGAGGAGCCCGATCTTCCCAGTTATCGGGTCGCGAAGTTCGCCAGCTGCGCGCGTCCCAGCGAGCAACTGTTGAACGACGGGATCTCCCGACAAGTCGACCGCCTCGCTCCCAGGGCCTGCTGCGCGTCCAACCAGCTGTCCCGCGCCGTCCAGGATGTACAGGTCCTCGAACGGTCCGAGCTGCGACCGCAGGTGACCGGCGAGGTCCCCGCCGCGGATCTCTCCGATCAGCACTCCGATGACCGTTGCGCTGTTCTGCCCGTCGACAGGAGCCGCGATGACGACGGGGTGATCGAAAAACAATGGCTCGCTCGCGACTCCAACGACCGTCAACGAACCGCCGCGCGCCAGCCGGAAATAGTCACGGTCTGCGACGCTATTGACTGCGGCGGAGGCCGTCCCGCCCGAGAAATTGGATATCGCAGTGACCGTTGCCAGGACCAACCCCGCCTGGTCGGCAACGTCTATGGCTGAGACATCCGTGTATGCCAGGGCGTACTCCGGAGTCGTCAGCTCGAGCTTCACACCGATCGTGTCTCCGAGCAGAACGGCGGCACTCAAACCAGGGTGGCTGCATTCACCTAGGCAAAGACCCAGAGCCTGAAGCTGCTGCAGAGACAGCGAGACCTGGGTCTGGATCGCTTCGGCGCCTCGTTCGGCGGCCTGCGCACCCAGGGCGAGCCGTTCCGCCCGCAGGCGCCGCTGGGTGTCGGACGCCGAGAGCTCGCCCAGCAGCAGGATCGGCACGACGACGACGAGGGTGACGACCCCGATGAACGCCCAGGGGTTGGAGACAAGCCACTCCGCCGCACGTTGGATATCACGCCGCATGAGGGAACGGCCCCGTTTCCGCGCCCTTCCACCAGACGCGTCGCAGATGCTACTCGCGGCCGCGGTCGCGAACGGGCCTATCATCCGGCCCGCCGGTGAGGACGCACGACGAAGAGCGCAGTGAGCGTCTCCGCACCGTTGATCTGCTCTCGCGGCTGGATCGCGTCGCGTTGGCGCGGCTGGCCGGATACATGGTCCCGGTCACGTTCGCGGCCGGCGACGTCATCTGCAACGAGGGCGATCCCGCCGATGGCCTGTACATCGTCGTGAGCGGGACGCTCGGTGTCTTCACGAGCGACGGCGGCGGCGAGCACCGGGTGAACGCGATCGGCGCCGGCCACTATCTTGGCGAGCTCGCGCTCCTCGTCGACCAGCCGCGATCGGCGACGATCCGCGCGGAGACCCCGGGCGAGATCCTCCGGCTCGATCGCGAGCAGTTCCTTCAGCTCCTCGGTCAGGATCCCGCAGCGGCCAAGGCCGTCGCGACGACGCTCGCGCGCCGCCTCCGACGTCGCGATACCGAGGGACCCACCGAGGATCTCGAGCCGGAAGAGGCGCCACGCCAAGTGGTTGCGGTCCGGATCGCGCGGCGTCCCGCCGCGAAGATCGTTGGGTTGGTGCTCGCCTTCGCATTCGGCATCGTCGCCTTTTCACCGCTCGTGGATCTCGCGCAGACGCGCTTCGTCCTGCTGCTGCTCGCCGCGGTCGCGCTGTGGGTCACGGAGCCCGTCCCGAACGTGGTCGTGTCGCTCGGGCTCGTCGCGACATGGATCGTGAGCAAACTCACGTACGACTTCGCGACGCTCACCGGCTTCGCGTCGATGAACTGGGTGTTCGTCATCGGCGTGCTCGGGATCGCGTCGACCGTCTCCCGCTCCGGACTCCTTCTCCGGATCGGCCTGCTGCTCATCGAGCGCGTGCCGCCGCGCGTCGGCTGGCAGTCCGCGGCGTTCCTCCTCAGCGGCATCGCGCTGACGCCGCTGTTGCCGCTCGCCATGGCTCGGGCCGCGGTGAGCGCGCCGCTCGCCCTCGGCGTCGCCGAGGCGCTGAAGCTGCGGGACCGCGGCCCGGCGAGCGCCGTCCTCGGGCTGTCGGCCTGGATCGGGTCGGGGCCGTTCATCTTCCTGTTCCTGAACGGATCCCCGGTGTGCCTCCTCGCGTGGAGCCTGATGCCCCTCCCGGCGCAGATCGAGTTCACCTGGGTGCACTGGTTCACCGCCGCCGCACCGCTTGCCGTGTTCATCGCCATCGGCTCCTTCGTGGCGCTCCGCCTGCTGCACCGGGGCGAGACGATCACGCCCGTGTCACAGGACCCGCTGCGGCTTCAGCGCGCCGTCCTCGGTCGGCCATCCGGACGTGAGCTCGCGCTCATCGGCATCCTCCTGCTCACGCTCGTTGGCTGGGTCCTCGCCCCTCGCTTCCTGATCCATCCCGGGCTCATCGCGCTCATCGCGTTCATCGCGGTCATGACCCTCTACGGCCGGTCGAACCTCGCGAGCCTCGACTGGGACTACCTGGTCTTCTACGGCGTCGCGCTGACGATCGCGAATCTCGCGTCGGGTCTGCGCCTCGACATGATCATCGGGCAGCAGGCGGCACCGATCCTCGCGCAGCTTGGGATCGGCGGTCCCGCGTTCATACTCCTCGCCGGCGTGCTCACGATCATCGTGCGCTCACTCCTTGCGGCCGATCAGGCGATCCTCCTGCTCAGCCTCGCGCTCATCCCGGTCGCGCCCGCTGTCGGCATCCATCCCTGGCTCGCGGTCATCCCGATACTCGCGCTCGGCCTGAGCTGGCATATCCCCGCGCAGTCGCCCGAGTACCTCGTGGCCTACGGCGCGTCGCAGGGTCGGCTGTTCTCGCACGCGCAGGGCCGGCGCATGGCGTTCGTGTACGACGCGATCGCGCTCGCCGGACTTGCGATCTGCCTCCCCTACTGGCACCTGCTCGGGCTCCTCTAACAGGCCAGACTCCCCCGCTCGGGCTAGGTCGACCGTCGGGGTCGCGCATCACCGTCACGGGTGAGCGTTCGGTCGCACCTCGTTCGTTGAATGAGCACGATGACCAACCAGATCGACTTCGTCTGTGTCCGCTCTGACCACCAGATCACCACGTTCGTCGAAGCGCTGACGATCAACGAGGACAAGTGGGCCTACTGCCCATCCGCGCAGACCGACGGGCACGAGTGGCGCGCCTGCGGAGCGACTGGCCTCGAGGACCTGCGAACGCTGCTGCAGCTCTTCCCCGTTACGCGGATCGCCGCGGGCGACGATGCCAAGTTGATCGACGAGGCTTCCCCTGAGCGAGTGATGAAGTCAGAGCGTCCCGGTGTTCAATGGCGCTGATGAACGGCGTGATCGAGCACCTGTGCGCACGGGAAGAGCATCAAGTCCCGAAGGACGTCGCGAGCCCCGTGATCGCATACGCCGGGAGCTGGGCCTATTGCCCCGCCGGCGCCGTGGATCTCCACGACTGGCGCGCGACAGGAGGCCGGACGCTCGCGACGGTCCGCGAGTGGATGGGGCGCCCGCCCGCGGTCCAGCGTGATGACGACGCGGACGCGCTCAAGGGAGCCCTTCGCAGATGAGGTTCGGACGGAAGGCAGCCGACGCATCTCCATCGACAAGCTCCTCGAAGCAGGTCGCAACCGCGGTCGACGCGATCGCGGACGATGGAAGCATCCCGCTGGTCGACGTCCTCGGGCACGGGTTCGATCTCCTGCGCTCGATCGATCTCGGCCACAGCCTCTGGCGGCCGGACGCCGCCGCCGAGCTTGACCGCCTTGCCAGTGGCCAGATCGTGGTCGTGGCCGCGTACAGCCCCGACGACATCGAGTCTTCGCAACCGCTCATGCAGCGCTTCATGACGATCGTGCTCGCGATGGGGCTCGGTCCCCGCTACGGATCGCGAGCGCTCACCCTCGGCGCGGTGGGCTACGTCGACGCGAACAGGGACGAGGGCGACATCCGCGGCGTCTTCAGCGATGCGGTCGCACGGGTCCGGATCCGGCGTATTCGCGAGGCCGCCGCGTAACAGCGGTCCCAGCACGCGGCGCGCTTACCGCTTTTGCCCATCTGTGCCGACCTGAATGCCGATTCTTAGGGCGTCCGCGCCACGAAAGCGGGGGTACCTTGAGCGTCTCATGGACGTTGACCAGGACCCGATCAGCGAGCTTCGCGAGACGCTCCGTGCGCGCCCCGCGACGTGGGAGCCCGAACGCGCACCTCGGCGGCTGCCTCCCGTTCCGCGCGTCAGCCAGCTGCCGCACCCGCGATCCGTCGCGGCTCGATCCGTCCTGACGCACGTCCGCTGGCCGGACCTGCATCCGCACCTCGACATCAACTGGCGACGCGGTGGCGTCGCGATCGGTCGGCTGCTCCGCTCCACGTGGCCGTTCGTGGTCGCATTCGCCGTTGCCGTCGGCGTCGTGAGCCGCTGGGCCGCTCGGGCCGCCGATCGCGGATTCTGGGTGATCGTCCACGCGCTCCGGGCCGCGGGGCGACAAGTCTGGCGGTTCGGGACCTGGTCGGTCGCGACCGTGGCGCGCGCGCGGCCTCGCCGCACCGTTCGACCGGCGGCGATCGAGCCCAGCCCAGTCGAACCGGATGCGATCGAGCCGGATCCGATCCCAAACGCCGACGATGGCGAGCGGCATCTCGAGGATCTCGAGCGCAGGCAGCTCGAGCAGCGGATCGAGGCACTCGGGCCGGACCATCCGGACGTCGCGATCCTGCTGCAGCTCGTCGCGGAGCGATGCGCCGCGCGCGGCGCGTCTGACGAGGCGCTCGCGCTCTACGCGCGGGCGTTGTGGATCCAAGAGGCGACGTTCGGCCCGGACTCGCCGGCCCTCCGTCCGCTGCTCGGCGATCTCGCCGAGCTCGAGCTGGAGCTCGGGCATGACGGGGACGCGCTCCTGCACCGGGCCCGTCGCGAGATGCTCGAGCCTCGATCCGCTGCCCCGGCCGATCGGATCCGCCTCGACGGCGTGCTCGTCTCCCACACGTCCGACAAGCCAACTGGAGCGAGCCGGGCCAACTAGACCGTAACCGTCGACGGCCGCGGCGGCGCACCGCCGTCGTGAAATGCTTCGCGACGCGGATCAAACCGCTCTTGTAGCGTTTCGGACGTGCGCCCCGGCTGGTATCGACTGCTCGTAGAGCGGCTTGCCCGCAACGAGGGGCGCATCGCACTCGGCCTGGTCGCGATCTACGCGGTGCTGTTCGGCACGCTCTCGCTCATCCGGCACTGGTCGTTCCACTCGACGGGCCTCGATCTGGGCGTCTTCGACCAGGTCGTCTGGAACACGTCACAAGGCCGGTTCATGGAATCGACGCTCAGCTTGGATCGCTGCCAGCCCCATTCGTTCTTCGGCGATCACTTCTCCCCGATCCTTCTTGCCCTCGTACCGCTGTACTGGGTGTTCCCGCACCCCGAGACGCTCCTCGTGGTGCAGACGGTCGCGCTCGCGCTCGGCGCGCTGCCGATCTACCTGCTCGCACGACGGCTTCTTCCGCGCGGCATCGAACGGCTCATCTGGGGCCTCGCGTACCTCGTCAGCGCTCCGCTGGCGTTCATCACGCTCTACGACTTCCACGAAGTGGCGCTCGCAGTGCTGCCCCTCGGCCTCGCGATGTACTTCCTCGTGACGCGGCGGACCGTCCCGCTGGTCCTGGCGCTGCTCGTCGCGTTCACCGTCAAGGAGGAGATCGCGCTCATCGGCATCGGCTTCGGCATCGCGCTCGCGTTCCAGAGGCGATGGCTGATCGCGGCCGCTGTCGCGGTCGGCAGCGCAGCGGTGTTCGTCGTGACCCTCAAGCTGATCATCCCCGCGTTCGCCGGCGCTCCATACCAGTACATCGGCCGGTACGCGAGCCTCGGCGACAGCGAGCTCGAGATCGCTCGCACGCTCCTCCTTGATCCGCTGCGCGTCATCGCCGCGCTCGGGGGCGGCGAGATCGGATCGAAGGCGATCTTCGTCCTGAGCCTGTTCGGGCCTGGACTGTTGCTCGCGCTGCGGTCGCGATGGGCGCTCGTCCCGTCGATCGTGCCGCTCGGCTACCTCCTGCTCTCCGACTACGGCGGCGAGCACACCCTGCACAACCAGTACGGCGCGCCGATCATCCCGCTGGCGCTCGGTGCCTCGATCGTCGGCTTCGCGAAGACGAGCCCGCGGTGGCGGCCCCGGGTGACGGGCGCGGTGCTCCTCGCGACGCTGTTCTTCTCGGTCGGATTCGGCGGATGGCCGTTCTCCCGCGACTTCGAGGACGCCTACCTTCGCGGCAACCCGGACCGCGCACCATCTACGACCCCGATGGTGCTTCGCGAGCCGCGCTACGACGCGCTGCTCGCGACGGTCCACGCGATCCCGGCGAGCGTGCCGATCGCGTCGACGGACTTCTGGATCACCCAGGTCGGCGAGCGGCGCTCCAACTACCACCTGGCAGGGTTGGAAACGTGCGACGCGCAGTACGTCATCCTCGACTACGCCGATCCGAGCATGAACCGCGACCTCGCGCGATTCGCCGAGGTCCGAGCAGCGGTGCTCGCGACGGGCTTCACTGAGATCGCCGGCGGAGAAGGCCTATCGCTCCTACACCGGCGCTGACGGAAGGCGAGTATTAGCGGATGCGACGGATCGGGCACCGCGGCGGGATGGGCCACGCACCACAGAACTCGGTCGCAGCGTTCGAGAAGGCGATCGCGCTTGGGTGCGACGAGGTCGAGACGGATGTCTGGATCGCGCCCGACGGGCGCCTCGTCATCTCGCATGACCGACCGACGGACCGCGTGTCGCTGACGCTGGATGCGGCGCTCGATCTCTGTCGCGGTCGTGTTGGAGTGAATGTCGAGCTCAAGTGCGGAGGCGACGAGTCCTGTGCCGCGGAGACCGGAGCGCGCGTGGCGCGCCGCCTCGCGGAGCGGTCCGACCCGGACGCGTACGTGTCGAGCTTCTGGTGGGGTGCGCTGACCGCGGCGCGCGCCGCCGCGCCGACGGTTCGTCGGGCGTTCGTGTTCTCCGATTCGCCCGATCGCGACGCGCTCATCGCGAGCGCCGCGGCAGTGGGCTTGTGGGCGCTCCATCCGGAACGGACCTTCGTCACGCGCGAATTGGTCATCGCGGCCCACACCGCCGGCCTCCGCGTGAACGCCTGGACCGTGAACGATCCGGACGAGATCGCCGCCTTCGCCGCGCTCGGCGTGGACGGGATCATCTCGGACTGGCCGGAGCGGATCCCGAAGGGCTAGGTGAGCTCGAGGCCCAGCCTCGGGAGCGTTCGACGGCCCGCAGCCACCCCGCGTAACGCAGCTCGCGCTCGTCCACGCTCATGACCGGCACGTAGCGCCCGGCGAGGCCACGGCGCGATCCGAGCTCATCGGTCGTCTTCCAGATCGCGACGCCCAGCCCCGCGAGGAACGCCGCGCCGAGCGCGGTCGTCTCGCGCACGGCAGCGACCTCGATCGGGATCCCCAGGATGTCCGCCTGGAGCTGCATGAGGAACGCGTTCGCGGTGCCACCACCGTCTGCGCGAAGTACGTCGATCGGTTGTCCGGCGTCCCGCATGGCCTCGACGAGATCCCGGGTCTGGAAGCAGATGCTCTCGAGCGTCGCCCGCGCGAGGTGGGCCCGGGTCGTCCCCCGCTCGATGCCGATGAGGAGGCCGCGGGCGTACATGTCCCAGCGCGGCGCGCCCAGGCCGGTGAACGCCGGCACGAAGTACAGCCCGTCCGCGGTGCCAGTGGACGGGACCGACCGCGCGAGGGTCTCGGTCTCCGACGCGTCACGGATGATCCCGAGCCCGTCGCGGAGCCACTGCACCGCGGCCCCGGTCACGAACGCGCTGCCCTCCATGGCGTACTGAAGGCCGGCGCCGATGTCCCAGGCGATCGTCGCGAGCAGTCCAGCGCCGCTCATGCGCGGACGTGCCCCGGTGTTGGCCAGCAGGAAGCAGCCGGTGCCGTAGGTGTTCTTCGCCTCGCCGGCGGCGAAGCAGGCCTGGCCGAAGAGCGCAGCCTGCTGGTCGCCCGCGAGGCCCGCGATCGGGATCACCGCGCCGAAGTGCGCCGCCGCGGCCTCGGCGACGACGCCGCTGCAGGGCACCGCCGACGGCAGCAGCGCGCGGGGCAGCTCGAGCGCAGCGAGCAGCTCGTCGTCCCAGGCCGCGCGGCGGATATCGAAGACCATCGTGCGCGAGGCGTTCGACACGTCGGTCACGTGGACTTGTCCGCCGGTCAGCTTCCAGACGAGCCAGCTCTCGATCGTGCCGCACAGGAGCTCGCCTGCCGCGGCGCGAGCCTGTGCGCCGGGCACCTGATCGAGGATCCAGCGGATCTTGGGCCCGGAGAAATACGCATCGATGACGAGGCCGGTGCGCTCGCGCACCTTCGCCTCCCAGCCCGCGGCGCGCAAGCGCTCGCAGATCGCCGCGCTCGCGCGGCTCTGCCACACGACCGCGCGGTGGATCGGTCTGCCGGTCGCGCGTTCCCACACCACCGTCGTCTCGCGCTGGTTGGTGATGCCGATCGCCGCGACGTCGCGGGCCGCGACGCGCGCGGCTGCGAGCGCCTCGCGTCCGACCGCCACCGTGGTCTGGAAGATCTCCTCGGCATCGTGCTCCACGTGTCCCGACGCGGGGTAGTGCTGGACGATCTCGCGGTCGGCCGACCCACGGACGCGGCCCTGGTCGTCCACCACCAGCGCCGCGGATCCGGTCGTGCCCTGATCAAGGGCGAGGATCACGCTCACGTGGTGGAGAAGCGGCGCATCGGCGCGATCTCACGCTGGTAGCCGGCGACCTCTGTTGCGCGGCGAGCCGGATCCCAGCCGAGCAGCCCACCCACGATGTCCGCGACCGTCTCGAGCCGGTCGAGTCCCTGGCACGCGGCGAGACCCATCGCCGTGCGCCGCAGCAGCACGTCTCCGAGCGTCATCGCCCATTCCGCCCGGACCGCCTGGACGATGTCTTCCCGGCTGGTCGGGGCGTGCGGGCAGAGCGCGTCGGAGCTCGTCGCCGTGACCGCACGCTCCGCGCCGCGAAGCGGCAGCTCGCTCGTCCGGCAACGTGCGCGGGAGCCCAGGCGGCGAGCGACCACGTCCGTCACCTCCTCGGCGATCGAGCGGTATGCGGTGATCTTCCCTCCAATGACCGACAGCACGCCGTCGACCCCATCGCGCCGCCGGTGGTCGTAGAGCTTGTGCTTCCGGGAGACCTCGCCTTCGGCCACGCCTTCCTCTCGCACGAGCGCACGGACGCCCGCCCAGGTGAAATGGATGCGATCGAACGGCACATGCGGGAACGCCCGGCTCGCCTCGGCCCGGAGATACTCGACGTCCTCGCTCGACGCCTCGGCCACCGCGGGGTCCCCCTCGTAGTCGGTGTCGGTCGTGCCGACCATCGTGTAGCCGTTCCACGGCAGCACGAAGAAGAGACGCTTGTCGCGCTTGGCGAACAGCACGTGCGCGTGTTCCGTCGCCCGCGGGACGACGAGGTGTGTCCCCTTGGTCAGCCGTAACAGCGGCCGGGCGTCCGGCCGGAGCGGCGCGAGGGTCCCGTCGAGCCACGGACCCGTGGCGTTGACCGTGAATCGGGCGCGCACCTCGAGGGTCGATCCGCCGATCCGGTCCTGCACTGATGCGCCGACGACCGACGAGCCGTCGCGAAGGTAGCCGGTCGCGACGGCGTGATTGAGGATCACGGCGCCATGCGCCGCGGCATCGACGGCGTTCTCGACGACGAGCCGTTCGACGAACGGCACCTGCGCATCGTAGAAGCGCCACGCACCGCCGAGACCGTCCGGGTCGAGGTTCGGCTCCGCCGCCAGGGCCTCGGACCGGCCAAGACGCTTGCGCTTCGGCAGGCTCTTGTCCAGGGACAGCAGGTCGTAGAGGAACATGCCGACCCGCAGCTTCAGTCGGTAGAACGGGCTCCGGCGATAGAGCGGCATGAGGAACGGGAGCGGGACGACCAAATGCGGCGCGATGCGAAGGAGCGTCTCCCGCTCGCGCATGTCGCTGCGCACGAGACCGAAGTCGAAGAGCTCGAGATACCGAAGGCCGCCGTGGATGAGGCGGGGCGGGCGCGAGCTCGTGCCCGACGCGAGGTCGTTCTGCTCGACGAGGGCGACGGAGAGACCTCTGAGCGCGGCGTCGCGCGCGATGCCGGCTCCGAT
>JALYLX010000085.1 GCA_030773995.1 Chloroflexota bacterium
GCGCGAGCCGGACCTTCACGACCGTTTCTTCGTCACAGACCTCCATGAGCGCGACGTCCTCGGCACGCTGGATGATGTCCTCGACCCGAAGGAAGCCAAGCGCGAGCGCGATGACCCGGACCGGCGAGCACGCGATGGTGGCGAGCTCCTCGCCGTCGACGATGAGCGAGATCGCGCGCTCGGGCGGCGGCGCTTTGTCGAGCGGGGTGAGCTTGCCGTCGCGATAGAGCCGCGGCGGCGCGGGCTTGTCGATGCGCCGGACGTCCGTGGTCATCGCTTCACCGTGCTGAGGTTCGTCGCGATCGTCAGGGTGTCCATCTCGCCCAGGGAGGCCGCCCGCACGATCCCGTTCGCGTCGATGAAGAAGGTCGTCGGGACGCCCTGCCCGAGACCATACGCGCGCGCGACGGCCGAGCCAACGTCGATCAGCGGCACGAGGTGCGTGATCTCGAGCGAATCGAAGAAGCCGCGGACCTTCGCTCCGTCCTCGTCGAGGTCGATCTCGTAGAAGGCGATCCCCGCGTTTTCGCGTGCGGCCTGCTCGAGCCGTGGCATCTCCGCCAAACACGGCTTGCACCAGGTGGCCCAGAAGTTCAGGACGACCGGCGTGCCCTTTCTGGCCGAGAGGCGGGTCGTCTCGCCCGACGGCTGCACCCAGAGAAAATCCGGGGCCTTGGACCCGACGCGGCCGGCCGTGTCGGGCGCCTGGACGACGCTCGTGATGACCCCGACGTTCGTCTGGCCGACATACGCGCGCTGCTGTAGGAGTGGCGCAACGAGCGCCGCTGCCGATGCGAGGGCGATGATCCCGACGAAGAGGGCTGCGATCCACCGCGGGAGCTGGAGCCGTGACTCGAGCGCGCGCGGCGTCGGGAC
This sequence comes from Chloroflexota bacterium, assembly GCA_030773995.1. Taxonomy (GTDB): domain Bacteria; phylum Chloroflexota; class Limnocylindria; order P2-11E; family P2-11E; genus UBA4735. The sequence goes on from JALYLX010000085.1 coordinate 877, forward strand.
CATCAGCCCCACATCAGACGAGCGGCAGGAAGTTGAACAGCTGATTCAGCCGCGTGAGCTGGCCTGAAAGGAGCAGCAGCCCCATGACGATCACCAGCGTACCGCCGACCGCGTTGACCACCTTGATGTGCAGGCGGACCCAGTCGAGCCCGCGACGAGCGCTCCCGAGGCCGCCGGCAACGAGGAGGAACGGCACGCCGAGCCCGAACGAGTACGCGAGCAGGAGCGCCGCGCCCGACGCGAGGTCGCTGTTGAGGAGGATGGTGAGGATGAGCGCCAGGTACGGGCCGATGCACGGCGTCCATCCGGCGCCGAAGGCCACGCCGATGAGGAGCGAGCGCCGGTAGCCGGAGGCGCCGCCCTCGATGCGAAGGTCTGTCGCCTGATCGAGGAGCGGGATGGTGATGAGCCCGACCATGTGCATCCCGAGGACGACGAGCACGACCCCCGCGATGCGCTGGAGCCAGGTCACGAAGTCGGCACCGAACGACCCGAGCAAGGCGATCCCGATCCAAAGGAGCGTGAACACGGCGCTGAAGCCGGCGACGAAGACCGCGGCGTGCGCGATGGTCCGACGGCGATCGGTCCCGGAGAGCGCGCTCTCACCCGCGAGATTCACGAGGTACGCGGGCACCAGCGGGAGGACGCACGGGGAGACGAACGAAAGGATCCCCGCGCCGAACGCGATCGCGAGGTTCATCCGATGGCTTGGGCGAGGTCCGCGACGAGATCGTCGACGCTCTCGATGCCGACCGAGAGCCGGATGAGCCCGGGCGGGGGCGCGAGCTTCGTGCCCTTGACCGAGCCGTGAGTCATCGCGAGCGGCAGCTCGATAAGCGACTCGACGCCGCCGAGCGACTCCGCGAGCGCGAAGATGCGCGTGCGTGCGGCGACGCGCTTCGCTGCCGCCTCGCCGCCGGACCGGAGCTCGAAGCTCAACATGCCGCCGAAGCTGCGCATCTGCCGCCGTGCGAGCGCATGCTGGGGATGCGTCGACAGGCCGGGGTAGTTCACGCTCTTCACCTTCGGGTGCTCGGCGAGCCACTCCGCGATCGCCATCCCGTTGGCGGAGTGGCGCTCCATCCGGACCGCGAGGGTCTTCGCGCCGCGCAGCACGAGCCAGCTGTCGAACGGACCGGGCACGCCACCGGCCGCGTTCTGGATGAACTTCAGGCGCTCGTGCAGGTCCGACGAGTTGCCGACGACCGCGCCGCCGACGACGTCGGAGTGGCCACCGAGGTACTTCGTCGTCGAGTGCGTGACGAGGTCGGCGCCGAGGAGCAGCGGCTGCTGGAGATACGGGCTCGCGAACGTGTTGTCGACGACGGCGAGGGCCTTCGCCTTGTGCGCGAGCTCGGCCATCGCGGCGATGTCGATGACCTTGAGCATCGGGTTGGTCGGCGACTCGATCCAGAGCAGCTTGGTCCTCTTCCTGATCGCGCGCTTCACGGCCGCGTGCCGGCGCATGTCGACGGCGGTCATGCTGATGCCGTGGCGCTCGAAGATCCGCTTGAACAACCGGTACGTGCCGCCGTACACGTCGTCGCCCATGACGACGTGGTCGCCGGTGTTCAGGAGATGCGCGATCGCGTCCTCGCCGGCCATGCCGGAGGCGAAGGCGAGGCCCCACGCACCGGACTCGAGCGCGGCGAGGCACGTCTCGAGCGCCTGTCGCGTGGGGTTGTTCGTGCGCGCGTAGTCGAAGCCCTTGTCCTTGCCGACCGCTTCCTGCGCGAAGGTGCTCGTCTGGAAGATCGGCACGACGACCGCGCCGGTCCCCTGCTCCGGCTCCTGGCCGGCGTGGATGGCGAGCGTCTCGAAGCTCTGCTTGCGAAGGTCCTTCCCCATCGGCCAAGTATGGGCGCCGCCCACCGAGCCGGTCAGGCGCCGAGCAGCGCCGCCACGGTCCGCGTGAACACGGTGACGTCGAACGGCTTCGCGAGCACCGCATCGGCAGCGAGGGCCCGCGCGTCGCCGGCGGCGGGCGCGTGCGCCGTCGACACGATGAAGGTCGCCCGGGGGAACGCAGCGCGGACGCGCGCGATCCACTCGCGCGCGGTCTCGAGATCGTAGCTACGAAGCGCGAGCAGATCCGTGATCACGAGTTCCGCGTCGGCGTCGATCATGCCGTCGGGGAGCTCGCTGCGCACCTCGACCTCGTGACCGACCTCAATCAACATCTCATGTACGAGCGCCGCGATATCTGGATCGTCCTCGATCGCCTACCGCGAGGCGCGACGTTGATGCGCCACGAACTCCAGCAGGTCGGCCTTCGTGATGACCGAGACGGGCCGGCCGTCATCGACCGCCAGCAGCGCAGGCACGCCGCCGGCGAGCTCCGCGTACAGCCGCTCGACATCCTCGTTCGCCTGCACGACCGGGAACGGCGCCTCCATCACCCGCTCAACAGTGGCGTCGACGAGCGCGGGCTCGCGGAACACTCGATCGAGCATCGTCCGCTCCTGCACGCTCCCGACGATGTCGTCCACCGACGCGGCCGTCCCGTTGGCGACGACCGGGATCTGGGAGATGCCGTAGCGCTGCATCGTGTCGATGGCGGAGCGGACCGTGTCGCTGCGGGACACGACGACGATCTGCGGCGTGCCGCCCTCACGGTCGCGGATGACGTCGCCGACCCGCATCAGCTGGGCGAAGCGTTGCAGGAAGCCGTTCTGTCGCATCCATTCGTCGTTGTACAGCTTCGAGAGGTAGGACTTGCCCGAGTCCGGGAGCAGCACGACGATGAGGGCCGTCTCGTCAAGCTCCTTCGCGATCTCGAGCGCGGCGAACATTGCAGTGCCCGACGAGACGCCGGCGAGGATCCCCTCCTCGCGCGTGATGCGCCGCGCGGTCAGGAACGTGTCGCGGTCGGAGACCCGGAACCAGCGGTCGACGAGGGTCTTGTCGAACGTCCCTGGCCAGAAGTCCTCGCCGATGCCCTCGGTCTTGTACGGGTGGACGTCGCCGGTATAGATGGAGCCCTCCGGATCCGCCCCGACGATCGTGATCTTCGGGTTCTGCTCCTTGAGGAAGCGGCCCGCGCCGGTGACCGTGCCTCCGGTCCCGATGCCGAGGACGAAGTGCGTGATCTTCCCCTCGGTCTGGGCCCAGAGCTCCGGGCCCGTCGACCGATAGTGCGCCGTGACGTTCTGCTGATTCCAGTACTGCCCGGGCATGAACCCGCCTGGGAGCTCGGTCGCGAGCCGTTCAGCCACCTTGTAGTAGGACTGCGGCGACTCGGGCGCGACCGCGGTCGGGCAGATGACGACCTCGGCGCCGTAGGCGCGGAGGATGTCGCGCTTCTCCTGGCTCTGCTTGTCCGGCATCGTGCAGACGAGCCGGTAGCCCTTCAGCGCGGCGGCGATGGCAAGGCCGACACCGGTATTGCCGCTCGTGGGCTCGACGATCGTGCCGCCCGGCTTCAGCAGACCGCGCTTCTCGGCGTCCTCGATCATCGCGAGCCCGATGCGGTCCTTCACCGAGCCGCCCGGGTTGAGCATCTCGAGCTTGGCCACCAGACGCGGCTTCAGGCCCTTTCCGATGCGGCTGAGGTCCACGAGGGGAGTGTTGCCGACGACGCCGAGCACGTCCGACGCGATGTTCATGGCCGAATGCTAGGCCGCCGGTCCTAGTGCGTCTTCGGCTCCCAGATCAGGTACGCACCGGTCACGATGAGGATGATCGGCACGAAGTACGGCTTCACCGCGTCCGGCACGACCGGGATGGTCGTGAACGTGTCGGCGAGCGCGACGACGCCGATCACCGCGGCGACCCCGAGCGGGATCCGGCGCGACGGTGACAACACGTAGATGACGAGGAACGCGATCGCCAGCGACCCGAGGAAGATGCCGGACGCGTGCGCCTGCAGACCGAACGCGGTCGGGAAGATGAGCCCGAGACCGAAGCCGATGAGTGTCGCCGCCGGGACCAGGTACACGTACTGATGCGTGCCCGCGGCGTAGGCGAGGGCGAACGCGAGGCCGAGGAACAGGAAGAGGTACGCGCCGGCGTCGGCGACCCCCGTCGCCTGCATCAGCACGGCGAAGCCGACGGCCAGGAGGACCGTCCCGCCGAGGATGCCGCGTCCTCCGGTGATCCCTCGCATGTGCCGGGAGTCTAGTCAGCGAGCTGACGCTCGAGACGCGGGATCGATCCCCCCGTCGTCAGGTGGATCGGCGGATCGCCCTGCAGCGATTCCGCGTATTTCAGGCCGCTGCCGGTGTTGATGACGAGCACGTCCTCGTGTGGGTCGATGAAGCCCTGCTTCGCGAGCTGGTGGGCACCTTCGACCGCCGCCGCACCCTCGGGGCACACAAGGAGCCCTTCGCTCACGGCCACGACCCGCATCATCGCCGCGATCGCCTCGTCGGTGACCTCGACCGCGATACCGCTCGATTCGCGGATGATCTTCAGGATGAGGAAGTCTCCGAGCGCTTTGGGCACCCGTATGCCCGCGGCGAACGTCTCCGGATCCGGCCACGGCTCGGACTCAAGCTTGTCCGCGTGGAAGGCCTTCACGATCGGCGCGCAGCCGCTGGCCTGGACCGCGACGAATCGCGGGAGCTTGTCGCCCTCGACCCAGCCGATCGCGCGCAACTCCTGGAACGCCTTCCACATCCCGATGAGGCCGACGCCACCGCCGGTCGGGTAGACGATGACGTCCGGGAGCGTCCACCCGGCCTGCTCGGCGATCTCGAAGCCCATCGTTTTCTTGCCCTCGATGCGATACGGCTCCTTCAACGTGGAGGCGTCGAACCACCCGTACTCCGCGCAGGCTCGCTGCACGACAGCGCCGGCATCGGCGATCGAGCCCTCGACGAGGTACACCCGCGCACCGTAGGCGGCGGTCTCCCGCTGGATCGTGTCCGGGGTCGTCGCGGGCATCACCACGATGACGCCAATGCCGGCGCGCGCGCCGTACGCCGCCCAGGCCGCGCCCGCGTTGCCCGCGGTCGGGAGCGCGATGGTCGTCGCGCCGAGCTCGCGCGCCCGCGTCACGCCGATGGCCGCGCCGCGGGCCTTGAACGTCCCGGTCGGGAGGAGCCCCTCGTCCTTGATGAACAGGCGGTGCAGCTGCAGCGATTCGCGAAGCGCGAACGGCTCGAGGATGGGAGTGTTCCCCTCGCCCAGGCTCACGGCGTTGTTCGGGTCGTCCATCGGGAGTAGCTCGCGGTAGCGCCAGAGCGACGCCTGCCGGCCGGACAGCATGCTGCGAGGCACCGACCGGAGCCGCTCGAGGTCGTAGCGGACAAGGTACGGGCCGCCGTCCTTCGGGCAGAGGTTCGCCAGCTTCGTCGCATCGGCGGTCGCGCCGCACCTGGCGCATTCGAGATGGGTGACGTACGAGCGCGCGGGAACGTGCGCGGGGGACGCGCTCACGCCACGCGTTCGATCTTCGCGCCGAGGCCGCGCAGCCGGCCGTCGACATCCTCGTAGCCGCGGTCGATCTGCTCGATGTTGTCGATGACGCTCGTGCCCTTCGCGCACAGCGCGGCGCCGAGCAGCGCGAGGCCGGCGCGGATGTCGGGGCTTCGGATGTCCGTGCCGTAGAGCTGCGTCGGGCCGACGACCACGGCGCGATGCGGATCAGCCAGGACGAGCCGCGCGCCCATGGTCTCGAGCGTACCCAGCCAGAACATCCGCGCGTCGTACATCCACTCGTGGATGAGCACGATGCCCTCGGCCTGCGTCGCGAAGACCGTCGCCATGCTCGTGAGGTCCGTTGGGAATCCGGGCCAGACCTGGGGCTGGACCTTCGGGATCTTGCCTCCGATGTCCTGCTCGATGACGTAGCGCGCCTTCGCTGGGACGTGGAGCTCGTCGCCGTCGACGCTCGAGTCCACACCGAGGCGCTTGAAGACGGCACGGATCATGGCGAGGTGCTGCGGTGCGCAGCGCTGCACGGTGAGCTCCCCATGGGTCATCGCGGCGAGCCCCATGAAGGAGCCGACCTCCTGGTGGTCGCTCCACACCTCGTGATCCACCCCACGCAGCTCGGGGACGCCGCGGATCTCGAGGGTGTTCGTGCCGATACCGTGCACCCGTGCGCCCATTTGGACCAGGACCATCGCGAGCTCCTGGACGTGCGGCTCGCTCGCGGCATTGCGGATGACCGTCCGGCCGGGAACGAGCACCGAGCACAGGAGCGCGTTCTCTGTCGCGGTGACCGACGCCTCGTCGAGCAGCACGTCCGCGCCGGTCAGCTCAGTTGCCTCGAGCCCGACGCCCGTGCGGTCGTGCGCGAGCGTCGCACCGAACTGTTGGAACGCGAGCCAGTGCGTGTCGGTGCGGCGACGCCCGATGACGTCGCCACCGGGCGGCCCGAGGGTCACCTTCTTGAATCGCGCGAGCAGCGGTCCGGCGAAGAGCAGAGAGGTACGGATCTCCCGCGAAAGCTTCGGATCGATGATCGTCTTGTTCACGTTCGCGGCGCAGATCTTCACGGACTGCGGGTCCAGCCATTCGACCGTGGCGCCGAGACCGTGCACGATCTCGAGCATCCCATTCACGTCTCGGATGCGTGGCAAGTTGCGGAGGATCACCGGCTCGCCAGTGAGCAGACTCGCCGCAATGAGCGGCAATGCCGAGTTCTTGTTGCCCTTCGCGGTGATCTCGCCGCGCAGCGGGGTGCCACCGTCGACGATGAAGCGCGCCATCGCCGGGTAGCCTAGTCGCATGCCCCGATACGACGCCGTCGGATTCGATCTGCTCACCGCGCTCCTCGATACGCTTCCGCTGTGGCGCGCCGCCGCGGACGACGACGACCTCGGCACGCGGTGGCACGCGACGAACCAAAGCCTGCTGCGCGGCAAGCCGTACCGCCCGTTTGACGAGCTCGTCCACGAGAGCGCGACGGAGGTCGGCCTCGGACCTGCGCACGCGACGACGCTTCTCTCCCGCTGGGGCGAAGCGCAACCGTGGCCCGACACGCGCCGCGCGCTCATCGCGCTCGGCGACACGCCGCGATTCATCGTCACGAACTGCTCGCAGAAGCTGGGCGAACGCGCCGCGAAGCAGGCCGGCGAGTTCGCCTTCGTGATGACCGCGGAGCAGGCCGGCGCGTACAAGCCGGATCCACGGCCGTACCGTGCGGCGCTGACCGCGATCGGCCTCGAGGCAGGGCGCGTCCTCTTCGTGGCCGGGTCGGCGCACGACGTTGGCGGCGCGCACCGGACCGGGATGGACGTGTACTGGGCGAACCGCCTCGGTGCCGCTCCGCCGGACGACGCGGTGCCCCTCGTCCACGCGACCGACCTGGGCCAGCTGGCCAAGCTCCTCGATGGCTGATCGCGGCCCGACGCAGCTCACGCTCTCGCTCTCCATCGGACGGCCGGTCCGGGGCGCCAACGCGCTCGTCACGCGTGACGACGGCAACACCGTTGTGCCCACGACCGATGCGGAGTGGGACGACTGGGTCGCCGCGGGGGCGATCCGCAACTGGGCCCGCCACGACGCCATCCTCGACTGGCTCGACCGGTACGGCGGTGAGCGCGGGATCGCGCGCGACGATCAGCGCGCCGCCTACGACGAACGCTTCGACTTCCAGGAGTTCCTCGCGCGGCAGGGCCGGCGATTCGAGGAGACCGTCGTCGACGCCCTCGCGAACCGCGTGGGCGTGACGCGGATCGACGTCGATCGCGACAATGCGCGGTCGCTCGCGGCGGCCCACGCCACGGTCGCTGCAATGGAGCGCGGCGAGCGCGTGATCGCACAGGGGCTGCTCCGCGATCCGCAGACGCGCACGTACGGGCGCATCGACCTGTTGGTCCGGTCCGACGTGCTGGCGACCCTGTGCGCCGACGCCCTCGGCGAGAATGACGATCCGAGCGTCCCCGCGCCGGCGCTGCACGGTGCGGCGTGGCACTACCGGGTCATCGACATCAAGTTCTCGACGCTCGAGCTGCTGAGGGATGGCTCGCTGTCGACCTCGAGCGACCTCGCGACCTGTGCGCAGGTGTGGGCGTACAACCAGATGCTCGCGCGGGTCCAGGGCTACGCGGCGCCGTTCGCGTACGTGCTCGGCCGCGCGTGGCGCCAGGGCAACACCGGCAAGGGCGACACGTGCTGGGAGCGCCTGGCGCGCGTCGCCGCCGAGACGTACGTCCGCTCTCGCGAGGCCGCCCTCGCCCACGTCGTGGCCGAGGGTGCCGCATGGATCCGTCGCGTGCGGCGTGATGGCGCGGCGTGGACCGTCCTTCCCGTCCCGACGCTCGCCGAGCTCTGGCCGAACATGAAGAACGAGCGTGACCGGCCATGGCACCTCGCGAAGCGTGAGATCGCCGAGGAGCTGCGGGAGCTCACGTTGCTGTGGCGGGTCAGCGCCGCGATGCGCGACCGCGCGCGCGAGCGCGGCGTGACGCGATGGGACGATCCGCGCATCTCAGCCGACCTGCTCGGGATCAGCGGCGAGGCGCACCCGGCGACGTTCGACGCGATGATCGCGGTGAACCGCGAGACCGGCGCGCCGCTGCGGCCGCCGCGCATCGAGGCGGACGGCGGGCGGTGGCGCGAGCGTGTCCCGCTCGAGCTGTACGTTGACTTCGAGACGGTGAACGACCTGAACGACGACTTCTCCGCCTTTCCGCGCAAGGGCGGGCAGTCGCTCATCTTCCAGGTCGGGTGCGGCACCTACGTGAACGGTGCGTGGGCGTTCGCGCAGTTCACCGCACGGTCGCTCACGCCGGACGCCGAGGCTGAGATGATCGACGCATGGCTCGCGCACGTGGCCGAGCTCGCCCGGGGCGCCGGCCTCGACGGCGCGGACGACGCGCGGCTGTTCCACTGGTCGGCCGCGGAGACGGTCTTCATGGAGGGCGCGTACAACTCAGCGCGGGCCCGGCACCCCGAACGCGGCTGGCCGCTCCTAGGCTGGTACGACCTGCTCGAGCGGATCGTGCATGCGGCTCCGGTCGTCGTCCGCGGCGCGCGAAGCTTCGGCCTCAAGGCCGTCGCGCGTGCGATGAAGTCCCACGGCCTGATCCAGACCGAGTGGGGCGAAGGGCTTGCCGACGGGACCGGCGCGATGGCCGGCGCGTGGGCCGCGGCGGACCTCGCGGCGAAGGACGGCGGCGAGATGGGCGCGGTCGAGCTCATGCGCGAGGTCTCGCGGTACAACGAGATCGACTGCCGGGTCATGGCCGAAGTGCTGGAGCACCTGCGGCGGGAGCATTAGGGGTGCGGGACTAGACCCGCTCCAGCGCTTGGTCGATGTCCGCGACGATGTCGTACGGATCTTCGATGCCGACCGACACCCGGACCGTGCCCTCGGTGATCCCCATCCGCACCCGCTCTGCCGGCTCGATGCGGCGATGCGAGGCGGTCGCGGGATGGAGCACCTCGGTGAAGAGATCGCCGACCGTCGTCGCGGACGCGGCGAGTGCGAGCGCGTCGAGGAACCGGTACGCCGCGGCCTTCGTGTCGTCCTTCAGCGCGAACGTGACCACTCCGCCACCGCGCTCGCCGTATTGGTCGGAGGCGAGCTGGTGCTGCGGGTGCGACGGGAGGCCCGGGTAGAGGACCCGCGCGACCTTCGCGTGGCCGGCGAGATGCGTCGCGAGCGCGATCGCGCCGGCGCACTGCCGGGTCACCCGGAGCTCGAGCGTCCGCATCCCGCGGATCGTGAGCCACGCTTCATGGGGCGGCAGGTACGCGCCGTCGCTCATGACCCGCTCGCGGAGCTTCGCGACCTCGGTCGTGGGTCCGCCCACGCTGCCGCCCATCACGTCGCCGTGGCCATTCAGGTACTTCGTGAGCGAGTGCAGCACCAGGTCGGCGCCGAGGCCGGCGGGCCGGTAGAGCACCGGGGTGGCGAACGTCGCGTCGACGCAGAGCAAGGCGCCTGCGGTATGCGCTCGCTCGGCCAGGGCTGAGACGTCCGTCACTCGCAGCAGCGGGTTGGAGATCGCCTCGACATAGAGGAGCGTGCTCTTCCGCGCCGTCAGCGCTGCGGTCACCGCGTCGAGATCCGTCGGGTCGACGAAGGCGACATCCGCCTTCCGCTCGACGGCGAACCGCTCGAGCATCGCGCGCGTCGCGCCGTAGGTGTCCTCCTGGGCGACGATACGGCCGCCCTCGGCGATGACGACGCCGAAAAGCGCCGCGATGGCCGCCATCCCGGACACGAAGCACACTGCCTCCTCGACGCCGTCGAGATCGGCGAGCGCGCCCTCGAGCGCCGCTGTCGTCGGCGTCCCGTACCGGCCGTAGACCCAGCCGGGCTTCTCGTTCGCGAAGATCGCGTCCTGTTCGGCCATCGAACCGTAATCGAACGCGACGCTCTGTACGAGGGGCGGGACGAGCGGCGTGCCCGCGCCGGACGGCAGAACGCGGGCCGCACGTACGACCCGCGTCCCTATTCGAACCTGTTCGCTCACGCCGTGAGTATCAGGCTCCGATGCTCTCCTCGGGCCGGACCTCTGGCGCGGGCCGCGCTGGCTCGGTGACGCTGTCGAGGCTCTTCGCGCGCTCGACCAGCGCTGCGACCTTCTGGCCGCCCCGCCGTCCGATCCGCTCGAAGTGACCGGGACCGTACTTCTCGCTGACGGCCTTGCCGCCCTTGCGCCCGATCTTCCCAAAGAACTCCGGGCCGTAGCGCTCGGCCGTGCTCGAGCCGCCCTTCTTGCCGATCCGTTCGTAGAATTCGGCGCCGTACTTTTCGCTCACGAGCTTGCCGCCCATTCGGCCGGCTTCGGCAACGGTCATCCCGCCACCAGGCTTCTTGTTGTGCGTTGCCATCGCCTGCTCCTTTCGCTTGGCGAGTAAGGAGGCGGCAGGTGCCGTGCCCAAAATCGCGTGTGACGGGTGTCCAGCATGACGTCTCGGTAACGGTCTCGTAACCAGAACTGGTCGCAGCTAGCGAAGCGGCTGGACCTCGAGGTCGATGGGCTCCTCGCGGACGAAGAGCAGAACGATCGCCGCCGAGCCAGCTGCGACCGCGAAGCAGAACACGCCGAGGAGCCCGAAGCCCGGACCGTCGACGAGGATGCCGCCGACCAGCGCGCCGACGACGATCGCGACGCTCGCCACGGCCGCCGAGAGCGCGAGCATCGTGCCCCGCGCCTCGGGCACCTGCTCGCTCATGAGCGCGTTGTTCGTAGCGAAGCGCGCGCCGATGACCGCCGACAGCGTGAGGTTCAGCGCCGCCGTCGCCGCGAGCGGCAGCGGCAGGTTCGTCTGCAGGAGCAGGAGGAACCCCGCGATGACCACGCTGCCGGCGACGATGCGGCGATGGCCGATGCGGTCGCCGAGCCGCCCACCGATCTGGCTGCCGATCAGGACGCCAAGTCCGAGCGTAAGCGCGACGGTCGACGCCGGGCCCTCGCTCAATCGGAAGGTGCGCTGGAAGTACACGACGAGGTACGTCGCCCAGGTGAACCAGAAGAGGGCGCCGAGGAAGCTCGATAGGACTGCGGCCACCGCCGAGCGGTCGCCGAGGATGAGCGCGTAGAGGGCGCGGATCTTCGACTCGCGGTTCGTGCCCTTGGCGTTCGGCATACGCACGAACAGCACGATTGCGGCGACGATCGCGAGGGCACCCACGAGCGCGACAGATACCCGCCAGCTCGTCGCCTCCGCGACGATGCCGGCGATCGGCACGCCGACCACGCTCGCCATCGTGTTCATCCCGATCGCGGTCGCGATCGCCCGGCCGCGCTCGCGGAACGGGAACGTGTCCGCGATCGTCGCGTTGATGTTCGGGAAGAGGACGGACGCGCCGATGCCCGACGCGATGCGCGCCGCGATGATGAGCCCGAACGTCGGCGCGATCGCGGCGGCGAGGGTCGAGATCCCCATGACGAGGGGGCCGACCACGAGGAACGGCTTGCGCCCGATCCGGTCGGAGTACGGACCCGCGACGAGCGCGACCGCGATGCCGGGCGCGCCGTACGCGGCGACGACGAGCCCCGCGGTACCGGTCGTGATCCCGAACTCCCGGGCCATCTGCTCGAGGACCGGGCTCATGACCAGGCCGTTGTAGACCGCAGCGAACGCGAGGAAGCCGAGGGTCAGGAGTAGGGCCTGGCGCTCGGCCGCGCTCAATCCAGACTGTGCCCCGCGAAGGCGTGGATGAAGCGGCCGAACGCGCGGATGTGGTCGATGTAGTCGGCGATCGCGATGTTCTCGTTCGGCGCGTGGTTCGCTGAGCCGGCGTTCCCAGACCCGAAGCCGACCGCAGGGATGCCGAGCTGGTCGCACACCTGGGCCATTGGCCCCGACCCGGCCATGAGCGGGTAGACGATCGGCTCGGTCCCGTACGCCGCGCGGTTCGCGGCGACAGCGGCCTTCGCGACCTCGGTGTCCGGTGGCCAGCGCGACGGCCGCTCCCCGTGGTACGGCGTGATCTCGATGTCGGAGAAACCGCGCGCGTCAAGGTGCTCGCGGAGAAGCTCGCGTACGAGCTCGGGCGTGAGGTCCGGCACGAGGCGGAAGTCGACCTTCGCGCTCGCGACGGCCGGCAGGACGGTCTTCGAGCCCTCGCCTTGATAGCCGGACGTGAGGCCGCAGATCGTGCCGGTCGGCTCGAGGAAGTACCGCTGCTTGAGCGCCGTCCCGGTCAGTCCGCCGACGAACTCCGAGATGCCGTAGATCTTCCGAAAGTCGTCCTCACCCCACGGGAGTCGCTCGAGGATCGCGAGGTCAGCGGCGCTCGGCTTCCGGACGTGCTCCATGAGGCCGTCGACGGTGATCTCGTCGCGCTCGTTCTTGAGCGACGCGAGGGCCCAGACCAGGCGCCACGCGGCGTTCGGTACGATCCCGCCGACCGAGGAGTGCGCGTCGAGCGCAGCCACGCGGACCTTGAGCTCGACATAGCAGATCCCCTTGAGCCCGAGGCTCACCGTCGGCCGGCCCGCGGCGTCCTTGTAGCCCGCCTCCCAGATGCATCCGTCGGCGCGCAGGCGGTCGGCGTGGGTCCGCACGAGCTCGTTCAGGTGCTCGGAGCCGATCTCCTCCTCACCCTCGAAGAGGACGCGGATCTTGAGCGGCAATGGCCCGACGCTCGCCTTGTACGCCTCGATCGCCTGAAGGCGGGCCATCAGGTTCCCTTTGTTGTCGGATGTCCCGCGGCCGAAGAGGAAGCCGTGACGGACGGTCGGCTCGAACGGCGGCGTGGTCCATTCGTCGAGCGGGTCGGGAGGCTGCACGTCGTAGTGGTCGTACACGAGCAGCGTGCGCCCGCCGCTCCCCTGCTCACCCAGGATCGTGGGCGGCCCACCGGTCACATGCTCGGCCGTCGCTGCGAATCCCGCGTGCGTCGTGCGCTCGAGGACGATCTTCGCGGTCTCGTCGATGCCCTGCTTCTGCGCGGAGACGGTCGGGAGGCGCACCAGCGCGCAGAGCTCGTCGACGTACTCCTGCTGCCGGGCGCGCACGTACGCGTCGAAGGTGGCGAAGGGATCCGGCACCGGCCGGACCATAGCCCTAATCCGGGACGGTCGTGAGGCGCGTCTTGCTCTTGCCGAGCTCGCAGCGTGGGGAGTACGGCGTGATCTCGATCCAGCGCTGCTGGCAGAGGTAATGGACGAGGCCGTCGGCTTCTTCGAGCGTCTCGCGCTTGTACACCTTCGCCCGCGGGATCATGAAGATGCAGTCGCCGCAGTTCTCGGGAAGCGCGGGGCGCGGCCGGTTCGCCCGGCGCAGGGCCACGAGCGCGAAGACGAGCGCCGCGGCCGCGAGCGCTGCGAGGACCAACGCGAGAATGACGATGCCCATATCCGTCCGGCCCCTTCGTGCGTATCCACCGTATCAGGAGGTCCATCTTGAGAAAGACGCTCGTCAGCCTGGTTTCGGTCGCGGTCCTGTTGGGTGCCTGCGGTGGCGCGGGATCCGGCGGTGCGAGCGCGCCGAAGACGTCGACCCCGCCGACGGCCGCGCCGGTCGTCGCCGGCACCGAGGAGCCGAAGCCGTACAACCCCGGGAAGACCGCGGACCCGAGCGCGTCGCCCGACGACTACTACGGGTACTAGGCGCTAGGTCAGCGCGACCTCGGCGCCGCGCTCGAGCTTCGCCGGGCGCTTCGCGTTCGTGTAGTCGAGGGCGATGAGCGCGCCGGTGAGGACCACGATGCCGACCAGCTGCCAACCGGTGATCGACTGCGGCGGCGTGACGAAGAACACGTTCACGAGGATCCCGGTGATCGGGAAGGCGAGCTCCGCGAGCGTCGCCAAGGACGCCGGGGTGCTCGCGAGGCCGCGGTAGTACAGGAGCATCGGGAACAGCCCCGGGATGAGGGCGATCGCGAGATAGAGCGGGGTGTCGCTCCAGCGGTAGTTGGCGAATGCCGCGGGCCCACCGATGAGCAGGAGCACGATCACGAGCGCCGGCAGCGCGGTGGTGAACCGCAACGCGGTGAGCGTCGTGAACCGCACCGACGCGAGGGCGTAGCGTCCGAACACCGTGGCCCCGCCCCAGAGCGCCGCGGCTGCGATCGCGAAGAGGCCGGCGCTGACGTGGAAGTCCGCCCACGCCTGACCCGGGTCGAGCGGATCCGGGATCACGATGCAGTACGCGCCGAGGATCGCGATCGGCACCCAGAGCCACGCCCGCCTCGAGATCCGCTCGCCGAGCCAGAAGTTCGCCAGGAGGATCGCGATGAGCGGCTGGGTCTTCTGGAGGAGCAGGGTCTCGATGTAGTGCCCGTAGCCGAAGCTGATCGTGAACAGGATCGTCGCCAGTGCCGAGGCCCCGACGCCGATCGCGACGATGGCCCGCCACTGCGCCGCGTTCAACGAGCGGATCTCGCGCCACGCGGCCCAGATGATCGGCAGGCACACGATCGTGAGGACGATGTGCTCCATCGTCACCAGCTGCGTCGACTGGAGCAGCGGGTCGCCGCCGAGATCTCGGAGCAGCGGTGCGCGGAAGAGCGCGTCGGTGCCCCAGAGCATCGCGGCGAGCGCGACCAGCAGGACGGCGAGACGATCGATCACTCCTTAAGGATGGCATGAACTGTAGGAACATGACTCGATGTCGCTGAATGAGAGCGGACTGGAGGGACGATGTCGATCAATACTCCACCGGCCGGAAGTGAAACCGGGGTCGCCACCAAGCTGCAGATCCTCGCCACCGAACATTGGAGCTTGCTCGCGACGCGTTCGCTGACCTACAGCGAGTCGCTGGCCCGGGTGAGCGTGTTCCTCGCGATCCTGTCCGGCGCGGTGATCGCCTTGGCGCTCGTCGCGCAGGCGGATCACTTCGGCCCCGCGTTCATCGCGATCGCGATCCTCATGCTCTTGGTGGTCTTGTTCGCGGGCGTCGCCACCGTCGCCCGACTCATGCAGCTCAATGGCGATGACTACCGCTGGGTCATCGGAATGAACAGGCTTCGGAACGCGTACCTCGAGCTGCATCCGGAGCTGGAGCCTCACTTCGTCGCCAGCCCGTATGACGATCTGCCTGGCGCGCTCCAGACTTGGTGTCGACGTGACGGCCGGTCGAGGGCTGGGGTCGGCGCTGCACGTGTACCAGACGTTGCCGGGCATGCTGTCAGTCATCGTCGCGGCCGTCGCCGGAGCGATCGGAGCGCTGGCCGCGCTCGCCCTCGCCGCTCCGCCACTCGCCGTGACGCTGACGGGCGCGGTCGTGTTCGTGCTCGCCGTGATGGTGATGGGGATCTGGGGCCGGAGGTCTGTCCGTCGGCACGACCCAAGCCTTGAGCCACGGTTTCCTTCGCCAAAGACGTAGTCAGGTCCTCACACGTCGCCGTGACCGCGCCTTGACGCCGAGACCTGTAGGCCGTGAAGGAATCGAACCTTCGACCCGCTACTTAGAAGGTAGCTGCTCTATCCGCTGAGCTAACGGCCCCTACGCGCCAATTATCCGGCAGCCCCATAGGAAGCCTCGTCCTCAAGAAGCCTTGGGTTGTGCTTCGCTTCGTAGATGCCTTGAACGCGAGCCGTCCTACGGCGATGGCAGTTCGCACACCGAATTTCGCACTTCGCGATCTCGAGCTCGATGGTGGACCATGCGAAACCCCCGGTGACCATGTACCCGATGTCCTTCAGCTTGTCGCGCAGGTGGTCGAATTCGAGTACGACGGGGTCGTTTTCACCGCAGTCCACGCACGGGTGCTGCGCCAGATAGCTCCACGTCCGTGCGCGATTGTTCGCGGACGCCTTATCGCGCACTGCGCGGACCTTGTGCAAGTGCTTCTGGCGATTGCGGGCGTACCAGCTCAGCTTGTAGGCCGCATTGCACGAACGACAGCACCACTGGCGAATGCCCCGATCCTTGAACTTGAAGGCAAAGTCAGTGAGCAGTTTTGCCTGGCCGCACTTCGGGCAGATCTTCTGGTCCATCGCGCTCGCTATATCAGTTCGTCGGAGTCGTGTGAAGTCCTGGCGCGAAGTCGAGCCCGTCCGCGAGCGTCCCTACCGCCCCGAGGTATGGATCGCCAGGCCCGCCGATACGAGCGCCGCTTCGCGGAATGTCTCCGCGAGCGTCGGGTGCGCGTGGACCGTGGCGATCACATCCTCGACGCTCGCCTCGAGCCGGATTGCGAGGGTCGCTTCCGCGATCAGCTCGCTCGCGCTGGGACCGACGATGTGCGCACCAAGGATCCGGCCGAGCGGCCCAGCCGTGACGAGCTTCATCACTCCGTCGCTCTCCCCGAGCGCCAGCGCGCGGCCAGACGCCTTGAACGAGAAGCGCGAGGACTTCGCGTCCGGGTACTTCTCCTTGGCCTGCGCTTCGGTGAGCCCGACGGTAGCCACCTCGGGGTGCGTGTAGACGACGTTCGGGATGACGTCGTAGTCCATCTTCGAGTCCTTGCCGAGGATCACGTCCACTGCGACCTCGCCCTGCGTCGACGCGACGTGCGCGAGCTTGGGCGCACGCGGATCGCCGATGCAGTCGCCGATGGCCCACACGCCGCTGATGTTCGTGCGCATTCTTTCGTCCACGACGATCCCGAGCCGCTCGGTCTTGAGGCCGGCGTTCTCGACACCGCTGTAGTTCGCGACCCGCCCCGCACCAAGCAGGACCTCGTCGCCCTCGATCGACTCCGACTTCCCCTCGATCTCGTACGACACGGTGACCGTCTTGCCCTTTCGGGTCACCTCGGTCACCTTCGCGTTGGCCTTCACCTCGACGCCCTTCGTCGCGAGCGACCGGACCAGGAGCCGGACGAGCTCGGGATCGGCGTATCCGATGGGCTGCGGGAGCATCTCGAGGACGGTCACCTTGGAGCCGACCTCCGCGTAGAACGTGCCAAGCTCAAGGCCGATCGCACCGCCACCGATCACGATGAGCCGCTTTGGCACCTCAGCGAGCGCGAGGGCGCCCACGTTGTCGAGCGGTTTCGCGTCCGCGAGACCCTTGATCGGGGGCATGCCGACCTTCGAGCCGGTCGCGACGATGACCGCGTTTGCCTTCACGGACCGTTCGCCGTCGCTCGCGGTGACGTTGAGCTCCCCGGGCGAGACGAGCGTCCCACTGCCGGTGATGAGGTCGACCTTGCGGGCCTTGAGGAGCAGCTCGATGCCCCCAACGAGCTGCTTCACGACGGCGTCCTTACGCGCCACGGCCTTCGGGAGCGAGAACGACGCGCCCTGGACCATGATCCCGTGCTCCTCGCCGTGCGTCGCGAGCCAGTAGGCGTGGCTCGAATCGAGCAGCGCTTTCGACGGGATGCAACCCACGGTCACACAAATACCGCCGACCCGATCTCGCTCAACGAGCGCCACGCGGGCACCCTTTGCGGCGGCGTACAGCGCGGAGACGTACCCGCCCGGCCCCCCACCGAGGATCGCGATGTCATACCGCTGCTCGCTCACTGATCGAACAGCCTAGCCGCGCCGGATGCGTCTCGTTCGAGCGGATGCGCGCGATAGCCCCGCCGCAACATGAACCAGAGGTACAGCGGGATGAACGCGAAGCCGATGCGGTCGTACTGCTCGACGTGCCGGCGCTCGTGCGACCAGAGCGCGTCGCTTGGCTCGTGCGCGCTGATGATGACGTGACCGAAGGTGATCGCCGAGTAGCCGCGGATCGTGACGAGCAGGTGGGCGAGGCCCCGGTCCGAGACGTACAGGAAGCAGCCGTCTCGCACGCGCGGTCGGGCGAACGACAAGATGCCGACGAGATGCCCGAGCGGGTCGGCATGATGTCCGGCGAACGCGCGGATCAGATCAGTTGACGACGGCGTCGACCACCTTGTCGATGGCGGCGATGAGCGCGCTCTCGTTCAGCTGCGTCGGGTCGTACCTGACGACCAAGATGTGATCCAACATCTCGGCCGAGACGTGCAGCACGCCGGGGATGCGCGAGGTCCCGAGCGCGACCTGGCCGGCGCAGCTGTGGCAGGTGAGCTCGACGATGTCGATCCGGAGCTCCGTCCCCTGCGGGGCGATCGCCGCAGCGGGAGCGGGGAGAGGCGTCCTTGGCGCCGGTCCGGCCGCCGGGGGCGCGCAAGCAACGCCAAGCAGAAAAGGCACAGACAAAATGGACACAAACAGAAAGGACGCTCTCACGAGCGTCCATTCTGCGCTGTCGCTGTTAGTGGTTCGGGTTTACGGCTTGTTGTCGTTGAGCTTCGCGTCGCCGACCTTCTCTTGGACTTCGCCCTTGGTCTTGTCCCACTTGCCGCTCGCCTCGGTCGACTTGTCGCCACCGAGCTTGCCGGCGTCTTCCTTGATCGTGCCCTTGATCTCGTTGCCTTCACCCTTGATTTTGTCCTGCATGTGAGCCTCCTTCGCATGCGCCCGCGCCCGCGGACGCTTACCAGTAGATGCCGCAAGACCGATGCCGCGGCGGTCCCTCGGCACTTTCGCCGCTCCGCTGGGTAACGGGCGTGTCACGGGGATCAGCGCAATGCCAGTAACACGCGCTCCTGCCGCTCCAGCACGTGGGTCGAGATCTCGCGCAGCCAGTGCGCGAGGTCGGCGCTCAGCTCGAGCGCTTCCGCCTGGATCTCCGCACGTTCGCTGCCCTTCGCCGAGGACCACCGAGCAAGGAGCTCGTCGGTCTTCGATTCGTAGTCCGTCACCTTCACGCCGAACACCTTCAGTAGCTTGCGCGTCGGGTCCATCGGACCGCGATCGCCCCGGTCCTTCTGCTCGTCCATCGCTACCTCCCCTGCTCGCTCCAGTGTGCCGTAGTTGACGCTTGCGTCCGGAGCGCCGCCGTCGGATGCTCTCCGGCCATGGACACGACAATGACCATCGCCGCGGCGATCACCGAGACCTTGCCGAAGGGCTACCGCGCGCGCGAGTTCCGCGACAGCGACCGCGAGCCGTGGACCGAGGAACGGAACGCGCAGGTCCACGAGCTCCAGCGGAGCACCGCCGAGGAGTGGCGCGAGTGGGAGGCGATCGAGGAGCCCAAGAACCTGCTCCGCGTGTCCGTCGACGCACCTGATGGCGGGCTCGCGGCCGGCGCGGACCTCGGGCCGGGCTTCTTCCCGCGCGCCGACGGCACCCTGTTCGGCGGGGTGAACGTCATGCGCGCGCATCGGCGCAAGGGGCTTGGCAACGCGCTCCTGGATACGGTCGAGATCGAGGCTCGCAAGGCGAAGGCGCCGCGCATCCTCGCCGGGACGAGCGCCGCGTTCGCCGGGTCACTCGAGTGGGCCCAGAAGCGCGGCTACAAGGAGATCGGCCGCCGCATCGAGTCGTATGTCGACGTTCAGGCATTCGACGACGCTCCGCTTCGCGACGTGGCCGAGCGTGTCGACGCATCGGGCGTCCGGCTCGTCACCGTGACCGAGCTCTTGCGCGGCCGCGACGAAGCCGCGGTCGAGCGGTTCTGGCGCGACCTCTGGGAGGCCGAGGCTCCGATGTGGGAGGACGTCCCCTGGGCCTCGCCGACCCCACACTGGACGTACGAGAAATTCAAGAAGATGGCCGTCGACAGCGGCAAGATGGTGAAGGACGTGACGATCGTGGCCCTCGACGGCGAGCGGATCGCCGCGTTCACCACGACGGGCAAGCAGGGCACGGACCGCGGGTACACGTGGATGACCGGCACCGGCCGCGATCACCGCGGGCGCGGCCTCGCGACGGCCCTGAAGCTGAAGATGCTCGCGGGCGCGAAGGCCGCGGGCCTCCGGGCGATGCTCACGACGAACGACGAGCCCAACAAAGCGATGCGCGGCATCAACGCGAAGCTGGGATACGTGATGCTGCCGGCGCACATCGAGCTCGAGAAGACGCTCTAGCCTCAGGGCGTGCCGTCCGCACTCGCCTTCGAGAGCGTCACGAAGCGGTACCGCAACGGCGTCGTAGCCCTGAACGGCGCGAGCTGGAGCATCCCGATCGGCGCGCGGGCCTGCCTCCTTGGACCGAACGGCGCCGGGAAGAGCACTGCGATCCGACTCCTGGAAGGCGCGCTCCGGCCCACGAGCGGACGCGTGACGCTGCTCGACACGGCTCCGGACGCGGCGGAGTATGCCGACGCCCGGCGCCGCACCGGTGTCGTGCCGCAGAGCCCGGGCATGTACACGGATCTCTCCACGAGCGATTACCTCGATCTCGTTCGCCGGCTGTACGGCCGGGGCGAGATCGGCCACATGATCGACGCGTTCGGCCTCGGGCCACACCGGAAGACGATGCTCGCGGCGCTGTCGGGCGGGTTCCGGCGGCGCGTGCTGCTCGCGGCGGCCCTCCTGTCGGAGCCGGAGGTGCTCCTTCTCGACGAGCCGACGGTCGGCCTGGATCCGGTGGCGGCCCACGATGTCCACGAGTTCCTCGGGAACGCGCTGAAGGATCGGACCACGCTCCTCTGCACGCACAACCTCGCGGAGGCGGAAGCGCTGTGCGACGACGTCGTCATCCTGCGCGCCGGACAGGTCCTGCTCCACGAGTCACTCGCCGACCTCCACCGCCGGGTGGGGCCGCGGCTGCGATTGCGCGCCAGGCAGCCCGCGACCGAGGTCGTCGCGGCACTCGGTCGGCGCGGGATCTCCGCGGAGGTCGACGCCGATGCCGCGGTCGCGAGTGTTGATGCGCGGGAGTCAGGTCCCGAGCTGCTCCGCGATCTCCTTGATCAGGGGATCGACGTGTTCGAGTCGATCCCGCTCCAAGCGTCGCTCGAGCAGGTGTTCCTGGACGTCGTGCGCGGGTGATCGACCGCTCCGTCCGGATCCTCCTCGGCAAGGAGCTCGCGCAGCTCGGGCGGAGCCGGGGCGCGCTCCTCTCCGCGACGCTGATCCCCATCCTCCTGCTGGTCGTCGTACCGATCCCTCAGCTCATCGCGTTCAGCAAGGCGATCGATCTGCCCGAGATCCCCGGCGGCGGTCCGGCGGGATTGCGGTCGATCCGCGGGAGCGACTTTTTCGTCCAGCTTCTCTATCCGCTGCTCGTGACGATCTGCGGGATGATCGTCCCGTCGCTCGCCGCGAGCTACACGATCGTGTCCGAGCGCGAAGGCCGCACGCTCGAGCTGCTCATCGCACTGCCAGTCCGACTCACGGACATCCTCCTCGCCAAGCTCCTCTCGATCCTCATCCTCGGCATCGTCGTGACGGTCCCGCTGTTCGCGATCACCGCGACCCTCATCGTCGTGGTCGGTGTGGCTCCGGCGGGCGAAGTCGCGCTCCTGCTGGTCCCCCTCGTCACGGCGGTGGTCTGCTCGACCTGTCTGTCGTTGCTCCTGACGCTCCTGGCCCGCGATTTCCGAACGGCGAACAATGTGAATGGGATCCTCTTCTTTCCGGTCCTGATCATCACCGTGGCGGTGCTCGGTTCGGTGGGCGGTACCGCGCGGTTCGTCGTGCTTGGCGTCACGCTGCTGGCGATCGGGGCGGTCGCCATAATCGCCGGCTCTCGCTGGATCACGTTCGAGCGGTACCTCGAGTGAATGAGAGGGCGGCTTGCGCCGCCCTCTCTTCACGTCCGCGGAAGGCTCGATCAGTCGGCGGGCGTCGCCTCCCCGACGAGGCCGGGCGCGAGCTCGTCCTCGCCACCGACCTCAGACCAGATCTTGACGCCCTTCGGCTCCTTCAGGAACAAGGTCCCGATGACCACCGACATGAGCGCGACGGTGATGACGTACGCGAGACCGAGGTAGATGTTGCCGTTCGGGTCGTTCGTCGTGTTGAACTGCCGCAGGCTGAGACTGCTGTCGATGGGCAGGGACATGAAGTTCTTGAGGAATGGCACGTAGGACTTGCTGCCTTCAGGGAACGTCGCCCCGACGAGCCCGGTGAAGAACAGCGGTAGGAGTCCGCCGAACCAGCCGTTCCCGAAGTGGTACGGGATCGACAGCGAGGTGTAGCGGACCTTCGCGCGGAAGTACTCGACGAGGAACGCCGCGATCGGCCCGTAGACCATGGTCACGTAGACGACCTGGATCCACACGAGCGCGATCAGGACCGGAACGTTCGGGTCGGCCTTCGTGATGAGACCGGTGGCCGGGTCGTACGTGACGTTCGCGAAGTCGTACATCGCGTGGTAGATCGGCAGGTACGTGACCGCTGCGATGAGGCAGCCGCCCAAGATGATGACCTTCCGTCCGATCTTGTCCGACAGCCACCCGAAGAACAGGAAGAACGGCGTGCCGAGGGCGACGGCCCAGAGCATGATCTGATAGGACTGCGTGAAGGTGAGCTTCAGATACGTGGTCATGAAGAAGTTCGCCTGGAACTGACCCTGGTACCAGACCACGCCTTGACCGGCGGTCAGGCCGAGAAGCACGAGGGCAATGGTGCCGACCTTCCGGCCGCTGAAGCTCTCCTTGGCCCATGACGCGGTGTTCTTGGTGGTCTCACCCCGGGCCTTGAGGCGCGCGAACAGCGGGGTCTCCTGGAGCCGCATCCGGATGTAGATCGCGAGCGCGAGCAGGAGCGCCGAGATGAGGAACGGGTAGCGCCAGCCGGTGCTCGCGAAGTCAGCGGGGCTCATGTTCGTGCGGAACACGAGGATGACGGCGAGCGCGAGGAAGAATCCGATGGTCGCGGTGGTCTGGATCCACGCGGTGTAGAAGCCACGCTTGGTGTCCGGCGCGTGCTCGGCCACGTAGATGGCCGCGCCGCCGTACTCGCCGCCAAGGGCGAGGCCCTGCGCGAGCCGGAGCAGCAGGAGGATCGTCGGTGCGAGGATGCCGATCGCTTCGTACGTCGGGAGAAGACCGACGAGGACCGTCGCGACGCCCATGATCGAGATCGTCATCAGGAACGCGTACTTGCGCCCGATGACGTCCCCGATCCGGCCGAAGACGACCGCGCCGAACGGCCGCACGAGGAAGCCGGCTGCGTAGGTCGCGAACGCGGCCAACAGCGACGCGGTGGGGTTGGTGCTCGGGAAGAAGATCGGAGCGAGGAACGGCGTGAGCGTCGCGTACAGGTAGAAGTCGTACCACTCGATGATCGTGCCCGCGGACGAGGCCCCGATGACGAACGGAAGTCCGTACGTCGTCCGCCAGCCTCCGGCCCGCGGCGCCGCCATTGTTGCCAAGATGCCCCTCCTTCGAAATCGCGCGATGCACGTCGTTCGTTCGTGACGCGATCACCGCGTCCGGACCCGTCCAGCCCCGCTGTCCACCACCTCCCGGTAGCGCGCATGGCGCCCCGAATGGCGGTATTTAGGGCTTAGTTCGGCGACTCGTCAAGGAGCAGTCGAGCGGGGGTTCCCGCGTGGCGGAACTACTCCTCTTTGCCGGTCGAGGCGCGGATCGTCTCGACCACGGTCGCGTCGGCCAAGGTCGTCGTATCGCCAAGGGGTTGGCCGTTCGCGATGTCCCGGAGGAGCCGCCGCATGATCTTCCCGGAGCGCGTCTTCGGGAGCTCGGGCGCGAACATGATCGTCTTCGGCCTGGCGATCGAGCCGATCTTCGAGACGACGTGCTCGCGAAGCTCCTTCGACAGGGCTTCGCTCGAGTCGTTCCCGCCCCGCAGGGTCACGAACGCGAAGATGGCCTGCGTCGTCACCGGGTCCTCGCGGCCGATGACCGCGGCCTCCGCGACCTTCGGGTGCGAGACGAGCGCCGACTCGACCTCGGTGGTCGAGATGCGGTGGCCGGAGATCTTCATGACGTCGTCGACGCGGCCCATGAGCCAGAAGTAGCCGTCGGCGTCGCGCTTCGCCCCGTCCCCGGCGAAGTAGCGCCCGGGATACTTGCTCCAGTACGTCTCGCGGTAGCGCGCGTCGTCCTTGTAGATGCCCCGGAGCATCGCCGGCCACGGGCGGGTGATCACGAGATAGCCGGCCTGGCCGAGCGGGACGCTCCTGCCCTCCTCGTCGACCACGTCCGCCATCACGCCCGGGAACGGGAACGTCGCGCTGCCCGGCTTCGTCGTCGTGATCCCCGGGAGCGGCGAGATGAGGATCATCCCGGTCTCCGTCATCCACCAGGTATCGACGATCGGGCAGCGCTCGCCGCCGATGTTCTGTCGGTACCAGAGCCACGCCTCGGGATTGATGGGCTCGCCGACGGAGCCGAGGAGCCGCAGCGACTTCAGATCGTGCTTCTGGATGTGCTCCGGTCCCCACTTCATGAAGGTGCGGATCGCCGTGGGCGCGCAGTACAGGATCGAGACCTTGTACTTCTCGATGATCGCCCACCAGCGGTCTTTGTCCGGGAAATCGGGCGTGCCCTCGTACATCACCCCGGTGACGCCGTTGGCGAGCGGCCCGAACACGATGTAGCTGTGCCCGGTGACCCAACCGATGTCGGCCGCGCACCAGTACACGTCGCTGTCGTTGACGTCGAAGATGAACTTCGTGGTCGTTGCGACGCCGGTGAGGTACCCAGCGCTTGTGTGCACGATGCCCTTTGGCTTCGCGGTGGTCCCCGAGGTGTAGAGGAGGTAGAGCATGTGCTCCGCGTCCACCGGCTCGGCCGGGCAGTCGGGCTGCTGCTTCGTGACGATGTCGTGCCACCAGACGTCGCGCCCCTCGCTCCAGGCCACCTGCTGCTTGGTGCGCTGCACGACGAGCACCTTCTCGACGGTGGACGCCTTGGCGATCGCCTCGTCGGCGTTCGCCTTGAGCGGCACGATGTTGCCCTTGCGGTACCCACCGTCGGCCGTGATCACGAGCTTCGCCTCCGAGTCGGTGATACGACCGGCGAGGGCCTCCGCCGAGAAGCCGCCGAACACGACCGTGAACGGCGCGCCGATCCGGGCGCAGGCCAGCATCGCGACGGGGAGCTCGGGGATCATCGGCATGTAGATGGCGACGCGGTCGCCCTTCTTGACGCCAAGCTCCTTCAGGGCGTTCGCGCAGCGCTGGGTCTCATCCAGCAGGTCCTGGTAGGTGAGCGCGCGGGTATCGCCCGGCTCGCCCTCCCAGTAGTACGCGACCTTTGCGCCTTTGCCGGCCGTGACGTGACGGTCGAGGCAGTTTTCCGAAACGTTCAGCTGACCGTCGGCGAACCACTTCGCGTACGGCGCCTCCCACTCGAGGACCTTGGTGAACGCCTTCCGCCAGGTCAGGGTCCGGGCGTGCTCGGCCCAGAAGCCCTCGAAGTCTTTGTCCGCGCGCTCGTAGATCGCGGGATCCGTCACGTTCGCCTGTCGGACGAACTCCGGTGGTGGTGGGAACGTCCGCGTCTCGCTGCCGAGCGTGTCGAGGGCCGAGCTTTGCGTCGTGTCAGTCGACATGGCGTTCCCTCCTGCTGGGTCGCAGGCAATCTAGCGGCTAGAGCGGCGAGGGGCGGCCTTCGCGATAGGCGGAAAGGTGCGCGTTGTAGTGGTTCGGGATCGTGAGCAGCCAGCCGAAGCAGTTCATCGGCCCGTAGAACGGATGAGCGGCCGTCCGGATGACATTGGGCTCTCGTGGGAAGTCCGTCCGCAGGCGCGCGGCGGCGGCGGCGGCTTTTTCGGCCAACGTTCGTATGCCATCCCGGGTGACGCCGCTCGGCGCCGGCCGGGGCTGCCCGGTGTTGCCGGCTTCCTCGCCTCGCGCGAGCCGGAGGGCGATGAGCGATACGCCCCGGTCGACGATCAGAAGGTGGACGGCGATCTGGCCCAGACCCCAGTCGTCCGGCGACCCGGCGAGGAGGTCGGCGTCGGTCGTCTCCCCGACCAAGTGGAGGAGAGAGCGACGTCCGTCCGCAGCGGAGCCGGCTACGAGCCGGATCGTCTCCATGATCCACTCCGGGCGATCGGACGGGTTATCCACGACGAGAAGCGACATCGGCGAACATAGTGCTTCCGTGCAATGCACAATGCAGCGGAAATACGCCCGAATGGGCTTATGTGGAGGACGGCAGGGTGGCCTCGATGACGAAGTCGCAGACGATGGCGACGCTGGCAGAGAAGACGGGCCTTTCGAAGAAGCAGACCGCAGAGTTCCTGGACGAGCTGAACAACCTCGCGTACAAGGAAGCGAAGAACGGCTTCACGATCCCCGGCCTGGGGAAGCTCGTGATCGTCGACCGCAAGGCCCGCCTCGGCCGCAACCCGGCGACCGGCGCGGAGATCAAGATCCCGGCGAAACGCGTCCTGAAGTTCCGGATCGCCAAGCAGGCGAAGGACGCGACCATGGCGAAGCCAAAAGGCAAGTGATCGGCGCGACCACGTAGCGCGAGCCCAGCACTTATCTGACGCGAGCGAGGTCTTTCATCGCATGGGCCGGCCGCAGGGCGCGGAGCTCGCGGTGAAGGACCTCGCTCTCGTATCAGGGCTGCGCCGCTACGTGTATCCCTCAGGCACAGGACCAACTATGTCCATCGAGTACCTCAGTGCGGTCTCGGCCAGGACCGCGGGATCGACGGGACCCGACGTGGCGGCGTCGCTCAGATCGTCGAAATATCCCACCATCGCCGCCGGCGTGTAGAGATTGAGCTTTCTGCTGGCGACGGCACCGACCCTGAAGCCATGGGGCAGCCCGGCCGGGATATAGATGAACGATCCGGCGGGGCAGACGGTCCGGTGACCGTCGAGGAAGATGATGTACTCACCCGCGAGGACGTAGAACGCTTCGGCGGCGTCGCGGTGGATGTGTAGCGGTGGCCCAAATCCCGCCGGTTCGTCCGCCTCGAGAAGCGAGAACGCCCCGTCGGTCTCGTGCTGCGCTGCCTTGACCGACATGCGGAACGTGCCCATATCGATCGATCTGCCCTCGCCCGGCAGCAGCACGAAGGCGCGATCTTTCGCGTCAGTCACGGTTGCCTCCGTCGCCGTTGCCGGCCAACTCTTTTGCCAGCGGCCCGAACGCCTCGATGTGATCGCCGCGGACGTTGAAGTAGCTCACCCCGAACGTGTCGCGGACCCGAAGGAGCTGCGCGCGCATCTCGGCGAGCGAGCCGACCAGGAAGAACGGCGACCGATCGATCATCTCCGGCGGCGCACCTTCCATCCGCTTCGCGAGCTCGGCGATGGCGGCCGCACGGTCGTCGGTCACGGTCATGCCGAAGACCAGCGTGTTCAGCTCGACGTCGCGATCGCCGAGCAGGCCCCGCACGTACGCGAAGCGATCGAGCGCGGTCTCCCACGAGTACGCGGCTCGGTCGGGCGCACCATCGCGTCGGGTACGCGGCACGACTCCGACGATGTCGGCCTGCTTCACCGCGAGCTCGAGGATCCGATCGCCGCCTCCGGCGATGAGGATCGGTGGATGGGGTCGCTGCACCGGCTTCGGGCCGCTGTGCGCCCCGTCGTGCCGGTAATGCGTGCCGGCGTGGGTCACCTCGTCCTCCGTGAACAGGCGCTTGAGGAGCGGGACGGCCTCGGCCAGGCGCTCGACGCGTACACGCGGCGGGTCGTAGCTGATCCCGAGGCTATGGTTGTCCCGATCGTGCCAGCCGGCGCCGATCCCGAGCTCGAGCCGCCCGTTCGAGATGACGTCGACGGTGGCGGCCTCGCGCGCGAGGAGCAACGGGTTCCGGAAATCGTTGTCGAGCACGAGCGTGCCGACGCGAAGCGTGGTGG